>CBIHMP010000143.1:0-9907 GCA_966211015.1 uncultured Luteolibacter sp. | reverse complement strand
CCCCGCAGCAGGCTGCGGGGAAGAAAAGCGGCAGCAGGCTGCCGCAGTCCAAGGGACGGCTGCGCCGCCCGCCGTGAGGAGGACGCGCCCGCAGCCTTCCCCTCATTCGTGTCCATTGGCGTCCATTCGTGGTTGGATTGCTTCGCAGCGGCTCATTTCAAGACCCAGGTGTCCTTGCTGCCGCCGCCTTGGGAGGAATTCACCACCAGCGAGCCTTTCCGCAGGGCCACGCGGGTCAGGCCGCCGGGGACGATCTTCACGTCCTTCCCGTAGATGATGTAGGGGCGCAGGTCGATATGGCGGCCTTCCATGTTCCCCTCGCACCAGGTGGGGGAGCGGGACAGGGAGACCACCGGCTGGGCGATGAAATTCCGCGGGTCCTCGATGATCTTGTCGCGGAAGGCGGCGAGCTCCTCCTTGCTGGCGGAGGGCCCCATGAGCATCCCGTAGCCGCCGGATTCGTTCGCGGCCTTCACCACCAGCTCGGGCAGGTGCTCCAAGATGTACTTCCGGTCGCTCTCCTCGGAGGCCAGGAAGGTCGGCACGTTCGGCAGGATCGGGTCCTGGCCGAGGTAGTACTCGATGATCTTCGGGACGAAGTAGTAGATCACCTTGTCATCCGCCACGCCGGTGCCCACGGCATTCGCCAGCGCCACATTCCCGGCCTGGTAGGCGCGCATGATGCCGGGCACGCCCAGCACCGAGTCCTTCCGGAAGACGGTGGGATCCAGGAAATCGTCGTCGATGCGGCGGTAGATCACGTCCACGCGCACCAGGCCCTTGGTCGTGCGCATGTACACGAAATCATCCAGCACCACGAGGTCGCGGCCTTCCACGATCTCGATGCCCATTTCGCGGGCCAGGTAGCAGTGCTCGAAGTAGGCGCTATTGTAGCAGCCCGGCGTCAGCAGCACGCAGACCGGCTCCCCCTCGCGGTGGGGGGAGACGTGGTGGAGCATCTCCAGCAGCTCGCGCGGGTAGGAATCCACCGGCCGCACGCCCAGGGACTCGAAGAGGCTGGGGAAGGCGCGCTTCAGGGCGTTCCGGTTTTCCAGCAGGTAAGAGGCACCGGAGGGGCAGCGGCCGTTGTCCTCCAGCACGTAGTAGGTGCCATCCGCGCCGCGGATCAGATCGCTGCCGCAGATGTGGATGTAGATGTCCTTCGGCACATTGATGCCGCGGAACTCGGGGCGGTAGTGCTTCGCTTCCTCGATGTAGAAGCGCGGGATGATCCCGTCCCGCAGGATGTGCTGCTCGTGGTAAATATCGTGGAGGAAGAGATTCAGCGCGATGATCCGCTGCGTGAGCCCGGCCTCCAGGTGCTCCCACTCGGCGGCGGGGATGACCCGCGGCACCGGATCGAAGGGGAAGATGCGCTCCGTCCCGCGGTCGTCGTGATAGACGTTGAAGGTCACGCCCTGGCGGAGGAAATGCTGGTCGCAGGCCGCGCGGCGGGCCTCGAAATCATCGGCGGCGATCCCGGTGAAACGATTCAGCAAGGCCCGGTAGTGGGGCCTGACCTCGCCTTCCGGGGCGAACATCTCGTCAAAAAATCCATCTGCCTCGTAGGCCTCGAACATGCGTAAACTTGGGGTGGAGAGCGCTCTAGCAGGGGCCGGGCCAAATCGGTTCCCATTCCTAGCGGGCCATCCTGCGCCAGCCCGCCCCGCGAGGTAAAGCGGGCTTTTTCGACGGGGACCGGCAGACCGGGACCGGGATGGGTGAGGGACCGGGATGGGTGAGGGACCGGGATGGATAGGATGGATGGGATTTAGTATTGGAAGGTAGAGGGCGCTGCGGCTCGGGGAGGCTGATCCTATCCATTCCATCCATCTTGGTCCGGTTTTTTCCCGTGCCCTGCATCGACGGTCGAGGGCAAGCGGGCACCGGAGCGCGAGGGCGCACTCCGGTGCACGCGGGGAGCGCGTGCGCTCCCCTTGGACGTTTTTCCGTGCCGAGCGGAGCGTGGCGTGCTTTGAAAAGCCCGTGGCCTACCTTGAAATCCGCGATCTCCAGACCCACTTCCGCAAGCGCGCCGGCTCCTTCTTCGCCCCGAAGGTGGAAACCATCCGCGCGGTGGATGGCGTGACGCTCTCGCTCGAAAAGGGCGAGATCCTGGGCCTGGTGGGGGAGTCCGGCTGCGGCAAGTCCACGCTCTCCCGCACCGTGATGCAGCTGCTGCGCCCCACCGCCGGCTCCATCATCCTGGACGGCGAGGACCTGGCGCTGCTGCCGCCCCGGGAAGTGCGGAAGCGCCGCCTGGACTTCCAGATGGTCTTCCAGGACCCCTACGCTTCGCTCAACCCGCGGATGACCGTTTTCGACACGCTGGCGGAGGCGATCAAGCAGCGCCACCCCCGCGTGAAGGGCGCGGCGCTGAACGAGCGCGTGGCCACCCTGATGCAGACCGTGGGGCTCGACCCGCGCTTCCAGAAGAAGTACCCGCACGAATTCTCCGGCGGCCAGCGCCAGCGCATCGCCATCGCCCGCGCCCTGGCCCCCGAGCCGAAGCTCATCATCGCCGACGAGCCGGTCTCCGCCCTCGATGTCTCGATCCAATCGCAGATCCTGAACCTCCTCAAAAAGCTCCGCAAGGAGCTGGGCCTCACGATGATTTTCATCACCCACGACCTCGGCGTCGTCCGCTACCTCGCCGACCGCATCGTGGTCATGTACAAGGGCAAGGTCGTCGAGGAAGGCGAAGCCGAAGCGCTCTTCGCCAACCCGCGGAACCCCTATACCCAGAAGCTCCTCGCCGCGATCCCGAAGCTGGAAGCGGGGGTGTGAGGGGGCGCTCTCTGCTCAGGAAAAGCTCATCGTTCATTCTCACCCCGCACGACTTCATAGTGCAGTTCGGCCATGCCGGGGCCGAGTTGCCGCACAGAGATCAATCGCAGGGCCGGGCTGAGCACCCTCCGGGGGAAGAGCGGCTTGCCCTTTCCCAAGGTCGCCGATCCCACTTGGACGATAATCTCATCCAGCAAGCCCGCATCGTGGAACTGCCCGGCGAGATCGCCCCCGCCCACGATCCATAGGTTCTTCCCGGCCGCGGCTTCGCTCATCCGGGCATGGACTTTCCGCACATCATCCCGGACGAAACGAATATCCGCGCCTTCGATGGTAGGCAGCGAGCGGCGGGTGAAGACCCACGCGGGTTGAGTGTAGGGCCAGCGGGATCCCGTTTCCGCCAGCACCTGATCGGAGTGCTCCCGCATCCATTCGTAGGTCGTCGAGCCCATCGCCAGCGCACCGACGCCAGCGATAAAGTCCGGATAGCTGGAATCGCCCACACTCCCGAGCGGAAATAGCCATTCGAGGGAATCATCCTCCGTGGCGATGAAGCCATCGAGGCTCGTGGCGGTGAAATACTGGGTCTTCATGAGGCTTGGCCGACCTAGCATGTCGTCGGCCGCAAGCTCTCCAAGTCGATTTTGCGCTGCCTCTGATTGCGCCGCCTCAAGGCGCCCCCGGGATATCGGCTTGGGGGTCGTCCTGGCGGGTCAGCTTCACTTCACCCAGACACTCTCCTCCATCGCGGCAAATTCTCGCCCCCCAATCATCCCGCACGAGGTAGTACCGCCTGCCGATGCTGTCTTCCGTCCTGACATCGAGAGTCTCCGGATAGATCGACCGGAGCTTCTCGAAGGAAATCCATTCGCCGAGACCAGCATGCCTGCGCCACCCGCCGCCGGTTTCAAGTTCCAGCTTCACGATGCAGTTCCCCATTATTACGACATCCAAGCGAGCGGTGGCATCAAGCTGCAAGGAGGCTGCTACTGACCGCTCATGCAGAAAGTAGGTCAGGCCGCCGGCGATGGCCACCACCAGAATGAGATAGATGAGGCCATTGTGTGTCCGCCGGGGCAGTTCCATTTCTACACGGAACAAACCCGTTGGCCTGGAACTTTGTCTGGGCAGGGCAGATCGCAGCGGCCGTCTTCCGCTTCCACGGGTTTCTGACAGGGGGTGCGACCGGTCGCCCCGATCCATGAAGCAGCTTAAACGCCTATTCACGCTCCTCCTCGTCCTGAATGTTTTCGTCACCGTTTATGTGGCGTGGAAGTGGCATGAGGCGGCGTGGATCCTCCGCCAAAAGTTGTCGCACGCGCTGGAACTTTCCTACCGCTACGGCTATCTCGGGGGAAAAGATCTACCGGTGGATGCCGGGTCACTTGGCACCCGGCTCCCGGCGAGGCGTGCCGATAGCGAGCGCATCGACTTCATTCTTGATCCGGGATCCGGCCTGTGGGTCCGCATGGATCTAGCGGGGGAGGGGAACTGCCGGGCGACCGTCGGGAGGGATTAAGCGACGCTGCCCGGGAAAGCAGGACCAACGCCGAAGGTGTTGCGGAGGGGAGCGTCCGGCATTCGCGACAGCGGCGCATCGTCCCGCGAACGCGCCCGTGCACATCCCCTTCGGGGATGGCTTTTCCTCCGGGCCGTGTCCCGGGGTAGGCCTCCTTCGTCGGCCAACCCCCGGGCTTTGTTGCGGTGCCCCTTCGGGGCGCGGAAATCCTTCCTTCACTGCCCGTCGCTTTCGAACCTGTCCCGCAGGATCTCCAGGTGTTCCACCAAGGCCGCCTTTTGATGCAAATACGCACGGCACACGGCCCAATGGAGCTGCGGGGTCGCGAGAAGGACCGGCAGAGCTTCCAGCCAGAGCTCGTTCACCGGAGGCTCCGCAAGCAGCTCGAAGACCGTGATCGCCAAGTATTCCCGCCTTTCGGGATCGCGCAGGTCCTTGCTTCTCTCAAGAAGGCGCTCCCAGACCGCTGCGCGACATCGGGGGTCTGCCAGCGAGGCCGCGATCTCATTCAGCTCGGCTACGTCGATCCGGTTTCCGTCGAAGAAGCCGTCCATCAGCTCATTTATGTACGCTTCGTCGGTCATGCACCGCTTAATACCTCCAGTGGAGATCACTTAAAGTGGAACGTGACATCGAAAGGCTGCCGCTGCTTTCAACGGGCGGCCGATAGCTCCTTCCTTTGCCATCAGTTTCGCTTGCCCGTTCCCGCCCGGCGTGGCGAGACTGCGGATCATGGATCCGCTCGTGCGCAATCTCCTCCTCACGGTTCACATCGCTGCCGCCCTGGGTGTTTTCACCGCCTTGGGGGCGATCGTGGCGGCGGCGGATGAAAAGAACCGGAAGCTGGCCTCCGCGCTGCACGGGATCTCGCTGTTGCTGTTGCTGCTGGTGGGTCTGCACATGCTCTTCAGCCACCAATTGGTGAAAACCGGCGGCTGGTGGCATGCGAAGATCGTGCTCTGGCTGGTGCTGGGCGCGGCGCCGGCGCTGGTGAAGCGGCAGGTCATGCCCGCGAAGGCGGTGCTGGCGATCTGCTTCGTGGTGGCGGCCGTGGCGGCCTTCCTGGGCCTCGCCAAGCCGTTTTAATCCGCCCGATCCGCTTTTTTCATGCCCGATCCTGCGGGCGGGGGAGTCTCCCCTTGCATGCACCGGGAGCGGGCCCTAATTCTCCCGCGCGCTGATCGAAAATCGCCGCCCATGAACGCAGCCGCCTCCTCGTATCCCATCGTCACCCGGGTCTGGAAATCCTCCATCGGGCGCAAGTTCGTCGTCGCCATCACCGGTCTGGTGCTCGTGCTCTTCCTGGCCGGCCACCTGGCGGGGAACCTGCTGGTTTTCGCCGGGCGGGAGCATTTCAACGACTACGCCCAGCAGCTCCACGAGCTTTTCCACGGCACCGGCGTGTGGATCGCGCGGGCCGGCCTGCTGGTCGCCGTGGTGCTGCACATCGCCGCCACCATCTCCCTGACGCGGGAAAACCGTGCCGCCCGCGAGGCCTACGCCCACCCGGCGACGATCCAGACCAAGCCCTCCTCCCGGATCATGATCTGGAGCGGCCTGACCATCCTGGCCTTCGTCGTTTACCACCTGATGCACTTCACCCTGCACCTGGGGAATGACTACGGCAGCTACGTGGACCCGCTGCACCGGGCCGAGGAAGGCGAGCGCCGGATGGATGCGTGGAAGATGGTCATCGACGGCTTCTCCGTCTGGTACGTCGTGCTCTTCTACCTCATCGCCATGACCTTGCTGTGCTCCCACCTGGGCCACGGCGTGCAGGCGATGTTCCAGACCCTCGGCTTCCGCTCCAAGAAAGCCGCGCCGATCATCAACGCCCTCTCGATGGGCTACGCGTGGGTGATTTACCTCGGTTTTATTTCGATTCCCATCGCGGTGCTGGTGTTTGGATTCGGCCGGGGGCAATGACGATTGAGTAGTGATTATTGAGGATTGATTATTGGGAAGGCCATGGAGACCGCGGAGCTCAAACAACGGTGCAAGCAGTTCTCGCTGCGGGTCATCCGTCTGGTGAGGGCGCTGCCGGACGACAAGATCGGCCGGCCCATCGCGAATCAATTGATCCGCTCCGGCACTTCCGTTTCCGCGAACTACCGCGCCGCCTGTCTGGCGAGATCCCGCGCCGATTTCGTTTCAAAGGTCGGCATCGCGGTGGAAGAGGCCGATGAATCCGCCCTCTGGATGGAGCTCATCATGGAGGATGAAATCCTGCCTTCGGACAAGGTGACCCCCCTCTGGCAGGAAGCCACCGAGCTCACTTCGATTTTCTGCGCGTCCATCAAAACCGCCCGCCGGAACGGCGCCAATTGAATCAATATTCAATAATCAATTTTCAATAATCACTCCTATGTCCCTGGACAGCAAAATCCCATCCGGTCCGATCGAGCAAAAGTGGTCCAAGCACAAGATGGACTCGAAGCTGATCAATCCGGCGAACAAGCGGAAGTTCAGCATCATCGTGGTGGGCTCCGGGCTGGCGGGCGGGGCGGCGGCGGCGACGCTGGCGGAGCTGGGCTACCAGGTGAAGTGCTTCTGCTACCAGGATAGCCCGCGGCGCGCGCACTCGATCGCCGCGCAGGGCGGGATCAATGCGGCGAAGAATTACCAGAACGACGGGGATTCCGTGCAGCGGCTCTTCTACGATACCGTGAAGGGCGGGGACTTCCGCGCGCGGGAGGCGAACGTGCACCGGCTGGCGGAGGTGTCCGTCAATATCATCGACCAATGCGTGGCGCAGGGTGTTCCCTTCGCCCGCGAATACGGCGGCCTGCTGGACAACCGCTCCTTCGGCGGCGCGCAGGTCTCCCGCACCTTCTATGCCCGCGGCCAGACCGGGCAGCAGCTCCTCATCGGCTGCTACCAGGCGCTGGAGAAGGAGGTCCACAAGGGCGGCGTGAAAATGTACACCCGCACGGAGATGCTCGATGTCGTCCTGGTGGACGGCCACGCGAAGGGCATCGTGGTGCGGGACATGGTGACCGGGGAGATCAGCTCCCACGCCGCGGATGCCGTGATCCTGGCGACCGGCGGCTACGGCAACGTCTTCTTCCTCTCCACGAATGCGATGGGTTGCAACGTGACGTCCGCGTGGCGGGCGGCGAAGCGCGGTGCCTATTTCGCGAATCCCTGCTACACCCAGATCCACCCGACCTGCATCCCGGTGAGCGGCGATTACCAGTCGAAGCTCACGCTGATGTCGGAGTCCCTGCGGAATGACGGCCGCGTGTGGGCCCCGAAATCGCAGGAGATCGCCGAAAAGATCCGCAAGGGCCTGCTGAACCCCGCCGACGTGGCGGAGGAGGCGCGGGACTACTACCTGGAGCGCAAGTATCCGTCCTTCGGCAACCTGGCCCCCCGCGACATTTCCTCCCGCGCGGCGAAGGAAGCTTGCGACGACGGCCGCGGGATCGCGAAGACCGGCCTGGGCGTTTACCTCGATTTCCGCGATGCGATTGCCCGCCTCGGCGAGCCGACGATCCGCGCCCGCTACGGCAATCTCTTCCAGATGTATGAGAAGATCGCCGGCGAGGACCCCTACAAGAAGCCGATGATGATCTACCCCGCCGTGCACTACACGATGGGCGGCCTGTGGGTGGACTACAACCTGATGTCGAATATCCCCGGCCTGCACGTGCTGGGTGAGGCGAATTTCTCCGACCACGGCGCGAACCGCTTGGGTGCCTCCGCGCTGATGCAGGGCCTGGCGGACGGCTATTTCGTGATTCCCACCACCATCGCGAACTACCTGGCCACCCAGAAGCCCGGCACGGTGAAGGCCGACCACCCGGAATTCAAGCGGGTGGAGGAAGAGGTCAAGGAACGCACCAAGCGCCTGCTCACGATCAACGGCAAGCGCACCGTGGACAGCTTCCACAAGCAGCTCGGCGAGATCATGTGGAACAAGTGCGGGATGGCCCGCTCCCGCGAGGGCCTGACGGAGGCGATCGCGGAGATCCCGAAGATCCGCGAGGAATTCTGGAACAACGTCCGCATCCCCGGCTCCGGCGCGACCGCGAACATGGAGCTGGAGAAAGCCGGCCGCGTGGCCGATTTCCTGGAATTCGGCGAGATGATGTGCTACGACGCCCGCGACCGCGAGGAGTCCTGCGGCGGCCATTTCCGCGTGGAGCACCAGTTCACCGAGGCCGATCCCGAAGTCCAGGCGGGCAAGACCCAGCCGGGCGAGGCGAAGCGCCACGACGACAAATTCTGCCACGTCTCCGCCTGGGAGTACAAGGGCGACGCCCCGCCGGAGCTGCACAAGGAGCCGCTCGTCTTCGAGGCCGTCCACCTGGCGATCCGCAGCTACGCCTGAGCCCCGCGGGGCGGCTCGCGACCTGGAGACCGGAAGGTAGGGAACGCTCTCCGGGCGGTCCGGCTTTTGGCGGTCTGTTTTTAGAAGCGGGCCGGAAGCGGAGTCGCGGTCGCTTCGGCCGGAGCCTTTTCTGGAATCGGAGCGGGAGGCGTTCTCCCGGCCGCCCCCGCCGCCCTTTCGGGGAAAGGTCGCTACCACCGGCCGCCGATTCTCTGGCCATTCCCAGACAAAGGGCTACCGTGGCGACGCTACCTTGATGGATCCCGAAAACGAAGTGAGCAGCGTTCCCGCAGAAAGCCTCTCGCCCTCCACCCAGGCGTGGCGGGAGTGGCTGGCTGAAAACGGCCCTCGCCTGATTCTCTTCGCCCGGCAGCAGACCCGCTCCGCCGAGGATGCCCAGGACATCGTCCAGGATGCCCTGGTCAAACTGGTGGAAAAGCTGGACGCCGGGGAATTCGTCGGGGGCCAGGAAGCATGGATTCCGTACCTTTTCACCGCCATCCGCCGCCTGGCGATCGATCTCGGCCGCCGCGACGACCGCCGCCGGCGCCGGGAAGACGTGGTGGGGGAAGAGGTGGAATCCGATCAGAAGGAGTCCTTTCACCCGTGGTTCGAGAGCGAATCGTCCGACGACGAGACGCGGCAACTGCTCGAGGCCGGGCTGAAGGAACTCCCGCCGAAATTCGCCGAAGTGGTCGTCATGAAAATCTGGGGCGAGCGCACCTTCGCGGAAATCGGCGAGGCGCTCGACATTTCCCCAAACACGGCGGCCTCCCGGTATCGCTACGGACTTGAAGCCCTGAAGAAGAAACTCTCCTCCGCCCGCAGGAAGGGCGACCTATCGATCTAAATCCATTGTTTTCCGAAGCACGCATGGACTCCGAATTCCAGGAACTCGAAGAAACGCTGAAGGGAATGCGCCCGGCCGCGCCGGATGATGCCTGCCTCGGCCGCCTGCTGGCGGCGGTGGAAGGGCGCTTGCAGACGCCCCACGTGTCGGTCTCCGGGATCGAGGGCAAGCTGGCCGCCCTGCGGCCCGCGGCCCTGCCCGCCGCGGTCTCCGCCCGGATGCTGGAGACGCTGGAGCGCGTGCCCTTCCCGGTGGATGAAAAGGTGGTTCTTTTCCCCGGCACGCAAATGGCCAAGGGGAAGGCCGCGGTGCGCCGCCGCCCCTGGTATGCCGCCGCCGCCGCGGTGGCGGTGGCCGGTGCCTTCAGCGCCATGATTATCGACGGCCCGCGACCGGCCGGGCGCAGTTATGTCCGCGG
>CBIHMP010000142.1:0-9946 GCA_966211015.1 uncultured Luteolibacter sp. | reverse complement strand
CCGCGGGCCTGCGGAGGGAGATTTTTCAGCGGATCAGGACATCGCCGCGGCGCCCGGGGAGGGTGGACCGGAGCGGCAAGACGGGGGAACGGCGGCCGCGGAGGCTGCGGAGGGCGTGCGGATCCACCGCACCCTGGCCGCGGAGGAAGGCAGGGCGGCCGCGGCGATGTCCGGTGCGGAGGCAACAAAACGTCACCCATCATCCGGAGGGGATACGAAGACGGCGGTACGGGCGGAGGAGGCCCTGAAGCAGGCGCGGCAGGATTACGCGCGGGTGCCGCGGGCGCGGGCGGCGGCGAGAATCGCGAACGGCGCGGGGCTGGACGCGCTGGATCCCGGGCAGAAGCGGGCGCTGGGCTTGACGCCGGACGGCTTCCCGCTGGACGCCGCGGGTCTGGTGGAGGTGGGGCTGGAGCAGCCGCTGGTATCGCTGGACGAGGCGGGCCGGCCGGTGCTCGCCCCCGCCGCGGTGGAGGACATCGCGCGGGTCTCGCCGGAGCTGGCGGATCGGGTTGAGGCGACGGAACGTGATCCTTCGATCTACAGCGCGGGCGCGGGAAATGTCCTCGCTTCCCAACCGCCCAAGCAGGCCCGAGGCCGGCGCTCCCGGGGGCACCTCCGTCTGCGGGCGCTCCCGGCAGGGGCCTCCCCCGCCCCGCCGGGGCGGACGCTCCCGGCTCCCGGCTCCCGATGGATTCGCGGGCGGGCGAGCGGGGGATCGACAAGCTGCGGCGGAATCTCTAAATCCCCGATACCGCGGCCTGAACGCACCCGTTTCCGGCACCACCTCGCGGATCGGAATCCCATTCACCCTTTTAAGACATGAAAGCAATACTGCTGCTCGCCCTTGTCTTCACCCTCCCTGGAAAAACCCTGGCCCGCGATCCCTGGGTCACTCTCACCGGCTTGACGGAGGCCCAGTTGACCTCCCGCGTGACCACCTTTTCAAACGATCAGCTGGGCGTCGTCCCGGAACAGGTCAGCGGCTACGTGGAAAACGATCAGATCCGCTTCGCCGCGCTCTGGGGCCCGCGGACGGATGCCTACACCCGGCGCGTGGTGCTCGATCAGACGGAGTCCCAGCTCGCCGGCATCAATACCACCCTGCAGGCGGCCGGCTGGCGCCTCACGTGGATCAATGGATTCGCCGTCAACGGCGTGCCGCACTTCAATGCGATCTACCGGAAGACCAGCGGCGCGCCGCAGGTCCTGCGCCTGGGCGATACGCTGAGCGAGCACCAGGGCGCGGATTCCTCGCTGGGGGATACCCACTATCTGGAGAATCTCTGCGTTTACCGGGACGGAGCGGCCGTGAGGTACGCGGCGGTGTGGAATCAAGCGGTCTTCCAGCTCGTGACGAAGGCTTCCTACGGCCTCACCGCGGAGGGATTAAATGCGGACGTGGCCGCCAATCAGGCCGGGTGGCGGCTTCACAATGTGTGCGGCTACACCAATCCGATCGTGATCGGGGGCGAGAGCCCGCTGCGTTTCACGACGGTCTGGAAGAAGCCCGTCCGGAGCACCGGCTGGGGCATCATTCCCGCCATGACCAAGGAGAACTTCTTCGCGGCCGATTCCAACCAGACGGGAGTCGGCTGGCGGACCTCCTTCCTCCAGGCATGGAACCAGGGGGACCAGGTCAAATTCAACGCCATGTGGCTGCCCAACGGAGGGCTGGAGCAATCCTACATCACCCAGATCGACACCCTGGTGCGGAATGCCATGCAGGCGGAAGATCTCCCCGGCTTCACCCTGGCGATCTCCCGCCGCGGCAAGCTCGTCTTCAAGCGCGCCTACGGCCTGGCGGATACCGAGAGCAATGAATGGGCCGGCACGAACCACCGGTTCCGCATCGCCAGCGTCTCCAAGCCGATCACCGGGGTGGCCGTGGTGCACGCCCTGGCCGGGCAATCCACCTGGGATCTGGACAGCACGGTCTTCGGCAGCGGCGCGCTCTTCGGCACGGACTACGGTGCCGCTCCGTACAGCGCCTTCGAGCAGGACATCACGGTGCGGAATCTCCTGCACCACACCGCCGGATGGACCTCCGAGGGGAAGCTCTGGTACTTCGACGAGCCTTCGTGGGGGTCCGAGCACGAGCCTTTCATCGACTACCAGCTGCAGAGCGAGAGCGTGACCAATGAACCGGGCACGGTGGGCCGCTACTCGAATCTCGGCTATACCATCGCGGCGCGGGTGGTGGAGAAAGTCAGCGGGCAGAGCTTCGAGAGCTACACCCGGAGCCAGGTCTTCGCGCCCTGCGGGATCTCGAACTTGCTGGGCCCCGTGGTGGGCGAGCGCACGCGCGCGCAGAAGAAATTCATGGAGGTCTCCTACTACCCGAATGACAACCCGACGGACCCCGAGGTGGTGGACCCGCGCCGGATGGATGGCAGCACCGCCTGGATCGCCCGGCCTGCGGATCTCCTCCTGCTGGCACGGCGTGTCGATGGGGATGCCGCCTATGAAGACATCCTGGACGCCGCCGGCATCACCGCGCTCCACACCCGCGGCACCCCGGGTTCATCCTCCGGCTATAGCTGGCAGACGTACGGGCTGGGGTGGGCGTGCAACGATTACTCGAACCCCACCAGATGGGGGCACAATGGCAGCATGGCGGGCACCCGGGCGGAGTGGTGGTACCGCACGAATGGCCTGGCCTACGCATGGGCGGCGAATGCCCAGGGCGGCATCTCGAATACCGCCTTGGAAAACATCCTCAACGACATCACGGCAAACAGCGATTGGCCGGACATCGATCTCTTCGGCACCTATCATCCCGCCTACAATGCCTGGCTGGCACAGCACTTCGAGGCGGTGGAGCGGTCGGAAGGGCTGGACGCCCTGCTGCTAAGTCCGGACGCCGATCCGGATGGAGACGATCTGCCCAATGCGGCGGAATACTACCTGGGCCGCGACCCCCGCGAACCGGACCGCTCTCCATTTTCGGTCACCGTGGTAGGCGACCAAATGCGCGTCCGCTGGAGCCGGAAGCTCGGCGTGGACGGCGTGGATGCCCGCATCCAGTGGAGCCAGAACCTGAGCAGCTGGAGCGTGCCCCCGTCCTTCCAGATCGTCGATCGTTCGGATCTGATCAGCCAGGTCGGCTACCGGGTCCAGGAAATGCTCGTCCCCATGACCACGGCCCGGCGCTTCGCGCGCCTGGATTTCAGCGTGCGCTAGGCATCCATGCCTCCCGGACTTCGGAATGCCCCGCCTTTGCAAGAGACGGGGCATTCCCCCGCCGCCTCGTGGACGCTACTGCGGCAGTTTCGGGAGCTTGCGGGCCTCGATGAAGGCTGCGGCGGAGATCCCGGCGGGCGGGATGCCTTTCTTTGGCGTGGCGGTGGCCGCGCGCCAGAAGGCATCCACCTTCGCCGGTTTCGTACCGGAGGGGAAGAGGGCGGCGAATTCCTCGCGCGTGATATTCCCGTCGGAATCGCCGTCGATTTCCGCCGCGGCTGCGGCCCGGGAGGCCCGCAGCTTTTTCGCGGCGGCGTATTTCGCGGCGGAAGGCAGCTTCTTGCCCGCGATCCATTGCTTCAGGGAGATGATATCCGGGTCGTAAACGCGCAGGCGCTTGATGAAGGCATCCACCGCCTTGCCCTGGCCCGGCATCCATAGCGGCAGGATTTCGGCGCGGGAGAGCAGGAGATTGCCGTCCGCATCCAGGTCCGCGGCCAGGCTCAGGCGTTCCAGCCAGAGCTTGTAGGGGGCGGGTATCCCGCGCGCGCCGCGGATGGCGGCCAGCTCGGGGTAGGTCAAGTGGCCGGAGGCATCCGCATCGATGAGGTCGAAGAGCTTGCGCGTGGATTTCAACGCGGGCAGGTAGGCGTCCCATTCCGCCCGGCTGATCTGCTCATCCCCGTCGTCAAAGCTGGCGGCGCGGATCAGGAGGGTTTCCGGACCTTCTCCTTCCAAGAGCTCCCGCACCTCCACCCGGTCCCGGCTGCGCTGATGGGGAGCATAGGCGTCCGAGTCCGGGTCTTCCTCGTAGCTATCCACCAGCAGGGTATCCCCCAGCAACGCGAGCCCGCGGGCATAGCCGCCGTGTGTGCCGACGTCGTAGGGCGGCAGCAGTTGCTTGGCCGGGGTCCAGAGGCCGTCCCGCTTCAGGTAGAGGAAGGCGCAGCCGCCCATGCCTGCGCTCGGGGCCCCGATCGCGGCCCGTCCGCCTTCCAGGGACATGATGCCGCCGAAATTCGCGAAAAGGCCCATGTCCGCGGAGACCGGGCAATCGAGCCGCTGCGCGAGATTCCAGGCTCCGGCCTGGCGCTCGTACACATAGACCTTGCCCAGGCCGGAGTGCACGCCGCCCTGCACGGCGGCGATCAGCGCGGTATCCCCCTCCATCTCGATGGAAGCGCCGAAGAAATCATATGCCCCGCAATCGGCGGGCGAGAGGCTGCCATCCGCGCTCCAGACACCGGCTTCCCGCTTGAAAAGGAAGGTCGTGCCCACGGAGGGCTGGTTGCCGCGCGCCGTGTGTTGCGCGCCGATCATCGCCGTGTCCCCTTGCAGGGCCAGATTCGGCGGATTGCCCAGGTAGGAGGAGCCGTCCGAGAGATAGGGAATGGCGGGGAGCTTGCCCTGCTGGACCCAGGTGCCGCCCTGGCGGTGGAAGAAGTAGGCGTGGCCCGCGTTGTCCCCGCCGTTCAAGGGATCCCCGTGTGCCAGGGCCACGATGGTATCGCCATGCACGGCCACGGCGAAGCCGAAGCGGTCGTTGCGTTCGGCATCCTCCGTCTGGATCTTCGCCTGCAGGCTCCAGACGCCGCCGGAGCGGTGATAGACGAGCAGGCAGCCCGCGCCTTCGATCTCTCCCTTGTCCTCGGCGGAAGCGGCGACCACCAGCGTATCGCCGTCGATGGCCATCGCGGTGGCGAATTCCACGTCAGGGGCGATGGCATCCCCGCGGAGCTTTTGCTGGAAAGTCCAGCCCTCCTCCTGCCGGGTGAAGACATAGAGGGCCCGCGTCCAGTAGGGGCCCTCCGTATCCGGCCCGTAGAAGACGGCGGTATCCCCGCTGGCGCGGAGCGGGCCGCCGAGGCCCATGCTGCCGGAGAGGCCGGGGGCGCTGTCCCAGCGGATGACCTGGCGCTCGGGGGTGAAAAGCATCTCGCCCTCCGCCGCGGCCCGGCCGCCGCAAGCGGCACCGGCGGCGAGGAAGAGCACGGCGAGCCGCCGGAGAAAGATGCGTGCGGCGGAGCGGGGTGAACGGATGGAAAGCATGAACCCTCCCGGAATACCAAAGACGGCCCCTGCGTCGAGCGCGATCATCGCTACCGCGGATGGCAAGGCGAGGCGGCCTCCGGTGACGGCGTTTTCACCGAAATTCCATCTTCCATTCATCTTGGCGGAGTTGCTTCCGTGCCCTATTTCGGGGTCATGTTCCTGCCCGCAGCACGCCTGATCCGTGCCCTGCCCGCTCTTTTCCTCTGCGCCCTGCCGCTGCGGGCGGCGGTGCCGGTGCCGGTGGCGCCGTATTTCAACGGTGTCTTCCCGAACAAGGCACCGGGGCAGACGGATTGGGCGGTGGAGGATGCCTTTCCGAACCTGAGCTTCACGGATCCCCTGTGGATCGCGCAGGTGCCGGGCACGGAGGAGATGATCGTGGTGGAGAAGGCGGGCCGCATCCTGCGTTTCCCGAGGAATGCGGAGGTGGCGGCGGAGGAAATGGTCACGGCGCTGGATATCCGCGCCGCCGTGCAGACCTCGGAGGACCAGGGTCTCTACCGGCTGGCCTTCCACCCGCAGTTCGGCGGCGGCGGCCTGCATGCGGATGAGGTCTTCCTCTGCTACAATCACCGGCCGGCGGGCGACTCACCAAATTCCAGCATGTGGCGGGTCTCCCGGTTCCGCTGGCAGGCCGCCAGCGGCACGATCGATCCGGCGAGCGAGGAAGTGCTGATCCAGATTTACGATCCGCACCGCTGGCACAATGGCGGGGCGCTGGCCTTCGACAACGACGGCTTCCTGCTGATCACCTGCGGCGATGGCGGCGGGGCAAATGCGGAGTACAATCCCACCCCCAGCCTGACGGGGAGCTTCTTCGGCGGCGTGCTGCGGATCGATGTGGACATGGATCCGGAACGGTCCCACCCGATCCGGAGGCAACCGACAAGCTCCGGCAAGCCCTTCGCCTTTCCGCCGGTCCTCACCCAGGGGTACTACATCCCGAATGACAATCCCTGGCAAAGCGCCACCGGCAGCGTGCTGGAGGAATTCCATGCCCTGGGCCTGCGCAGCCCGCACAGCGCGCACTACGATGCCGCGACGGGCGAGCTCTGGGTAGGAGACGTGGGGCAGAGCAAGCAGGAAGAGCTGGACCGCGTGACGAAGGGGCTGGACTACGGGTGGCCCTACCGTGAGGGCACCTTGGCCGGCCCCCGCTCGGGCATCCCTTACGGACCGGAGGCACTGCCGGCCTACTCCTACGGCCGCACGCAGGGCGGCTGCATCATCGCGGGCATGCGCTACCGCGGGGAGCGCTGGGCCGCGGAACTGGAGGGCACGGTCCTCTTCGGCGATCTGCTGAAGGGCAATCTCTCCGCCTACACGCCGGACAGCGCGGAGCCGCCGCAGGAGCTGGTGCCTTACATCGGGAATGTCTTCTACAGCGGATTCTCGAATATCTGCACGGATGCCGCGGGGGAGATCTACCTCCCGAAGCTCAATGGGCAGGGGCAGCCCGGAGCAAAAATCCTGATCCTCCGGAAGCTGGCTCCCGTCCCGGAGCCGCCCGCCCTTCTTTCCCAGACGGGGCTTTTCACGGACACCGCGGCACTCGTACCCGCAGCCCCGATGATGCCCTACGAGGTGGCCAGCCCCTTGTGGTCGGATGGCGCGCACAAGCGGCGCTGGATCGTGCTGCCCAGCGGCACCACCTCCCGCTCCTCCAGTCACAGGATCACGTGGTCCGCCACGGGGAACTGGGGCTTTCCCGCCGGCGCCATTTTCGTGAAGCACTTCGAGATCCCCGATGATGCGCGGGATCCGGGCTCCGTGAAGCGGCTGGAAACCCGGGTAATGGTCTGCACCGCAAACGGCGGGAAATACGGCCTGACCTACCGCTGGAATGCCGCGGGCACGGATGCCGTGCTGCTGAGCTCCGGGGAGGACGAGATCTTCACGGTCACGGATGAGAACGGCGCAAGCACCCAGCGCACCTGGAGCTACCCCTCCCGCGCGAATTGCATGGAGTGCCACACCCCCGCCAGCGGCCAGGCCCTGGGCCTGCGGGCCCACCAGATCGGCATGACCGTGATCCCGCCCGGGGGAGACTCCGTCGATCAGCTCGCCTGGTTCAAGGCGCAGCAGATGTTCTCTTCCGACGCCAGCGATCAAGAGATCCATGCCACCATCCAGGCCCGCGCGATCGACGATGAGTCCGCGCCGCTGGAGCACCGCGTGAGATCGTACCTGGATGCGAACTGCGCCCACTGCCACCAGCCGGGCGCCACGGTGGGCCACTTCGATGCGCGGCTGCAGACCCCCCTGAAGAAGCAAGGCCTGGTGAACGAGGCGATCAAGGGCCAGTTCCACCTTCCCGGCGGCAGTTATATCAAAGCCGGGGACCCCTCGCTCTCCGCCATCCACGTGCGGATGGCCGGCACCGCGCCCGGCGTGGCCATGCCGCCGCTCGGGAGACATGTGGTGGATGAAAAGGCCGCCGGAATCATCGCCGGATACATCGCGGGCCTGAACGACGGGGAGTTCGCGGAGGAGCCCGGCCTGCACGCACGCTACCTCCGCCTCACGGCCAAGACCGGGTACCATACCTCGATCGGCATCCGCGAGTTTTCCGCCCTGGACCGGAACCACGCCGCCATTCCGGGATCGGAAGTCTCCATCGCGGCCTTTTCGGCCGAAACGGCGGCAGATCCAGCCGCCAACGCGACCGACGGCGATCTCTCCACGTATTGGAGAAGCGGCACCGGTGCCTTCCCTCACTTTGTCACCCTGGATCTGGGCAGCGTGCGGGAGATCGGCGGCTACGATGTGCGCCTGCCCTCCAGCGGCTCGACGGAGCACCTGCGCACTTGGGAAGTCCACTCGAGTAGCGATGGCATCGACTGGGCCCTACTAGGATCCGGATCAGTCTCCCGGTATAGCCACACCTTTATCCGCAAGGAGCTTCTCACAGCCAAGCGGCCGGTGCGCACCTCCATCGCCGCGCCCGCCCACTCCGCCGCCGCGGAATTCCCGGTGACGATCGCCTTCGACACCGCGGTCACGGATTTCTCGACCGGCGACCTGACGGTGGAGGGCGGCACGATCACGGCGGGCTCCCTGCGCGGCAGCGGCAGCTACTACACCGTGCGGATCACCGCCACGCAGCCCCAGGTCACCATTTCCATGGCGGCGGATCTGGTGAGCACCGGCGACTACGGCAGCCGGGCCTCGAACACGATCATGGTGACGAGCGGACTGCTGCAGCCGGTGAAGCCGGTGTTCGCCTCGTCCGGGTATTACTTCGGTACCGCCCTGGAGGCGCGGATCGACTTCGACCAGGCCTATACCGGCCTGACCAAGGACGACTTCACCCTCACGAACGGGAAACTGGAGTGGCTGATCCAGGAGGGGAACAGCGCGCGCCTGATCATTTCCTCCTCCTATCTGGGGAATTCATCGCCGACTCTCGTCATGAAGGAGGGAGCGGTATTGGGCGCGAATGGCCTCTGGATGGGGCAAGGGTTTTCGAGGACCTTTTCCTATCGGGTTCCTCTGCTGGACTCCGCCCATATCTATGTCGAGTTCCAGCCCGGCTTCAGTTACCAGGCGGATGCCGCGGCGGGCTTCCCGGGCTACTATTATGAGGTGCCTCTCGGCACGCGCTACGGCACTACCACGCCAAGCTCTACCCATAAGCTCCGTTTCGGATTCGTAAGCCCGCACGCCGCGGATTTCCGAGTGCGGGCATGGACCCGTGCGGATAGCGCGGCGAGCGATTCCTTCCACGTCAGCGCGGGCGGGACCGTGGACGCGCCCGTTTTCCCCTGGCAGACGAATCAGGGCGCGGGGGAGATCGGCTCCTTGCAATTCCACGAAGGCTTCGCCCGGCCCGCGGGCGGTGCCCCGCAGGTGCTGCAGACGGGCACAGGTCCCGGAGTGCTGGAGATCTACGCGGCGGAAGACGGCACGAAGATCAGCCGGATGGAGATCGTGCCGGTGCGCCCCTTTCCTATCTGGGAGGAGCTGCCGATGATCCCGGAGGGGCTGCGGGCAAAGCTGCGCTTCACCTCTCCCGTGCAGGGCCTTTCCCCGGACGACTTCGATGTCCTGGACGGCACGATCACGGCGCTGGAGGGCAGCGGCAGGGACTACACCGTCACCTTCCGGCCGGCCGGTGAACAGGCTTACCTGGCCGTGAAGGACGGCGCCGTGACGGATGTGGAGTTCGGCGGCACGGGCATCGCCTCGCTGCCCTACATCGCCAAGCTGGAGGACTGGACCTACGAGCAATGGGCTGCGGCACGCACTTTGTCCTCGGGCGACTACAATCTGGGGGTGGACACCGATCGCGATGGCATGGGGCAATTTCTCGAATACGCGCTGGGCCTGAATCCACGCCTGTCGGACCTGAAGACGGTGGTGCCCGGGGATCATACCTCGCATGGCCTGCCGAAGCTGGAGCTGGAAGACGGGCCGGAGGGCGGCAAGCGGCTCGCGCTGATCTATCACCGCCGCATCGGCGGCACGCCGATGGCCTACACGGTGGAATTCGGCGACAGCCCGGCCACGCTCGCCCCCGCGGAGGTGACGGAGACGGTGACGCCGCTGGACCTGCAATGGGAGGAGATCCGCGCCGTGGAGGCGGCTCCGCCGGCGGACGCCAGGGCGAGATTCGGGCGGCTGCGGGTGGAGAAACTGCCGGTGCCGTAGGCGGGTGCCAGATCCCTTGCTACGGCCCGGCCACGGGGATGGGCTTGGCTTCGAGCTGGAG
>CBIHMP010000141.1:0-10002 GCA_966211015.1 uncultured Luteolibacter sp. | reverse complement strand
GAAAAGAAGGGCCGAGCCCGTGAGGGATCGGCCCTGTCCTCGCAAAAGATGCCTCAGAGCCGCGCCAGGACCGCATCGCCCATGCCCGTGGTGCCGACCTTCGTCTCGCCCGCTGCGCCGGTCGCGATGTCTCCGGTCCGGAATCCATCGTCGATCGCTTTCGCCACGGCCGCTTCGATGGCGGAGGCCGCTTCGTCTTCCCCCAGCGAGAAGCGCAGCAGCATCGCAGCGGAGAGGATCTGGGCGATGGGGTTGGCGACACCCATCCCCGCGATGTCCGGGGCCGAGCCCCCGGACGGCTCGTACATACCGAAATAGAGGCCGCCGTCCTTCTGCTTCCCGAGGGAGGCGCTCGGCAGCATGCCCAAGGACCCGGAGATCATCGCCATCTCATCCGAAAGGATGTCGCCGAAGAGATTTTCCGTCACCAGCACGTCGAAGGAGTCCGGCCGCCGCACCAGTTGCATCGCGGCATTGTCCACGTAGAGGTGGCTCAGCTCCACTTCCGGGAAATCCTTTGCCACCTCCACGGCCGTCTCGCGCCACAGCACGGACGTCGCGAGGACGTTGGCCTTGTCCACGGAAACGAGGCGCTTGCCGCGGCCCATCGCGGCGGTGAAGGCCACGCGCAAGATCCGGTCGATCTCGCTCTTGCGGTAGATCATCGTGTCGTAGGCCACCGGCTCGCCGTCCCGCTCCTCGCGGCCCTTCGGCTGCCCGAAATAGACACCGCCGGTGAGCTCGCGCACGCACAGCACGTTGAAGCCGTCCGGGATAAGTTCGTTTTTCACCGGGGAGGCATGGGTGAGGGAAGGCAGGCACACGCCCGGGCGCAGGTTCGCGAAAAGGCCGAAGTGCTTGCGGATCGGCAAGAGCGCGCCGCGCTCCGGCTGGATGTCCGGCGGCAGCTTTTCCCACTTCGGCCCGCCCACGGAGCCGAAGAGGATTCCGTCGCTTTGCTCGCAGGAGGCGATCGTTTCAGGCGGCAGCGGGTGGCCGGTGGCGTCGATAGCCGCTCCGCCGACGAGTCTTTCCTCCCGGAGGGTGGTGAAGCCGAACTTCGCCTCCACGGCGTCCAGCACGCGGAGGGCTTCGGTCATGACTTCCGGGCCGATCCCGTCGCCGGAAAGAACTGAAATGCGGTAGCTGCGAGACATGCGCGGGACGCTAGGGGCCGATTTCCCCGCCGCCAAGAGCGATGTGGTTCCGGCGGTGTCAGCAGTCCGGTGCCGGTTCCCGGGTTTCAGCGGCTCGCGGCGTGGGTGCCGGAGCCCCAGGTCGTCCACCATATCCCGTTGTACTGATCCACGCTCAGCCGGCCGCCGAAGGAATTTCCCGTGCCGGTATCCGCATACAGGATGTAGCGGAGATACCGCGGGGTAATGGAGCTTCCATGGTCGATCACCAGGCGGGACACGTAGGGGCCGCTGGCCTGGTCAAAGAGGGTGAAGGGAATGACCACCGGATTGCCGCCGCCCTCCGTGATGGTCGCCTCGCCGCCGGTGCCCGCCGCGTTGAAAACATAGCTCCGTGTCTGTGCTCCTGCCGCGGTGGTGAAATCGACCGAATAAACCGCCAGCGCCGGATTCGAGAATGCCGGATCTTCCGGATAGCTGACCGCGGCGAATTGATAGAAGGCCTTCCCGGGAGCTTGGGTTTCGATCCCCTCGGCCTCTTCCCGCGGCTCGGCATCCATCGGGATGTACAGCGGCCCGAGATTCGACCAGGCCGCCAGATCCGTGGAACGGAAAGCGCGGAATTGTGTCCGCGGCGCGAGGGGCGGGGTGAAGGTGACGCTGGCGGCCGCACCCGCGGTCACGGCGAGCGAGATTTCCGGCCGGGTCACCACGGGCAAGCCCTGCGCGTGAATGTCGAAGGCCCCGGCCCCGGCACCCTCGCGGCGGATCGCGATCGATTGGATCACCACCGGCGTCACCGGTTTCTCACCCAGGACCGGGGTATTGTTGATCGCGTCCACCACGTCTCGCCCGCCGCTGATCGTGCCGAAGACGGTATGCTTCCCGTCCAAGTGCGGCGTTGCCGCGTCGGTGATGAAGAACTGCGAGCCGTTGGAGACCGGCCCGCTGTTCGCCATCGAGACCACGTACGGACCGGAATGGGTCAGGCCGTTGTCCAGCTCGTCCGGAAAGACATAGCCCGGCCCATCGCTGCCATCACCTTTCCGGGAGCCGGTCTGGCTCATGAAATCCGCGATCACCCGGTGGAAGGTGATGCCCTCGTAGTAGGGCTCGTGCGTGTGGATCGCGCCGGTCTCCGGGTTGACCCACGCCCGGCTTCCCTCTGCCAGCCCGATGAAATTCGCCACCGTCTTCGGTGCCGCCGCGTGGTTCAGCTCGATCGTGAAATCCCCCAGGCTGGTTGAAACATCGGCGAAGATCTGGGCACGGGCAGCGGGGGCGAGGGCGAGGGCGATCAGCAGGGCGGCAGCTTTCGGAAACATGCCGCGCATGCCGCCACGAAGATCGCCCTCCCGCAAGCCCGGGCTTAGCTCCCGGATTCGGACGGTTCCCACTCCTCGTAGCCGCCCTCTTGTTCGTCCGGTTCCTCCTTCAGCTTCCGCTCCCAGATGTAGCGGCGGAAGAGCACCTTCACTGCCGCCGTAAGCGGCACTGCCAGCAAGGCGCCCACGAATCCGCCCAGGATCAGCGACCAGAAGAGCATCGAGAAAATGACCGTCATCGGGTGCAGGCCCACGGAATCGCCCACGATTTTCGGCGCGGTCAGCAGCGAATTGATCTGTTGGACGATGATGAAAATGGCAACCACGCCGCCTACATAGGCTCCGGGATTCGTGCCCAGGATGTGCTGGTTCTCAGGGACGCTGAAGTGAAACCAAGCGAGCACGCAGGCTGGGATCAGCGTGATGATATTGCCGATGTAGGGGATGATCCCCAGCACCGCCATCAGGATCCCGACGAGCAAGCCGAGCGGGAGTTGGAAGGCCGTCAGCGCGATACCCACCAGCATCCCGTCGATGAAGGCCACGAGCACCTGGCCGCGGAAGAAGGAGATCAGGTAGCGGTTGATCTCCGTGAGAGTTTCCACCAGCTCCGTCTTGAAGCGGGAGGCCTTGAGCGGCACATAGTCATGCCAGTGCTCCTTGATCGCCGCGCTCTCGTTGAGAATGTAATAGAGGTAGATCGGAACCATCACGAAGCCCAGGGCCAGGCCGAGGAAGCCGAGCACCTTGCCGGCGCCGCTGGTGATCCAGCGTCCGATCTCGTCCACATAGCCCTTTGCCTGCGCCCACAGTTCGGTGTTCCGCAGGACGATCGGCGGATTCACCGGCCTCTGCTCCACGTACGCTGCATCCAGTTCCGCTCCGATTCCCGCCTTCGGCGGCGCGATTTCCTCCGGAAGAACCTCGGCGGCGGGAGGGGCGAGCAAGGGATCGATAAAAGGTTTCGACCACTCGTTCTTGTTCCGGGTGTCGATCAGGATATCCACGATCACTTCATCGAGCGGCTTTTTCGCGGCCGCCGGATTTTCCGCGATTGCCTCCTGTTCGGCGGGCGTCTGTACCTGCGCGCTAGCCGCCATCGCCCTCCGCTGCTCCTGGAATTCGTGGATCTGCCCGCCGACGAGCGGGATCATGATCGCCACCAGCCCCGCCACCAGCAGGGTGAAGGTGGCGAATACCGAGACCACCGACCACCGCCGCGAAAAGCCGCGCTTTTGGAAGAGCCTCACCACCGGGTCCAGCAGATAGGCCGTGATGGCTGCCACTGCCAAGGGCACGAGCACCGGCTGCAGGAATCCGAAGATCTTCCCGATCAGCCAGATCAGGCCGACGATCAGGGCACCAAGGACCAGGATCGAGACTCCCGTGGCCGCATTCCATAGGGTGCGGATCTGGAATCGGGTGGGATAGCGCGCCATCGGCCGGATGCTCTAGCAGAACTTCCGGCGGATAGGGATGGGAAAATCCGGCGGGGGTTGGAACCGCGCGCCGCTACTTCCATTATTGAAGCGTCGCCACCGTCTTCATCAGGGCGGCCGGGACTTCCTTCGCCTCGGCGGGCAGCTTGTCGCGGCCGGTTTCCCGCCCCCCGGCATCGAAGGCCGTGACGGTATCCGTGGTGAAATCGACGATTACCTTCGGCCCGGCGGCGGCGCTTGCGGCATCCGCGCGAGGACCGGTGACAAGCGCGGAGGCTTCAAAGATCGCGGAGTTTTCGATGGCGGCGCGGATCGCGGCATCCTCGCCCACCAGGTAAATCCGTACCTGTTCCGCCGGGAGCGCAGGCCCTCCTCCTCCGCGGAAAGTCTCCCGTGCTTCCTCCGGTCCGGAAACGAACATCGGCAGGGCGACGCCAAGCACGACGACGGCCGCGGCCACGGCCCCGAAGCCGGGTGTAGCCAAAAGGGACCGTACCCGCGCCCTCCACGGACGGGGAATTTCCTCCTGCCATGGCGTCGTTCGACGGACGAACCGGGCAGCCAGCTCCGCCGCCAGATCCGGAGGTATCGCCGGAGCTTTTTCCAAAGGGTGGCCGGGCAGGCTGCGCGTCAGAACATCGCGTGCCGGGAGGAGGCGTTCTGGAAGTTCGAGGTGCATGGCTGTTGCGGCTCCAATCGCAGGGACGGAGATCAAATTTTCAAAATAATAGGTTTTCCCTGATTTTCTCCAGCGCTTCTTCGACCATTGCCGAAATCGCGCGCCGGCGGGTGGAGGCGGAGGCACCGGCGCGGAGGCCGAGCTGCGTGCAAAAGGCGGCGTCCTCCACCAGATCCTGGATCGTGGCGGTTTGCGCCACGTAGAGGTGGTAAATGAGCTGCCATTCCCGGGGGCTCAGGGCTTCCCGGCATTCCGCATAGATGCGCTCGAAGCTGATGTCCTCCCTGGAGGAGGGTTCCTCGAATTGCCGGGGTCGGTCCGGATCGCCGGTCAAGGCATCGAAACTTTCGCCGGAATTCGGCTGGTTTTTCAAGGCGCTGCGGCGGCGGAACCAATCAATCGCCCGGAATTGCACGATCCGCGAGTGCAAGGGAATCAACTCCTCGAAGACGCGTGGCTCTTGGATCGGCGCGATCCGGCTTTCCGCGCGCTCGCGGATCAGTTCCACCAGCGTGTCGTTGAAAACATCCTCCGCATCGTGACCGTGGATGCCCTTGCGGCTGAGGGTGGCCAGCGCCAGCGGTCGCAGTACTTGCGGCAGGCGGTTCCATTCCGGGTCGCTGAAGCCCCGCTGGGGGTGCGCGTGTTGCAGCCGGTCGAGATCCAGGTTCTGGGGATAGCGCCGGTCCGAGGGATCGTGGTGGAGCTGGGGATCGGCCACCTTCCGGCGTTGCCCGGCCACCAGATCGCGCGTGGCTTCCGCGGTCTCCTGAATCACCCGGGCCGCGAATTCCGCCTCGGGCGGGGGGCCATCGTAATCGAGGCAAATGTTCCTCAGAACCCGCTCCGCAATCTCAGCGGCCTGATCCTCGGGTACCAGCACACCTTCCACCGGCCGGCGGGCGCGGTGCCAGCAGGCTTCCCAACACTTTTCCAAGTGTCTCTGGGGGTGCTCGGGGGACATCAGGTAAACCGGAAGTTAGAAAATACTAAAAAAGAACGCTTTGCAAGCCTTCAGCCTAACCGTAATTTCAAAATCACCGAGCGGTCGCCAACTCCCACCGAACGCGCCGATATGAGAACCAGCTTGTTCCCCCTCGCCGGGCTAGTACCGGCACTCCTTGCCGCACCCGTGCATGGCCAAGCCCCCGGCGTCCCCGTGCTGGCGACTCCCGGTACCGCCACTTGGGCGAGCGAGACCATTTCCACCGGCACGCGCACCGTTTTCAAGATCACTGGAAACTCGATTTTCGACTGGAACGGCTTCGACCTTCAGGACGGCAGCGAGCTGGTCTTCGATTTCATCGGCGGCGATAGCGTGGTGAACATGCTCAACGGCACGGGGGTCCACATCCTTGCCGGAACGGTCACGTCCAACGGAAACGTCGGCTTCTTCTCTCCCGACGCGGACCTTTTGGTCACGGGAAGCGTGACCGCGAATTCCGTGACGATGGCCGCGCTCGATGTCGATACCGCCGCCTTTTCGGGCACAGGGACCTTCAGCATGTCCGGAGCCGCCGATTCCTTCAACGGACTGACCGTTACCGGGCAGATCCGCGCTACGGGAGGGGATGTCGTCCTTGCCGGCAAGGCCGTGGAGATCGGCTTCGAATCGAAATTGCAGGCGAAGGGCGCGGCTCTCATCGCAGGCGGCACCGAAATTTCGGTCGCGAGATCGGGATCGGGCCAGCGGCTGAAGCAGGGCAGCGCCTCCGGGTTCGTCCTGCATATGGGCGATACCCGTGCCAGCCGCATCGAAGTCGCCGCGGGCGAGCAAATCACCAATCAGGGACGGCTGGATGTCGGCCGGGGAGGCCAGCGCATCTTTCTCGAAGTGGGTAAGAACGGGAAGATCGCGCGCGAGAGCAGCGGGATCATCGTGGGCAATCTTTCCGTGAACGGGAAAGTAGTGACGAAGGGCTCGTCCCTGAAGCCGAACGAAGGCGATGCCGCTTCCGTCATCAGCACCTCTTCCCTGAAGATGCCCGCGCTCAAGCGTCCCGACGGCTCCGTCGCCGCGAAGTCCCGCACGGTTGTGAACCATGCGCCCATTTCCGCGAGCGCCGATGGCGGCCGCGATCGCAAGCAACCGCCGCAGCAAGTGGCCGGCAATGGCCGGGGCGGCAAACCGATGCTCCAGCGCGCTTCCTTCTTCGGGATGCGCGGCGGGGATTCCACCGTGAAGCGCTGAGATCAGCGGGCCGAGTTTCTCCGGCGGGTCCGGAAGGCACGCAGGCCGATCAGGACCGCAAAGGGAAGTGCCAGCCACCCGAGTGTCCACGGCAGGCGCTTTTCTACCCCTGCGACGATCTCGGGTCCTGTCGCCAAAGGGTGGTTCTGGCTGAGGACGAAAGGCGCGTAGCGCAAGACCGCGGCCTCGAAGTCCTCGTCACCTGCCGCTGCTGCGGGCGAGAGGAATTCCCTCTGGCACTGCCATAGCGCCTGGCCGCTGCGGTCGGAGGCAAGCGCGAGCCGGTAGAAGCGCTCCATGAATTCCGGCGTGGACCGGTCGGATACGGGCCACAGCGCCACCAGCACTTCCCGCGCGCCCGCCAGCGCGAAGCCTCGCCGCAGGCCGAGCAATCCCTCTCCGGAGACTGCCGTGCCCGCGCCGGATTCGCAGGAGGAGAGTGTGACCAGCCGCGTCCCGTGAAGGCTCAAGCGCGCGATCTCCGATGGATAGAGCAGGTCGTCATCCGGTGCGAGCGGGGGGGCGTCCGGCTCCCGCAATGCCGCGCGATGCAAGAGCAGCCCGCCCGAAAACAGGAGATCCGCGTTCTCGTCGAAATCGAGGGCGCTTCCCTGTGCCGGAGTACCGGGGAGAAAGAAAGCATGACATCCCAGGTGGAGCACGCCGGGGCGGAATGGCATTTCAAGAAGAGCTTTTTCCGTTGCCGCGGCGTTGCGGAGGAAACTCGAGCCGGGGGGCGCAAGGCCGCGCAGCCGCTTCATCTCTTCCGCCGCCCCCGGCATGTCGTCCAGATCGCCGAGCAAGGCGCTCAGGCGGTCCCCTGCGTGCGCCCGCTCTTTCTTGGGAAAGGAAGAGACTCCCAGTACCGCCCACGGGACGGAGGAGAGCCGCGCTTCGGGAGATGGACCGCGGAGATCGCGGGCGCTCGTGACGGTGGTGATCTGGAGATAGCGGCCGCATAGCGGCATCATGCTTTCGTCCAGTAGCACGGGTAGCGGGAGGAAATGGAGCGCCCCGTCCGGAGAAAAGGCGATATGCCGGGTTTCCGCGGGCAGTTCCCGCGCGAGCGGTGCCCAGAAGGCGTCGTGCAGGGAGCGTAGCACGCCGCGGAGCTTCAGGACCGGCGGTGGCGTGTCCCCGCCCGCGAGTTGACGGGCCTTCCAGGAGAGCCGTTTGCGGACAGCGTCCAGGCCGATTTGGAGGTCTTCGGCGCTGCCCAGCGGCACCCACTTCGGCGGACCCTGCGGGAGCAGGATGACGGCCCCGTAGCGCTCCTCCGGCTCGGGGGAGACGGTGGTGTAGCGGCAGGTATCGATCAGGGCGGTCCCCGGCTTCAGGGCGGACTGGAGCGTCTGCCACATCAGACTTCCGGTTTCCAGCTCCCGGTTCGGCTCCAACATCGTGTCCAGAAGGCGGGCCTTCGTCGCGGCCAGCACGTCCGCGATTCTTCCGCCGTCCCCGGTCGAGCACGCGAGGGAGACCAGATCGAGCCGTTGCAGGAAGTTGAGGCGTTCCCGCTCCGTCCCGTGACCGACCAGCTTTTCCAAAAGCCCGATTCCCAGCCGGGTTGCATCGTCGATCTCTTTCACCGCGTCCGCCTTGCCGGCCAGCACGGCATTGCGGGCAAGGTTACGCGCAGTCTCCGCCACCCGCAGGTGCAGGCGCGGGAGGTGTTTCGCCTGCAATGCCGCGGCCCGCCGCAGGTTCCTTTCGGCGGCTGCGTAGTTTCCTGCCGCCTGATCCGCGCAGCCGAGATTGTTGAGCGGGGAAATCAGCGCGGGGTGGTCCGGTCCCAGCGAGCTTTCCAGCAACTCCAGCGCTTCGGCAAATGCCAGTCGCGCTTGCAGCGGATCGCCGAGGGAGAGGTCGAGCGCGCCGAGGTTATTGAGGTAGGGTGCCGCGCGGAAGGCGTTCTTCCCGCTACCGTGGAGTGAGAAGGCATCCCCGGCGGTCTTCTCCATTCCCCGGCGGGCTGCGGCGGTCTTCCCCAAGCGCAACTCCGCGAGCGCGAGCTGGCTCTCCAGCGCGAGCCGCAGCTCCGGCTCCGCAACGGGCAATTCCAGCGCCTCGCGGAAGGCCGCGGCGGCGCGGGCGTGATTGCCCATCGTATGGAGGTAGCGGCCGGAGTAGCCCAGGCGGCGCGCGCGTGCCTCCGGATCGCTTGCTGGGGTGGTATCGAGGTTTCGCCGGATCAGCTCGTCCGCTTCGGCGTATTTTCCCTGCCCCAGAAGATTCAGCGCGAGATGATCCCGGCCGAGGGAAAGCGAAGGTTCGCGCTCGTGCTCGGGCAGGCCGCCCCGGAGTTCCAGCACCTTTCTCAAGTGCCCCTCCGCCTCGGCCGCGCGTCCGAGATCCTGAAGCGTGAGGGCCAGTGCTTCCAGCGCATCCGCACGGCCCGCGGCCCCGGCGGAACTCAGGAGCCCCGTAGCCTCCTCCAGATGAGCCAGGGCTTCCTCCGGTTTTCCCGCCTGGCGTTCGATGATGCCGAGCGCTTGGAGCGTGGCACCCAGTTCCTTGCCGTTGGCATCGTTCCGTTCCTTGTCCCGCGCCACCCGCCAGTCCGCGGAAAGCTGTTCCAGTTCCTGTTCCGCAGCCGCCAGATCATTTGCTTCCAGCGCCCGATCCAGATCGGCACCACGCGATCCTCCTGCCAGCACGCAAATACCGGTCAAGAGTGGCAGGCAGCGGGGAAGGAAGGGCATGCCGGAGCGTCGGGAGCGGATCGCAAGCTGCGGACCTCCCGGCAGCCTGACGCTTCGCAGCATCGTGGATGCGGGCTCCCGGAGCAAGCGCCCCTTATTCCGATACGGGTGCCGGCTTCACCTCAACCCGTAGAAATGCCGTGGAGGCCGACGCCGGGACGGATACGGTGAGGGGCACCAGATCACCCTCCGCCGGACCTTCTGCCACGGTAGCCTCGATCTCCTGCCAATCGATCAGGTTATCGGACACCTGCACCTTCCACGTCGCGCCGCTGCTCAGGACCTGGGGAGCGCCCGCATTGAAGAGCGATGCGGAAACGCTGAAGGAAAGGCTCGCTTGGCCACCGCTCACGGAAATGCCCGGGGTAGGGGGCTTGCTGCCGGGATCGGTCCCGTCGCTACCGAAGAAGCTCTCCAGCACGTCCGCGGCACCGTCCCCATCGGTATCCGGCTCCGGAACCGGCGGTTCCACCTGGACCAGCATGGCGCTGGTCGCCTGATAAGCATTTCCCACCAGGATATCCTCCACC
>CBIHMP010000140.1:0-10146 GCA_966211015.1 uncultured Luteolibacter sp. | reverse complement strand
CTCTCCACCCGCTGCCTCTCCGCCGTGCTTTTGGGCGAGGAGACGCTGGAGCTGGAAGTGAGCAATGTTTCCTGGCCCGCGATCCGCCTGCCCGCCACGCCCCCGGATCCGGACAACCCGTTGCCGGTGATCGCCGCCACCCTCGAAGGCAAGCCGTCGATCGACCCGATTCCTTACCCGCTTCAAGGAGTGGATCGCACGGTGACGCTAGCGGCCTCCCAGGCGATCCTGGTGCCCGCTCCCGGGAACAAGAACCCGCTGCGGTTGGAGGGCCGCCACATCGGCTTCTGGTCCACGACGGCCGACAGCCTGTGGTTCCCGATGATGATGCATCATCCGGCGAAATTCCGCGTGGTGCTGGAAGCGGCCGTGGCGCGGCCCTGCGGCGGGGAAATCGAGATCCGGGTGGTGGACCAGATCCTGCGGGTGAAGATCGAGCACACGGCCGAGAACTGGAGCGACTTCCGCGACATCGAGGCGGGCATCATCACTATCAGGCAAAGCGGCCTGCTGGCGATGCACATCCGCCCGGTGCGGATCGAGGGCTACGGGCTGATGAACCTGCGGAGTGTCCGCCTGCTGCCGGTGGATGAGGGCGAATGAGCCGCCTGCCCCTCAGCGGCCGAGCATGCGGTTGGTATCCTCCACCGTCATGGCGCTCTGAGGGATGATATCCGGCTCGGTGAAGACGCGGCGGCGCTGGTCGGTTTCCGCATCGGAGGCCTTGGAGATCCCGCTGCGGGAGGCCTCGTGGGCGGCACCGGTGGCGTAGCGATCCGTGCGGTAGGATCTGTCGCTGCCGTGGAAAGCGGCATGGCCTTCGTTGGCGGACTTGCCGTTGAAGCGGGAATTCTTCCGGAGCGAATTCGCATCGGTACTCCCGCCGTAAACCTTCTTCACGTAGTCGCGATCGCCCCACCAGGATTTCTTCCGGTATTCCCCGGCCTTGTATTCCTTGTTGTCCCAGCGGCCCTTGAACTCGGGGTTGTCGCGTTTGAAGCCGGCGAATTCCTTGCCCTCCCCGAGCGGCTTGCCGTCCTTGCCAGTGCTGTAACTGCTGAAAGAGCCGTATTTCGCCTCGATCTTCGATTGGTCGTGGTCGCCGGTGAGAGGATCGCCGCTTTTCATGCGGAAATCGCCGACGGCATCCGGACCGAGGGCCGCGGCGGCCGTCTCCCCGGCAGTATCCCCGCCCGTGCCCGAGCAGGCCGCCAGGCACAAGGCCGGGAGGAGCGCGAGGATAGGGGTGCGAAAGGTCACGGGAGCCGCACGCTGGCAAATCCGCGGCAGGAGGGCAACCGGGAAAGTTCCCGCGGAATCGCGGGCGGCGGGTGGTTCGGGCTTCATAACCGGTTTCCGTTTTCGTTCTGCATCTCCCCGCCCCGGAGGGGCATCGGAAATGAGCCGGTGGCGAAAGCCACCGGTAGGGGTAGCAGGACGACGGCGTCCCGGAGGGCCGCGGGGAACGAAAGACGGATTGCTCCGTTGCCGCGGGCGCGGGGCTCGGCGTGGCATTACCGGTGCTTCGTTTTCCCGCGGCCCTCCGGACGCGATCTTCCACGCGGCTCTGACCGGTGGCTGCGCTTCGCTTGCCGACCGGCTAATTTCCGATGCCCCTCCGGGGCGGGGAATGGAGAGAGCCCCTTAAACTTCTCCTTCCGGATAAAGCTGGTGGTACTTGATCGCCGGAAGATCGCGGCATGGGCCGCATCCTTGTGACAGCTCCAGACCGTCACGGATCGCCGGTGCAGCGGAAGCTTCCCCGCTGTGGCAGCTTCAGCAGGGACCTCAGCGGTGCGGGTAGGGACGCGATCGAGGCTCGGCGGAGGGTGGAAGGGTATGCTCAGGGATGCGGCTCATGCCGCTGGCTTCCGGCGGTCATAGACCGCCGCTACATTTCCTCCGGGTCCCACCCCTTGGATCCCCTACACGCGGAAAAGCCCGCCGCGTTTCCCGGCGAGGGCGGCGGCACCGGTGATGGCGATCGCCAGGAAGACCATTGCCCAGACCCCGAGGGCGGCGGCGAGTTCGTGGCCGTTCCCGAGCGAGGAAAGCAGCATGTAGATGGCCTTCGTGACGGGGTAGTGCTCCATCTGCTGGGCGAGGATGAGGCTATCGCTCACCTCGAGCATGGCGAAGGCGAAGGCGAGGATGCAGCCGGCGGCAAGATTCGCAGCGATGAGCGGCAGGGAGACCCGGCGGAGGGTGCGGAACCAGCCGGCACCGAGGGATCGCGCGGCCTCCTCCAGCATCGGATCGGCCTGCTGGAGCCCGGCCACCGCGGAGCGCACGACGTAGGGCAAGCGACGCACGGCATAGGCGACGATGAGGAGCAGGGCGGGATTGCCGTCTGCCCCGATCAGGAAATGCAGCGGGCGGCCCTCTTGGGTCAGGGCGAGGTAGCCGAAGGCGAGCACCAAGCCCGGGACGGCAAGCGGGAGCATCACCAGCGCGTCCAGCACGGCGCGGCCCCTGATTTTGCTACGAACGAGGACCCACGCGATGGCGATGCCGAGCACGAGGTCGATCAAGGTGGCCCCGGAGGCATAGAAGAGACTGTTCTTGATCGAGGGCACGACGAGCGGATCGCCGAGGGCATCGATGAAGTGATCGAAGGTGAGGGCGAGGGGCAGGACGGTCTTGTACCAATCCTCCGACAGCGATAGCAGGATGACGCCGAGATGGGGCAGCGAGGCGAGCAGGAAGACGCCGCCGAAGATCATGGCGCAGCCGAGCGCGCGGAGGCCGGTGATTCTCTCCTCCCCTCCCCTGCCCTTCGGGCGCGGCTGCACGGTGGAGGTCTGTCGGCCGAAGAGTGCCTTCGTGACGGTGAAAACAAGCGCGGAAACGACCAGCATGATGGCCACAAGCGCATAGGGCGCGGGATTCCCGCCAATGTCCTTGATGCCATCGAAGACCTGGACGGAGGCCACGCGGGTGTAATCGAAGACGAGGGGCACGCCGAGCTCCGTGAAGGCCCAGATGAACACGATGGCGGAACCGGCGAAGATCCCGGGCATCGCGAGCGGCAGGGTGATGCGCCAAAGGCGGCGCGCGGGCGGACAGCCGAGATTTTCGGCAGCCTGCTCCATCGCGGGGTCGAGATTCGACAGCGCCGCGGTGATGTTCATGTAGAGGATCGGGTAGAGGTGGAGGGCGTTCATCGCGACGATCCCCCAGAAGCGCCCGCGCGCGAGCCAGTCCACCGGGCGGCCGGCATCCATCAGGCCGAGATCGACCAGCAGCGCATTCAGGGAGCCCTCCACGCCGAGCATGTGCTTGATGCCGATGGCGCCGACGAAGGGCGGCAGCACCAGTGGGACGAGGATGAGCACGCCGAGAACCCCGCGGCCTTTGAAATCATAGCGGTGCGAGAGGAGCGCCAGCGGGAAGGCCAGCAGGAAGGTGGCGCCGGTGCTGGCGATGCCGAGGCCGAGCGCATTCCACAGGCCCTCCCGATAGACGGGATTCCGGAAGACGCCGTACACGAAATCGAGCGTGAAGTTCCCATCCGGGCTCCGGAAGGCTTCCCCGATAACGGAGAAGGCCGGGTAGAGGAAAAACGCCGCGAACAGGGCCGTGACGAGGAGGGTCACGGTAATAGCCGCGCTGCGGTTCACGGGCGACCTCCTTTCTCCGCCAGGGCGGCGGCTTTCAGGTAGTTCGCGCGGAAGGTGGCGGAGATGCCGGACATTTCCCGCATCGTCGCCAAGGGGTCCTTTTTCCCGACGAGCGGGACAAGCTCCGACATGACCCGGTGATAGGAGACATGCGAGGTATCGAAGAAGACCCTGCCCGCCGGGGTGTCCGGAAGGGCGAGCGCCGGGCCGGTGTGGGTGCGCATGGCGAGCCAGGCGCCGGTGATCTCCTGGTGGGGATCGATGCACATGGCGCGGAAGATCTGCGCCAGCGCGCGGAAGGCGGGGCCGGTGAGTTCCTTCTCATAGGTGAAGCCGCCGCCGCGCTCGTACGGGAGGGCGTCCGGATCGGCAAACATCGGGAGAACGTCCGGGCCGTAGAGATCCCTGCGCACGGGGAGGCGGCGCGGCGAGGTCTCGCGCGGGCCGCCCGGCTGGCCGGCCTTCAGATTCCACAGGAGCTGCCCCTCCCGGCTGAGGCAAAAGGTCACGAACTCCTGCGCTATGTCCGCGCGGGGCGCGCCGCGGAAGACGGCGATGGGGTCCACGGAGATCGAGGTGCCGCCGAGCGGGGCGATCCAGTGCAGGCGCGAGTTGCCGCCGCGTTTCGCGAGCTTTTCCTCGAAGGACCGGCCGTAGAAATCGATGCAGGTGCCGGCCGCGGCATCGCCCTGTGCGACATCGTGCGGCACCTTGCTGGCGGAGTCGGTGAAATAGCGGGCATTCGCGGCCATGCGCTGGAGGAGATTCAGCCCGCGCTGCCAGCCTTCCTCGCGGCTCTCCGGCGAATCGCCCTGCTCGCGGATGACGCGCTGCATCTGCTCCTGCACGATGAGTTCGTACATGCGATTGACGGAGCCGCTTTTCGTGGGATCGGCGAGCGCGAGGTAGCCGGCGTAGCCGGGATCCCCGAGATCGCTCCAGAGCCGCGGGGGGAGCACGCCGAGACGCTTGACGGCATCGCGATTGTAGCAGATGCCCATTTGGGCGAGGCAGACACCGACCCAGCGGTGTTGCGGATCGTAGTAGGTCTCGCCGGTGAACTGTGCGGGGATCACGTCCTCCTCGAACCACTCCGGATGGGAGGTGAAGACGGAAAGCTCCACGAAGCGGCCCTTGTCGGCCTGGGCCTTGAAATCCGGTTCGCCGCCGCCGAAGAAGAGATCCATGCCGACCCCTTCCCGGCCGTCCTTTTCGGCCGCGGAGAAGGAGCTATCGATCACGCGCGCAATGTCCGAGGTGCCTCCGGGGGCCCGCCAGTCGAGGTAAATGGACCGGCCCGTTTTTTCCCGCCAATGGCGGGCGAAGGCTTCCCCGAATTCCGAGCGGATGGTTTGATTGTGAGGGGTGATGATGATCAGCCGGTCCTCCCCCCGGCTGGCCGCCGCGAGGTCCGAACTGCGGCGCAGCCAGATGGGGGCCGCGATCACGGCGGCCATCAGCAGCAGGATGGGCAGGAAGCGTCGCATGCGGAGATCAGGCTTGCAGCACCGCCACGTCCGCATGACGGGCGGAGAGGACGACGGGCGTCTCCCCGGGATCCCGGACGAGATGGGGATTCAACTCCACCACCTGCTGCGTGCCGAGCGCCGTGCCGACGAGATATTGGATGCGCTGGCCGAGGTAGCTGCGTTCGGTGATTCTTCCCGGCACGGCATTCTCCCGCCCGCCCGTCTCCACGCGCCAGGCCTCCGGCCGGATGGAAAGCCGGACCTCATCCCCGGGGGACGGGACCCACTCCGGCCGGGTCACACGTCCGACCAGCGGACCGGCGGGGGTATCGACCATGGCGTAATCTCCGCGGACCTCGATGACGTTTCCGCGGACCAAATTGGTCTCGCCGATGAAGCCGGAGACGAAGGCGGTGTGGGGATTTCGATAGACCTCCTCCGCCGTGCCGAGCTGCTCGATCCGGCCCCGGTTCATGATCGCCATGCGGTCGGCCATGGAGAGGGCCTCCTCCTGATCGTGGGTGACGTAGATGCCGGTGAGACCGCCCTCTTTCACGATGCGGCGGATCTCCCGGCGCATTTCGATGCGGAGCTTGGCATCGAGATTTGAAAGCGGCTCGTCGAGCAGGAGGCATTTCGGCCGCACCACGAGCGCGCGGGCGAGCGCGACGCGCTGCTGCTGGCCGCCGGAAAGCTGGTCGATCCCGCGGTCTCCCATGCCGGAGAGGTGCACGAGTTCCAGGGCCTCGCCGACGCGCTGGCGGATCTCCGCCTTGCCGATCTTCCGCTCCTCCAGACCGAAGGCGACATTCCGCTCCACATTCAGGTGAGGCCAGAGGGCGTAGCTCTGGAAAACCATCGCCGCCTCGCGCTTGTGGGGCGGGAGCTTGGTCACGTCCTTCTCCCCGAAGGAAATGGTGCCGGAGGTGGGGGTCTCCAGGCCGGCGATGCAGCGGAGCAAGGTGGTCTTCCCGCAGCCGGAAGCGCCCAGGAGGAAGAAAAGCTCCCCCGCCGCCACCTCCACGGTCACACCGTCCAAGGCCCGGACGGTGCCGAAATGCTTGACGACGGAATCGGCTCGAATGGCATCCATGAGGCTGAAGGCAATGCTTTCCGTGAGTCGGCCGCATGCAAGCGGGAAGCATACGCGGGGAGAATTCGAAATTGGCCAAAGATTCTCTTGCCAAGAAGGGGCCCGCCTCATAAATCCGCGGCCCACCAATCACCAATGTGCTCGGGTGGCGGAATTGGTAGACGCGCTAGACTAAGGATCTAGTGGAGTAATCCGTGGGGGTTCGAGTCCCCCCTCGAGCACCACTCTCTTTCAGGGAGTTGCATCCGGTGGTTTTGTTAGGCTAAATGGCTTCGGCCATTTTTCGGCCACTTTTGCGGGTGGGCGATTTCCCCGCCCGGGCATACGCTCGCATCACTTTTGCTGGGACGGACGCGCTGGAAAAATTCCTCGCTCCTTCCCCGGCAACTGCATCGAGCACCATGAGCATCCGCTTGGAGATTCGCGTTGTCGGCGGCCACACCACTTCGCTGTTAGGTCGCACCCTGGGAGTATTCGAACTTCGCCACGAGTCCCGCTGTAGCAATCATCGCGGCCACAAATGCGACTGCCGCCACGGGCTCCGCATTCGCAACGCCCTCCACGACATCCAAATCAACCCCGACGGCGTCGTCAGCGAAGCGATTGCGCCTAAAGTCATTGATGCCGAGGTGATTCGGATCGACGCCGATTTCGAGACCTCACGATTGAACGCCTGAGCCTTCCAGTCGATGGAACAATCCAGCCCGCCTTCGTCGGATGCTTGTGGCTTACCCGATCTTGCGCCTGTCCTCTCCAGCTTGGCCCGCAAAGGCGCTCCACTTTTCGACTTGGCCGCAGGGTCCGCTGTCCTAGTTGCCACCTCAATCTTGGCCGCAATCGCCGGACGATCACTCCGTGTCGAAATGCCCTCTCGATCACGGATTCGGACCAACCCTCATCTCATTCTGGAAGGATGCGAGCGCAGGGGAGCTGCAGCTCTAGTCCAATCGCTGCTCCACCCCCTTCAAGAGGTGATGCTCGATCTGATTGATCGCTTCGGTCGAACTGCGGCCAGCAGACGACTGTTGGAGCGAGAGCTTCTCCTGCACCAAGATGGCATCGGCGTTTTAGAGCAAAAGCTTGAGCGGTTAACCCAGTTGGATCCGCGGAGTTCCCAAACTGCCGACGTCCCTAAAGAACTAAAGGCAGAGGCAATCCGTCTCGGCCTTCGTCACCACACATTGGAAAAGCTGCGCCAGCATGTCGCAGGGCTCCGGCTGGTTCTCCATCAGATGATCGTGACGCCCGGCCTGGAGATCCACGATCTCAACGCTTGGAAGGATTGCTCCATCGACGGCCACGTCTTGGAGCTGATCACCGAGTCCGGAATGGTGGAGAAGCTTCTTGGGTCTCATCCTAGGCACTTGGAACGCCTCTCCGCGTTTAGACGAGAGTCATGCAACGAGGAAGGAGTCATTGCTCGTCACGGGAAGATAGGAAACTTCGCACGTCTCAGCACGCTCTGGCTCGCCGCGCCTTCAGAAGCCCAAGCGCTATTCCGAAATCCCCGGCTCCGGCAGCACCGGTTCATCGAACCATTCATTTTTGCCAAGTTGGAAGCGGCTCGAGAATCCGAGGCTTCACAGGTTGATCTCGAAACCGCCCCTGCTACGTTCGTCCCACTTTGGCGCGCGTTCATTTCAAGGCTAATAAGCGCACGCCTCCATGATGCATTGCTCCACCTGAAACTCGATCAATCCGCAATGGAGCGCCTAGCAGACTGGACGAGCGAGTGCGGACACGACGAGGATGGCTTCATCGGACGGGTCGCGCTTCCCTTTGTCGTCACGATCGCAGCGGTGAACTCCTGCTCGAAGATTGAACAGTTCTCACCCGAGACCACCGGAACCATCTCGGCTCCAGACATCGACACCGCCCTTCTCTTGGCGAGGCCCGCGATCACGAGAACAGTCACTTTGAGACGAGAATCGACGACACTTGCTCCAATAGCTCCCATTGCTCCCAGCCTCGAAAGCGTGTTGGCAAAGCTTTCATCCAAGGGACCGCTCTCCAAGAGGGAGCTGGTTCGGTCATTCCACAAGATGAAGTCCGATGATCTCGAGGTCCTTCTTCAAGACGGAATAGCCAGCGGCGCGATCACCATCGCGGCCGGCAAGTACGTCCTCGGCGAGCCAAGAATTCAATGAACCACAGCTGTCAGCGTGTCGGCGTGGCAGCACTCGAAAAATCTTCACAGTTCCCGTGTCCAATAGAATGACGCGAGTTCCATTTTGTTCTCCTGGAAACACCGCGAGATGGCCGGCGATGGTTCCCCGCGAGGACCGCATGCCTTGGCGTACCGACAAAAGGTCATTCAGCGTCCTTTGGGGCATTCCTTTTGAGAGTCACGCCTCGAAGGTTCATGTCGCCCTGCGGCAAAAGTCCGTAGTCATGGAAGTTCTAGACGGGGTGATTGAGGTGGCCGACGGCTTCGACTCCGTCCGAGTATCCGCGCCAATGTCAGTCGCGGTTAGCCTATCGGAGTTTGCCATCACCCCCATTTTCATGCCGTCAAACGGGCTGAAAATCCTCGTGCATGTAATCCGGCACACTGCCTTTGCGGTCGATGCTGAAGCAGCACTCCGTTTTCAAAAGACTACTCATGGAAGCCGCTGACTCGACGCCGGGGATCTACCCTCTCGGACATCATCATCTGGAGAATTCGCGTCCATTTGCAGCCTTGGGTATGCGCTTCACCGTGGATAACGAGCACACCCACCGCCTTGCGAGCTGCTCGCGGGTGATGAAGTCGGGGGTGGAGTGTTGGCTTGTTGGAAGCACGCGCCACACCTACCGCCTTTTTCCTGCCTTTTCTAGCTTTTTATTTAAAAACGTTGTAATTTCTACGAATAGGCACTACATCTCCTCGCGATGCAGCACCCCGTCCGTCGAGTGAGATCCCATTTAGGTCGTATCCCGGAACTCCGTTGCTTCGGCACTCAAAAAGGTTTCGCGACCTTGATTGGACGTACGGAAAACTACATCCGCAACGTCGAATCCGGCAGCCTCAAGTTCTCGAAGAAGCTGGCAGATGCCATCGAAGAGAAAACCGGGATCTCCTCGACATGGCTGCTCAGCCAGGAGGCATTCGATGCGGACAAGCCCGTCTTGGCCCCAGACGGAAATCCCTGGAATCCCATGGCTACAAATCAGCTCATCAAGAACGAAATTGCTGATAATAAGCGAGCCCTCTCTGAAGCGATCGACAAGGCGACTCAGTCGGGAATGCCGCTCCCTGAGCTCTTGGGAGAGATGGTGCGACGTGCAGTCAGAATCGAGATGAACGCCGGTTCATATGAGTTCATCACCGATATCGCGATCCTCCTGCGCTCCCACGGTCATCTGAAGATTCCATCATCCCCGGACACCTGACCTCCCTCAAGGAGACACGGGGCTTCGTTCCTCTGGCAGTTAACCGAGCCCGGTAATCACTCGCCCTTTCGACGCGACGTAGAAAGTCGCGGTCGTCGCAGTGCTCCCGTGACGGAGAAAGGTCTTCGCCTCATTGAGCCCGTAGTTCTGATTGACGATGGTGCCGGCTTCTTTGCGTAGCTCATGAAGGGGTTTCGGGACGGACTTCAAAGGACGCTCTCCCCGCTCCTCGTAGTTCCTGAGCCATTTCAAAAGGCGGTCCTGATGCAAGCCGGTCCGATACGTGAGGTTTCGATTTGAGCGAGCCTCCGCCACGAACCAAGTGCCCTTCGTGCACCCAAGCATTTCTTGAAGGACCCTGCCCGCAGCCTCGCCCACCAAAATATCGCCGGCAGACGCCACGGTCTTCGGCTGAAACTCTTCGTGTGGCTGAATCGAAATCCGCTGCTTCTCAGCACAGACATCCTGCACCCGCAATTTGTCGATTTCGTTGTAGCGAAGCCCGGCCACCAGGGCGAGGTAGAGGATCTTCCACTGCTCATAGCGACTGACGGCCTCCTCGCTCGCCCTCTCCGCCGGCACTGTCCCCAGT
>CBIHMP010000139.1:0-10197 GCA_966211015.1 uncultured Luteolibacter sp. | reverse complement strand
CCGGTCAGGAGTCCCCGGGACCGCCCTTCAACCGCGCCGGATTCTGCGGCTGCGTTGCCGGATCTTCCCGCAGCACGCGGGGAGCCGGTGGAGGTCGAAGTCACGCCGGTCCTGCGCGAGGGCCCGCGCATCCGGCCGGAACCCCGGCGGATCAAGGAGCGCTCCGGCAGCGCACCCATCGCTCCGCGCCACACCACCGCGGATGAGCGCCTGCGCCGCCGGGAAAGCTTCCCTTCCGTAGAGAGCGTTCGCTCGGGGCGAATCCCGCGGCTGACGGGGGCCGCGGTTTTCTGTGCCGCCGCCTCGACCGTCATTTACCTCCTCCTTTATTTTTTTCTGCCGATGGGACCGGGTAGCGTTCTACGGGAAGCCTCCCGGCCGCTGGCGGTTCCGCCGCCCGGGAAAAAGATCGCCCACAACAGCGCCGCTAAACCCGCGCCCCCACCGGTGCCCCTGGCAGCGGATCGCCCTTCCGAAGCCCCGGCCAATCCGCCGCCGCCTCCCGAGCCCGAGACCAAGAAATCGCCCGCCGTTCTCGCCGATAACGTGCTCGACGCGTTTCTGTCCGCACAGGATTCGGCTTCCCGGGTGGGCCTCGTCGAGCCCGCCGCGACGGTCCAGGACCTCGATTCGACCCTGTTGAGAGGGAGGCTGCCCGAAGTGGGGCGGATTCTGCCCGAGCTGCCGCAGCACAACCCGGTGGAAGAATCCACCGACTATCCCTACCGCGTGTCCTTCTTCCTCGAGAATGGCAAGAACGTGGACTACGCCATCCTCGTGCGGCAGCGCGGCAGCCAGCCGCCGAAGGTGTTTCTCCCGGCTTTCCTCGACCTCGCGGGAGGACGGCTCGCCGCCTTCACCAAGGGGCCGAACGAGAGGGAGCCGGCGACCTTCCACGTGATCCTGGACCCCCTCTCGGTCTGCCACGACGAAAGCGTGCCTGCGGCCGACCGGAAGATCACTTTCAAGCTGCTACCCAGCATGTTCGGAAAGGAGATCGCACGCGCCCACGTGTCCTCCGGCTCGCGTTTCGCGCGCATGGTCGGGGATGCGGATTCCTCCCTGCGCTGGGGGGTGCGGATGCGCGCCATCGTCACCATCCAGTGGAATCGCACGGAAGATCCCGCGAAGCCCTACCTCGAGCTGATGGACATCGGCTCGCTCAATTGGGGCTCTTGAGCAGGCCGGCCGCTTGCAAGGCGGCGGAACCGCCGTGGAGCGCCTTCACCTCGGGCGGGATGCCATACTCGCGGAGCCGTTTCACGACTTCCTTGCTGATCCCGCAGCCGACGTCGCCGCAATAGACGACCGCCCGCTGCGCGCCTCCCAGCCGCTCCAGCGAAGCCTCCATCTGCTCCTCGAAGCTCCCGCCGCCAACGGTGGTCAGGTGGATCGAGCCGGGCACGCCGTCCTGCTGCCACTCCGCCTCCGGGCGGGCGTCGATCCAGAGGACATCCGGCCATTCCGCCTGCACGGTCGCCAGGCAGATTTCCTCAGGCCCGATCTTCGCGGGATCGCAGATCACCGAGCGGTCCGGCGGGCCTGCGATCTTCCACGTGGCCACCGCACCGGCGGAAGCCAAGACAAGCACCAGCGCCAGCTCCGTGACCGTCCTCATGGCTGGGTCACCGCCGCGGAGGCGGCCGCCTTCGGCCGGTTTTTCACGACCATGAAAATCCGCTGCGTGCGGTAACGCTGGGACGGCGTGTCCGTTTCCAAGTGCACCACGCCCATCGCCACGTTGTCCGTATTCGCGGGGGTGACGACCACTTCGTATTTCTTGCCTTCCTCGATGGTCTTCAGCTCCTGCTTGAATCGCGAATCCGCGCCCGACATGGAGATCACCTTGATCGGGGCCGTGTGTTTCATGGTGATGATGACGGTTTTGGCCTTCGCCTCCTCGCCGACCTCCCAAAAAAGCGTCTTCGGTTCCATCACGATCAGCTCGGGGATCTTCACGCGCATGAGGAGCTTGATGGAGGGCTTGTCCTCGGGGTCCCCCTTCAGCCAGACGAAGACCGGCTTATCCACCGTGCCGGCGACTCCGGTGAGGTCGAAGGCGGCGCGGATCAGGCCTTCCTGCCCCGGCTTATAGGTGAAGCCGCCCTTGATCGCCGCCTGGATGCAACTGCAGCCGGCATCCGCCCGGGCGACTTCCACGGTTTTTTCGCTACTGTTCTTGAAGACGAAGTCGGCGGTGACCGTCTTGTCGTCCATCCCCACGTCGATCTCTTTCGTGGTCTGCTCGAATGTCAGCGACGCCGCCGAAAGCGTGGCGCTCAGGGCAAGGGACCAGAGAAAGAGCAACTTCATGTCCGACTAATGGACCTCCCCGGGCGGAAGCGCAAGCCCGGGACCACCCCGGGGGAACCGGTCTTATTCCTCCGGCCTCCCGTGGATCCCACCCCGCTCGGGCACCGGCAGCACCGGTTTCGAGGACTCCGGCCGGTCTTCGGCCAGCCAGCGGTTTCCCTCGAAGATGAAAGTGGCCGGTTCCGTGCCGGGGCCGACGTTGATCTCGGTCTGCACCTGCTCGCGCCGGAAGGTGATCGTGTTTCCGGAGATCGTCACCTCCCCGCAGGGAAGGAACTCCGGAGCCTTCGTCTCTTGGAGGATGCGGAAGATCCACTTCCCGGGGCGAACGATGGTGTTCCCGGTGAACTCCACCTTCCTCGCGCCCGTGAAGGCGCACGCACAGGTCCCACCTTCGATGCGGTTCCCGCGGATGGTCACAGCCATCGCTTCATAGTTCGCGCCGGGCGGGCGGTAGTAGTCCTTGCCGGTGGAGCCGCCGATCTGGACGGGCCGCTCGCCTGCATTGATCAAGGTGCAGCCTTCCATGAGGATCTTGCTGCATCCGCCCTTGAACTGCGGGCCGGTATGCTGGGAATAGCCGTCCTTCCCGGTGATCCGGCAGTTCGAGAGAACGGCGTCGCTGCACCCGACCAAGTCGATCGCCTGACCGCCCCAACCGCTGATCTCGCAATCCGCGATCCGCAGGCCCTTCATCCCGGAGCATTTGATCCCATCGAAATTCCCGCTGGGTCCGATATCGTGGATCGAGAGCTTTTCCAGAAGGGTATCCTCGACCGGCTCCGTGCGTCTCCCTCCATCGTCCAAATTGATCCCGTTCGCGCTTTGCCCGCTGCATTTCAAGAGGCGGACCTTCAGGCCGGGCCAGCGGGTGAAGTGCCAAGCCTCCTTCCCGCCTTTGAAATGCGGCGGATCGGCGGGATCGAGGGCCTCGACCGTGAGGTTGGCGATGCCGGAAACGAAGAACCCACCGGGATACTCGCCCGGAGCGATTTTCAGCACATCTCCCGCTTTGAGCTTGGGAAGGATCGCCGCGAGGTCCCCCGGGCTGCCCGCCTCGATGCCGGAGACCGGCTGCAAACAAACGAGCATCACAAGAACCGCGGGAAATCTCATTATCCTCCTACGCGGTTCGTCCGCTGATTTTACGTCACTCCGCGCGGGCAAGCAGGCAGCTGCCCGCCTGCTCATTGCCACCGAGGACGGCGACCAGGGCGTGTCCTGCGTTCCCGAGCTTCAATTGCTCCACGGCCGCCACAAGCTGAAGACCGGCCGCCACCCCGAAAGACTCGCCCAGCACCGGCTTCACGGAGAGCCTCGGCCCGGACCAGTTCCCCAAGGCTTCGTCCTGATGCCGGTCGGCACCTGCATCCCCGACCCTGCCGTCCACCAGCAAGGTGGAGCCATTGTCGCTCGCACCGGTAGCAGCCACCGCTTCGCGCAAAGCTCCGGCGCGATTTCCGCCCGGCACCAGAGAGACCGGATCAGGAACGGATACCAGCCGCACCCCGTGATCCGTGGCTTCCAGAAGCAGAGCCGCCGCCCCCTCGGAGGGGACGAATCCGGAAGAATAGAGCCGCAAGGCCTCGGCGCTGAGCCAGTCCAGTTCCTCCGAGGCGAGGACCAGCACGCCATCGCAGTCACCGCGTAGCAGCCACTCGGTGGCAATTTCCAAAGCCGTGAAGATTTCGGCGCTGTCCCCGAGCAGGGTGTCGTTGGGTGCCGTGGAGCCGAAGAGGGCGGAGAGATGGCTGGAGGGTGCATTGAAGACCGTCTCCGGGAAAAGGATGGGACTCGCCACCGTGGGATCCGCCAGAACCTCACCAAAGAAGCGGTTCGAGTAGTTCACGCAGCCGTTGAAGAGTGTGCAGAGGACGCCGAGGCGCATTTCACCGGCGGCCACCGCGGCGATCCGCTCCGGGCCGAGCGCCTCGGTCGCGGCGGCCACGGCAAACCTGGAGACCGGGCTGACGCGGCGCAAGCGGGGGCCCTTCGGCAAGCCGGGAGGAGCCGCAGGCACGCGGAGCACGCGGGTCGTCACCGGCGGGCCGTGCTGGCGCTCGCGGGACAGCTCCGATGCCTCCGGCTGCGTGCCGCCCCGCAGCGCGGTCATCAGGGCTTCCACGCCCCAACCGGCGGCGCTGACCGCTCCCGTTCCTGTGATGGAGATCGTCAATAGACCTCCTTTCCCGGGAGAAGCGGAAGACCGCGGATAATGTCTGTCTTCCTCATGCCTGTTGAAAAATCAGGGTCGCGTTGGCCCCGCCGAAGCCGAAGGAATTCGTGAGGGCGGTCCGGACGGAGGTTTCCCGCGGCTGCTGCACGAGATCGAATTGCACCGCGGGATCAATCTCCCTCACGCCGAGGCTGGCAGGGAGGAACTGGTCTCGCAGGGCGATCAGGCAGATCACGGACTCGACCGAACCGGCACCACCGAGGAGATGGCCGATCGACGACTTCGTGGAGGAGACGCGGACGCCCGCCACCGCCTCTCCCGCCCAACGGGAGATCGCCCGCGCCTCGGCGATGTCGTTGAGCGGGGTGCCGGTGCCGTGGGAATTGATGTAATCGATATCTTCCGGCGAGAGGCCCGCGGCCCGGGTCGCCCGGGTCATCGTGGCCAGGGCGGCGTCCCCCTCCGGATGCGGCTGGGTAAGGTGGTGGATGTCCGTCGCGGCGGCGTAGGAAAGGACCCGCGCGAGGATCTTCGCCCCGCGCGCTCGGGCGGATTCAAGCGATTCCACCACGACGAAACCGGCTCCCTCGCCAAGCGCGAGGCCGTCCCGGGCGGCGTCGAAGGGTCGCGGGACCCCGGAAGGCGAGAGCGCTTGGAGGGAATCGAAACCGGCGAAGACGAGCCGGCTCAAGGCGTCATAGCCGCCCGCAAGCGCGCGCTCCACCTTCCCCTCGCTCACCATCTGGAAGGCGTGACCGATCGCATTCGCGCCAGAAGCGCAGGCATTCGAGACGATCCGGAGCGGGCCTTGCACGCCCAGCACCCGCATCATGGAGGTCATCTGGAACTGCGGCTGGTAGGACTCCACGCGGAGGAACTGGCCGCGCTGCGATTTCCCCTCCACCGCCTGCAGGTAATAGGCCTCGCCGATTGGCATCGCCGCGGCGGAAGTGCCCACGATCACCGGCATCGCGCCACCGGAGAGGCCGGCCATCTCCATCGCTTCGCGCGACGCAATCAGGGCCATGCGCGTGCCCCGGTCCATCCGCGACCACTCGCGGCGATCCACCCAGGGCAGGGTTTGCGGCAAATCCAACTGCCCGGCAGTACCGATGCGCTGGCGGGACACATCGAAGAGATCGACCGGCCGGAAGGCGGTGCGCCCGGCCCGGAAACCGGCGGAGTTTTCCGCCATATCCGCACCCATCGAAGTAAGGATCCCCGCGCCGGTAATGACAACGGGACAGGTCTTCGGGGGTGAAGCGCGGTCGGAGTGAAAGGCCACGGATAGGAACGGGAATTCGGGAGGCCGGAGCTAGGACAGGTAGGCTCCGAATGTCAAACGGTGATGGGCGCTCTGATGCCACCGAGGCGTAGGCCGTTGACGTGATTGCCGGTTTCGTACGTGCTTCCGGAATGGCGAGCACGATCCTCCCCGCGGCAAGCGGAGCCGCGAATCCGGAATTCCCCGTTTTTTCCCACTGACGGACGGACATGTTGTTTTCCCGTTGGCAGGAAACCGTGGGCCGATTCCGCGACCGGACGGCGGTGATCGAGGGAGGCGAAGCTGTGAGCTTTCGGGAGCTTGCGCATCGCCTGGAGCATCTGCCGCGGGCACTCCGGCCGGTCGTGGCGCGGGGCAGAGTCGCGGAGATCGCGCTGCGGGTGCTCCAAGGGTGGCGGGATGGTCAGGCGGTGCTGCCCCTGGAAAAAGGAGCACCGGAACCGGAATTGCCCCCGGTCCTTCCCGGAGGCACGGCGCACCTGAAGCTGACGCCGGGCATCGCGGGCAAGCCGCGGGCGGTATTCTTCACCCAAGATCAGATCGCTGCGGATGCGGACCGGCTGGCGGAGGCGATGGAGCTGCGTCACGAGGTGCCGAATCTCGCTGCAATCTCCGTCACCCATTCCTACGGGTTTTCAAACATCATGCTGCCCTTGCTGCTGCACGGGGTGCCGGTGCATGCCGTGGAGGTGCCTTTTCCCCGGGTGGTCGCGGACGCGCTCGCCGCACACGGGCGGATGACCGTGCCGGCGGTGCCCTCGCTGTGGCGGGCATGGCATCGCTCCGGAATCCTGCAAACCCCGGGGATCGCCTTGGCAGTCTCCGCCGGAGCACCGCTCTCGCTGGAACTGGAGACCGCGGTCTTCGAAAGCTGCGGACTGAAGCTGCACAACTTCTACGGTGCCAGCGAGTGCGGCGGGATTTCCTACGATGGAAGTGCCACGCCCCGAAGCTCGGCCGCGGACCTCGGCACGCCCTTGGCAGGAGTAGCGGTGAGGATGCACGAGTCCGGCCGCTTTCTCGTGGAGAGCTCCTCGGTGGCGCTCGGCTATGAGGCGGCCCGTGAGGGTGAACTGCTGGGAGACGGAACCTTTCTCACCCAGGACTTCGGGCGGTGCGAGGAGGGCCGGCTATTCTTGGAAAGCAGCGGCGCGGAATCCATCAATGTCGCCGGGCGAAAGATAGGCCCCGCGAAGATCGAAGCCGCCCTGATGGCGACGGGCCTGATCGAGAGGGCCAGGGTCTTCGGCGTGCCGAGCCAGGACCCCGAACGGGTGGAGGAAATCGCGGCCTTGGTCGAAATGAAGGCCGCGCCGCTGGATCACCTGCGCCACGCGGCATCGGCCGCCCTCGCGGGCTGGGAACTGCCCCGGCACTGGCTGGCGGAGGGGGGTGACGAACTCTGGCACCTGACCCGCACGGAGCTGAAACAGCGTCACTCCCGCTGATCGCCGCTCAGCATGATTTTCGCCGAGGCTAGAAGCTGCTCCCCGACCTTCACCTCGCCCGCAATCTGGATCATGCCGCCGAGGCGGCCTTCCACCGTGGCATGGATGGAGAGTGTTTCCCCGGGGCGCGCCGCACCGAGGATTTTTGCACCGCGCACGCCCGTCAGGAGCAGGTTTTCCAGTGGCGGGACCTCCGGGTCGCTCTGGGCCACGACACCTCCGAGCTGTGCGATGGCCTCGATCAGGATCACTCCCGGCATCAGCGGGTTTCCCGGAAAATGCCCCGCCAGAAAGGCCTCGTCGCCACGGACATGGTAGCGCCCGGTAGCGGACCTGCCCGGTTCGAGGGAATCGAGGGCATCCACGAAGCGGAATCCGGGCCCGTGGGGCAGCGCGGCGAGGGGATCGGTCATCGCGCGCATCCATCCCGCCGGGCGCGCCTGTGACAAGCCCGGATACGGGATTTCGCCGCGGAATTTTCCATCGACCGGAGGGGGTGCCGACGGTTAGACTGCGATCGCCTTCCCTCCCATGCCACCCGCCGAAAGCCAGAGCCTGCGAGCGTCGCCGGCGATTGCTCCTGCCGCGCCGAAGCGCTGGCGGCCTCTGCCCGTGGACATCCTGGCAATGCTGGGAGCCTTCGCCTACTGGGGAGTCGCCGGGCTGCTGATCACCGCAGTTTCAATCCCGCTGATCCTGATCCTTCCCTGCGCGGTCGCGAAGAGGCTCGGGCGCGGCATGTTGCACCGGGCCTTCCGGCTCTTCGTCCGCTACCTGCGGGCGACGGATCTGGTTCATGCGGATCTGGGCTCGCTGGATGTCCTGAAGGACGAGCAGGGGCCGGTGATCATCGCACCGAACCACACCTCCCTCTGGGATGCGGTCTTCGTGATTTCCAAGCTGCCGCAGCCGATCTGCATCATGAAGGAGGCGATCTTGAAAAATCCCTTCCTCGGCGGCGGAGCGCGGCTGGCGGGCTACATCCCGAACAGTTCCCCGGCAAAAATGGTGAAAACGGCGGCCGCGGCCCTGGAAAACGGCGGCCAGCTCCTGCTTTTCCCGGAAGGCACCCGGACGCGGCGGGAGGCGCGCTGGATCAATCCCTTGCGCGGGGGCTGCGCGCTGATCGCCCGAAGAGCCGGAGTGCCGGTGCGGCCCGTCTTCATCCGCAGCAACACGCGCTTCCTCGAGAAAGGCTGGCCGCTGTGGAGAAAGCCCGAGCTGCCGATCCGCCTCAGTTTCGAGCTGGGCGAGCCGGTGGTGCCGATCGAGGGGGAATCCGCCCACGATTTCACGAGGCGGCTCGAGGACATTTTCGAGCGGAACCTGTCCCGGGCCCACAAGCTGAGGCGGCAGGCGGACCCGCGGAGTTCCCCGCTTCCGGGACTCGAAGTTCCTGCTTCTGAAGCCGTGGCGGAAATCCCGCCCGGATTCCGCTTGTGACGCGCCCCGGCCCTCCCCTACGTTCCGCGCGCCGCGCGGGTAGCGTCCCTCCGCGGCCGCTCAGCGCCCATGAAAGCCATCCTTGCCCTTGAAGACGGCCGCCTTTTCGAAGGCCGTGCCTTCGGTGCTTCCGGAACCACCACCGGGGAAATCTGCTTCAACACCTCGATGACCGGCTACCAGGAGGTCGTCACCGATCCCTCCTACCGCGGTCAGATCGTGGCGATGACCTACCCGCAGATCGGGAACTACGGAATCAATCCGGAGGATGCCGAATCGGCCTCGCCCCATGTACGCGGCTTCGTGATCGGCGAACTCTCGCCGGTCGCCTCGAACTGGCGCTCCCGCCAATCCTTGCCGGATTATTTTTCCGAGCACGGCGTCCTTGGCATCGAGCACGTGGACACCCGCGCGCTGACGAAGCACCTCCGCTCGCGGGGCGCGATGCGCGCGTGCGTGACGACCGAACTGGACACCACCGCGGCGATCGCGCAGGCCCAGGCTTCGCCCTCGATGGAGGGAATGGACTACGTGCAGGAAGTTTCCACGGAAAAGGGCTACCAATGGGAGTCGGACTCCCGGCGCTTCGCCCTGCCGAACGCTTCCTCCGGGCAGCTCGAGACCTACCTCACGCTGCCGCCGGTGAGACACCGGATCGTGGCCTTCGATTTCGGCATCAAGTGGAACATCCTGCGGCGCTTGCGCCAGGCGGGTTTCGACGTGGACGTGGTGAATTCCCGCACTTCCGCCGAGGCGGTGCTGGCGAAGAATCCCGACGGAATTTTCCTCTCGAACGGCCCCGGAGATCCGGCAGCGCTCGGCTACATCCACGAAGAGATCAAGAAGCTGATCGGCAAGAAGCCGGTTTTCGGGATCTGCCTGGGCAACCAGATCCTCGGCCATGTCTTCGGCGGAAAGACCTACAAGTTGAAATTCGGCCACCGGGGCGGTAACCAGCCGGTAAAGGATCTGCGCACGGGCCGGATCTCCATCACCTCGCAGAACCACGGCTTCGCGGTGGATGCAGATTCCCTGCCCTCGAACGTCGAGGTGACGCACCTCAACCTCAACGACAACACGGTGGAGGGCATCCGTCACAAGGACATGCCGGTTTTCTCCGTGCAGTACCATCCGGAGGCCGCCCCCGGCCCTCACGACGCGAGCTACTTTTTCGAGGAATTCGCGTCATTGATCGACCAAACGAAGTAGCTCGCCAGCCCGCCCGTCACGGCCTATTGTCCTATCGTGAAAGAGATCGTCATCGACCCGCAGATCCTTGGAGGCACGCCAGTCTTCCGTGGAACCCGCGTACCGGTGAAGGCGCTCTTCGATTACCTCCGCGGCAATGACACCCTGGCGGAATTTTTGGACGACTTCCCCACGGTGAGCGAGCAGCAGGCTCAAGCCGTCCTCGAGGCGGCGGAACTCAGCGTGGAAGCCGCCGCCTGATGGATCTCGTGGTGATGGACGAGTGCCTGCCCCGGAAGCTCAAAAAGCTGCTGGTGCCGCACAATATCCGGACCGTACCGGAG
>CBIHMP010000138.1:0-10230 GCA_966211015.1 uncultured Luteolibacter sp. | reverse complement strand
GATTTGCCGGATGACAAGGCCGAAGCCGCTCGCAAAGAGCTCTCCGAAATCAATCTTCATGCAGGGGTAGGCGGGAGTGGGTGCCGCCTTGCGAAAGGTCGATTAAAGAATCCCCAGATCCTCCGCGCCGGCGCTCTCCGTGCCGAATTTCTCCTTCAGGGCCGCACGCCGGCCCGCGTTTTCCTTGAGGAGTCGTTCGAGGTGATCGACTCCGCGTTTCGCCTTCCGGAATTCCAGAAAAACGACGGCTACTTCCACGGCTGCGATCAGAGCGACCGCCACCATCCATGCGGCGAATTGAGCGAGCCATCCTCCCGGGATCGCGCGGGAGAAGCATGCGGTCATCACGAGCGCCTCCAAGGCCACCACGGAGACCCAATGCTTGGCGTCGGCATTTTCCGATCTCACGAACACCATCCCCATCCAGAAGGCCACGAGGACCTGCGGCAGGATCGCGGTCACCATGGCAAGGTGCTGGTGAATGCCCGGTGCGGCGTCGAAGCGCAGCTCGCCGGAACCGGCCGCAGTCCCCGCCCACAGCGCGCAAGCGCCGATGCCGATCCCCGTCCCGACGGCCATGGCATAAAGCGTGGCCTTCCCCAGCACCCAGCCGAAGCTCTCCGCGAAGATATCGATGATTCCGGCTTTCATGATTGCCGGAGCATGACAGCAAGGGCGGCCGAAGGCAAGATAAGGCGGCGGGCGCGGGGAACCCGCCGCCGGCGGTTTCAGCCCTCGGCATGGGGGAAGATCACCGCCACGCGCTCGATGCCGTTCTTGGAGAATTCCTCCCAGTAGCGCTTCTCGAGGTCCTGCGTCTGGCCCCGGCGCTCTTCCTCGCTCATCTTCTGCCACGCTTGCAGGCCCACCACCTTCGAGAGATCGCGGTCGGCCAGGCGGATGACGAGTTCTTCCCAGAAGACTTCGTTCCGGAATTCATCGTAGCACTGCTGGTAAAAAGAGCCGTCCTGGTACTCGGGGCTCAGGTGATGGCGCTGCTTTTCCTCGTCGAAGTCGATGTGGTCGCCAAGGCCGGCGTGCTTGGCCTTCTCCAGCACCTTCTCCTCCAGGGCCTCGTAGGCCGCCACGCCTTCTTCCGAACCCGGGCGTTCGTTCCAAGAGGCGACTTCCGCAGCCAGACTGACCATTTCGACAAGGGTGCCGAGTTCTTCTTCGGTGAAACGCAGATGCATGTTCGGGCCGGGAGGAAACCACCGCTTATCCCCGCCCGCAAGCTCTCAACGACTCCGCGCTTGCGCCGTGGCCGGTCTTCGGGAAAGACTTTCGCCGTCGCACGGAGAGATGCACGAGTAGCTCAGCGGTAGAGCAACCGGTTTACACCCGGTCGGTCGGCGGTTCGATCCCGTCCTCGTGTACCATCCGGCTTTTCCCGGCGGTATGGAGAGGGTGCGAAAGCTCGGGCCTCCACAAGCCGTTGGCGTTTGTAGTGGGGTGACGCTTCTGGGTGAGGCATTGTCCTGTCGTGTCCGAACAGCCGTGGATAAAGCGCCCGCCGGGCTGGTTTCCCGAAATCTATAGGTGCCCGAAGTGCGGGGAGCCGATGAGTGAAGGAAAGGTTCATCTGGGAACCACGATCACGCGTGCTCTTTTTGCCGACTTTTCGTGGTCGCGTCTCGTTTACCTGGGAGACGGCAGGGAGGATGTGGTGATCGATCAAGGCGAGCGACACCGTGCCTTTCGGTGCAAGGTTTGCTCGATTGTTTCTATCGTTCCCCGCTAGGCCGGGGTTCATCAGCGCGCGTCAATAAAAGCAGAGGCCAGCCGTGGCCCTATGCTAAACGTCGTTCCATGGCTTTCTCCATCGCCTGTTCGACAAGTACAGCGGCCAGTGCTTCCGTGGCGGCATCGAGGCGCTGGACGGCCGCCTTCAGGGGATTGGGCTGGCCTTCCTCCAGGGCCTTCCGCACCGCTTCCGCCGCGGTTTCGATTTCCAAGCGGTTTTCCGCGGATACCAGGTTGCCTGCCGCGGAAAGCGCTTGCTCCACGGCCGGCAGCAGTTCCTCCGCTTTTAGTTTTGCCTCGGTGAAAACCCGCTCCGCCATGTCGTCGAAGGCATATTCGACCGATTCGCCGACCATCTTCTCCACCGCCTCGTCGTCCACGTCCACGGCGGCGTTCCGTATCTCCACCACGGTATCTTGCCCGGACGTCACGTCGCGGGCCAGCACTTCCAGGATGCCGTTCTCGTCGATGCGGAATTGCACTCCCACCCGTGCCTGCCCTTTCGGTGCGGAGGCGAAGGAAACTTCGAAATTTCCGAGCTCCCAATTGTCCCGCGCCATCTCGCGCTCGCCTTGGAGCACGCGGACGCGCATCGAGGTCTGGCCCGCGGCCGCGTTCGTGAACATTTCACCCGCCTTGCAGGGGATGGTCGTATTGCGGGGGATGAGGACGTTCATCAGGCCGCCGAAGGTCTCGATGCCAAGGCTCAGCGGAGTCACGTCGAGAAGAACCATCTTCCGCAAGGTGTTGCCCAGGACTCCTGCCTGGATCGTCGCGCCGAGCGCCACCGCTTCGTCGGGGTGCTGCGAAAGATCGGGCTCGCGGCCGAAGAGCTCCGCCACCGCCCGTCTCACGGCGGGGATCCGCGTGCTGCCGCCCACGAGCACGACCGCATTGAGGTCGGCAGCGGAGGTGCCCGCATCGGAAAGAGCCTGACGACAACAGGTCAGGGTGCGGGCGATGAAGGGCCGCGCGAGCGCTTCCAGATCCTCGCGCCGTACGACGGTCTCCACGCTACGAGAGCCATCATAGAAAGGAGCCCGGAAGGTTTCTTCCTCCCGCTCCGACAGCCCACATTTGACGCGCTCGGCCTCCCCGGTCAGACGGACCCGTGCCGCGGGATCGAGCGCCTCGAAATCCACCCCCGCGAGTTCCGCGCAGCGGCGGGCCAGGGAGGTATCGAGATCGTCCCCGCCCAGGCGGGTGTCGCCGCGTGTGGCCAGCACCTGGAAGACGCCATCCTGCATTTCCAGGATGGAGAGGTCGAAGGTCCCGCCGCCGAGATCGTAAACCGCCACGCGGGATTTCTCTCCCAGCTTGTCGAGACCGTAAGCAAGCGCCGCGGCGGTGGGCTCGCTAAGGATACGCACGACCTCCAGGCCGGCGATCTCCCCGGCGCGCTTGGTAGCGGCGCGCTGGGCGTCATTGAAGTAGGCAGGGACGGTGATGACGGCCTTTTTCGCTTCCCGTTCCAGGCGCATCTCCGCGATCCGTTTCAGCTCCCGGAGGATTTCCGCGCTGACCTCCTCGGGGCTTTTCCCGAGCACGCGGATGCCGCCATCCGCGCTCCGTTCCAGCGGCACGGGGAATTCACGCTCCTCGCCGTGGCGGCGTCCCATCAGCCGCTTCACGCTGGTGACCACCCGGCCCGGCTCCGCGTTCCTCCGGCGGAGAGCCTTTCTCCCCACCTCGACGCTCCCGTCGGTGCCGAACCAAACGGCGCTGGGCGTGATGCGTTTGCCATCTTCGTCCGCCAGCAGGATCGGGAACCCCGTTTCCACGGCACCCACGGCGGAATTGGTGGTGCCAAGATCGATACCCAGGATCAGTTCGCCGCTCACGGGGCGAACCTTGTCCCTAGCCTGCGGCCGGTCAATGCCCGGGGAGCCGCCCGTGAATTTGCAATCGGGCGGAAAGACCTGCTGGCTCGCCGCCCGGTTTCCCCTTATGTCGGGATGCGCCCTGCGTGGCGGGCAGTGCCCCTCCCGCCGCGCAGGGCGATTCCCGCATTCGATTCATGACACCGCTCTTCGGCCACACCCGCACCCGTGTTTCGCTCCGCCACGCCTTGATCGCCCCGGACGGCCACGTCCCCAGCGCCTTCCCGGGGTGGGAGGGCGCTGTCGCGCACGTGCTGATTTCTCCCGCGATGGGGGCGGAGTTCAGCCAGATCCTCGTGGTCTATGAGGCGGAAGGCGGTACCGCGTGGTTTCCTGCCGATGAACACGAGCACGCGATCTACGTGGAGGCAGGAGATTGCCGGGCCGTGTGGGACGACGGGGATGTGACCTTGGCCGATGGCGGATTCCTCTTCGTCCCTTCCGAAAACGTGCTGGCGCTACATGGCACGGAAGGCACGCGCCTGACCGTCTTCCGCAAGATGTTCGAGCCGGTGGAGAATATTGAGGCACCGCCCGCCGTACACGGTCACATTTCCGACATTCCCGCCGAGCCTTTCCCCGGAAATGAAAAGGTGGTCTTTCAGACCCTGATTCCGACCGACTCCCGCTACGATCTGGCGATGAACCTCGTCACCTGTCAGCCGGGCGCGGCGCGGCCCTTCGTGGAGACCCACGTGATGGAACACGGCCTGCTGATGCTTTCCGGCCAAGGGGTCTATCGTTTGGACGACCATTACTATCCGGTGAAGGCGGGCGATGCTCTCTGGATGGCACCTTACTGCCCGCAATGGTTCGTCGCGATGGGCGAGGAACCGGCCAGCTACCTTTACTACAAGGATGTCCACCGCCTCCCCTAGTCGGCTCGAGCGGGAGCTCGGCGAACTCGCCGCCATTTCCGCCCCGGCGGTGACGCGGGTGCTTTTCTCGCCGGAGGACCTGAAGGTGCGGCAATGGCTGTCGGCCCTGGCACGCGGGTCCGGCTTTCACGTGCGGCAAGATCCGGTGGGAAACCTTTTTATCCGCTGGGAAGGCGAGGAGCCCTGCCTGCCCGCAGTCGCAACCGGCTCGCACGCCGATGCCGTCCCCCAAGCCGGGAAACATGACGGCGTGGTGGGAGTGCTCGGCGGACTCGAGGCGATGCGGGTTCTCAAGGAAGGCGGGCATACGCCGAAACGGGGTGTCGAACTCATCATGTTCAGCGCCGGGAAGACCCGCTTCGGAATCGGCTGCCTGGGCAGCCGGTTGATGGCGGGAACGATCTCCCCGGAGGAGACGCGTGCCTTGCAAGACCGCGAGGGCAGATCCCTGGAGGATCTGAGATTGGCGTCCGGCTGTCGGGGGGATCTGGGAGCGGTGAAGCTTTCCACGGGGGCCTACCGCGCTTTCATCGAGCTCCATATCGAGCAGGGGCCGCTGCTGGAGGAGAAGGGGATCGAGGTCGGGATCGTGGAGAAGATTGCCGCTTCGTCCGCCTTCCGCCTGCTGTTGAAGGGCAGCGGAGGCCACGCGGTGCCGATGGCGGAGAGGCATGATGCCTTTCTGGCGGCCGCGGAGATCGCCCTGCTGGTGGAGAAGGCGGCGCTGGAAAGCGGCAGCCCGGACACGATGGCGACGACCAGGCTGGTGGAAGTGAAACCGGGCGCGATCCCCGGCCCGTCCTGCGAAGTGAAGATGGAGGTTGATTTCCGCGATACCCACCGCGAAAAGCGGGACAAGGCCTTGGCTCGGATCGGCGACGGAACCCACGCGATCTGCAAGCGCCGCGGCGTCGAAATGGATTGGCAGGTGATCAAGCAGGATCATCCCGCGCTATGCGATCCCGCGCTGGTGGAGCTGGTGGAGGGCAAGGCCGCAGGGGCCGGCTTCTCGACATGCCGGATAGTGAGCCGGGCAACTCATGATTCGCTTTTCATGGCGCGCGTGTGTCCCGCAGCGATGATTTTCGTGCCATCTTTCGAGGCGGACAGCCACCGGCCGGACGAACTCGGCTCGCCCGAAGCCATCGCGAAGGGGGTGGAGGTGCTCGCGGCCTGCTTGAAGGACCTGAGCTCCCGATGAAGTAATCGGGAGACGCCGGAGTGGTGGAAGCGGCTGGAAATCATCGGATCACGCGATCGCGTAGTTGATTTCCCGGAAAGTTAGGGTAATAGATGACCTTCCCCTCCCCCCATGAAACGCCGCATTTGCCTTGCATGGTTCGGCGACCCCGATGGTTTCCATCGTGGCGATCGCTCGAAGCCGCAATCCCGGACCACCCTGGGATCTTCCTCCCTTCAGCCGGAAGGGGACCGCTCCTGCCTGCCGCAGGACAAGGAGCGCTTCTCCGAATTGCGCCGCTGGATCAGGCGGCGCTAGAGCTCATTGCCTTCAGGCGATGACGTAGTCCTTCCCGGGCTCCGGAACGATCGGTTCCGTGGTCGGCAACTTTTCCTTGAGCTGCGCCACAAACCAAGCGCTGGCCCTGGGATCGCCATGGACCAAGAAGGTCTTTTTGGGATTCACCTTGATGATGTAGTCGAGCAGCGATTCACGGGTGGCGTGGCCGCTGAAATCGAATACTTCCATTTCACAGCGGCGGGGAATTGCGGCGTGGCGGGGATCGAGCAGGACCTTCTCGCCATCGGCCGCGGCCCGGATCAGGCCTGCGGGCGACTGCGGGTCGGCATAGCCGACGAAGAAGAGGGAATTTTTCGGGTTCTCCAGAAAGCCGGCGCGGGCGAACTCGTTCGAAACGGTGTTTTCGCTCATCATGCCGCTGGAGAGACAGTAGATCGCGCCGGGTTGGAGTGGGACGGGACCCTTGCGTTTGCGATTCCCGGCCTCCAGCTCCATGTCTTCCAAGATCCGGAAACCCTCGTCGCTGCGGCGAGTGCGGCCCTTGGCGAACTTGTCGTAGATCACCGTCATTTTCGTGCTCAGACCGCCGATGTAAATCGGGGTTTTCCGGGGGATCAGCCCGCGCTTCTTGAAGCGGTGGAGCATCGTCAGGATCTCCTGGGTCTTGCCCATCGCGAAGACGGGGACCAGTACGCTGCCGCGGCGCTGGAGGGTGCGGGAGATACCTTCGGCGAATTTCAGCTCCTCATCCTCACGGGTGTAGTCCGGCCGGCGGGTGCTGTCGCCGCGGGTGGTCTCGATGATCAGGGCATCGACATGCTCTTCCGGGAACACCGCCCCTTTGATGAGGGTGGAGTCCTCGAAATTCACATCGCCGGTGTACATGATCCGGTGGCCGTTGCACCGCATCGTGATGCCGGTGGAGCCGAGCACATGTCCCGCGTCGTGGAAGACGCCCCGGAGATTGCCCTCGGGATCGAGATCGAAAGGGCGCTCCAAGCCGCGGGTTTCGAACGAGCGTTCGAGCTCGTCGAGATCCCGGTGGGTGAAGAGGGGGTATTCGGCGATGCCCAGCTCGGTACGCTTCGACTGCATCACATTGACGGAATTGTGAAGCATGGCGGTGCCGAGTTCGGCCGCCGCCGGGGAGAAGAATGCCTTCGCCTGCGGCTGGCGGTGCAGCAGCACGGGCAGGGAGCCGATGTGGTCCAGGTGGGCGTGGGTGATCACCACGGAGTCGATGGAACCTTCTTCGAGCAGATCGTAGCGCGGGATGGCCTCCGGGCCGTCGTGCTTGGGATGAAGACCGGCATCGAGGACCACACGGGCATTTCCGGTATCCAGAAGGTAAGAGTTCGCGCCGATTTCGGCGTGACGGCAAAGGCTACGAAACAGCATGAGCAAACGTGAAAGCCCCGCGACGATGGGGGAGGGGCGCGAAATGTCGAATGCTGATTTTCAGCGATATTGGGATATCCGCGTGATCATTTCCCTTTCGGGTCCTTAACGCCGCCCACGATCGGGGCCATCCAGTCGGGCCAAGGGTGCTTCTCTGCTTCTGCAAACCATTCTTCGCGTCCCGGTGTTCGATCCTTCTCAACATTCCGGAACGCATACACCGCTCCCTGGCAGAGGGTTTCCTTTCCGCTCCGGTCGGAATAGCGGATGAGTAGCAAGCGTGGCCGGGCAGTGGCGGCGTGAAAAACCCGCGCGCCTCCGGGGGTGCCGAGGGTGGCGTAGCGGACGATCCGCGGTGCCTCGTCAGGAGGGGAGAGGCAGCTGTTTCCCTTGTAGAACATTAGCTCCGCCAGAGTTTTCCCAAAATGCTCGATGAAAAAGCCATCGCCTTCCCAACGCATTCCGGAAAGCTGGCGTTCCGCGATTGCCTCCAAGCGGAAGCATATCGAAGCCAAGCGCCAGAGGTTCGGTCCCAATTCATCCGGCTCTCGCGAAAGTGCCTCCCGGATTCTCCCCGCGGCTGCTTTTTCCCCGCTCCAGTAGGCAGCGACCAGTCCTTCGATCAGACGGGCAAGCTCGTGCAGGCGTTCCGGTGGTTCTTCGTGCCATCCCATTTGGAAATCCTCCTCGGGATGTACTTCGGGAAATAGCCCATTCAGTAGCTCGCCCTGAACGGTGACGATCCGCCAAATCGCGGATCCCGGGTCCACGTTCCCGTCTGGCGAGGTTCCGGCCTTCTTCAAGAGGCTGGCCCACATGCTCAGGCGGATCACCAAGGTATGCGTGGCAGCTTCGGTGGACGCGCCACCGGCAGAATATTTCATCGCCAAATCCTCCAGCTCCAGTCCCAGCGCATGGTAGAACTTCGGCACCGGTTCCACAAAACCGGGCTCCTCGGCGCTTACGCCCATAAAAAGAGCATCTTCCCGGTTGGCGAGTTGTGTCGCGTAGCGATATTCGGTCCAGCTCCCGAGCGTCGCATTGAGCTGTTTGCGTCTCCAAGCCTCGGAACGCATGATCTCCGGTGCCCGTAGGTCGGTTTCCTGATTCAGCTCCCGGAGCGCCCCGAAGTAGAAGGAATCGGCTTCGGATGGATATCTTTCGAGGCTCTTCAGTTTCCGCAGCGACTCGTCGAGGAGAGATTCGGCCACCCGATTTCCGACGGCAGCTCCGATGACATCGGGAGTGCGGGAGACGCGGTCGCTCTCCAGCAACTTCCGGGAAACCTCGCTCCCCAGTGGAACCGCAGCCGTGAGCATCGTCCAATGGCGGGGGCCGGCCAGAAATCGACGCAGGTCCGCACGCCTCTCCTCAGGGAAATCAGGGCCCGTGTAGTTCCAGTCATCTCCTCCCAAGGCCTCGAGCAGGCCATGTCCGGGATCGGTCCGGAAGGGTGGTTGCATTACCGCCTCTGAATACTTTCGATCCATTTCGATCACGGTCACCGCGATCTGCTCCAGCATCGCGCGGCAAACGTTCTCGGAGGAATCGAGCGGCATTTCCTGAAGCCACTTCCGGCAGCGGTAGTGACGTTTGAAAATCTCGTCGCCCTGCGTCCACGGCCCGGGCGCGAAGGCGTGATAGGGGATATACGGGGGATTTTCGCCTGCGGCCTGCAGCCACACCGGCGGGCTATCACCTTCCGCTTTTTCGATCCGCGAGGCCTCCGCTTCCACTGCTCCGATCTCCTCCGCCGAGAGCCCCGCGGGGATCTTGCCGAAGAGAGCCCGATACGCCGTGGCTACCAAAAGCCTCGTCCTGCGATGGGCTTCGATCCGGTGGGCTTCGCCGACAGGAGCCTCTGACGGCAGCGCGCCCCAGAGCGCCGGCCAAAACCTGAGGAGCGCGCCCATTTCGGCAATCGACTGGCGGGAGGCCAATTCTTCAAAAAGCCGGTGGTACGCCATTAACAGGCTATCACTGGTAATGAAATTCGGATGTCGGGAGCCGATGTAGGCGGAAAATCCCTCCTTCAGCGGGAAATCCAGGACCACCAAGCCGTCCTTGGCGAGCTTGGCGCTCGCATCGGCATCAGGCTCTTGGCCGGAGGCGAGCAGGGGCAGAAGGACAGCAAGAACCGCGGCGCTCCATCTCATCTTGGGATGCCATCATTCCGCAGGGCGGGTCGCAATTCTTATCGGTCCTACTTCTCCAGCTCCTTAAGCACATCGGCGGCCTGCTCATCAGTGGAGGCGGCGAGGTCGCGCCAGACCAGCTTGCCGTCCTTAAAAAGGAAGGCTTGGCGTTTGGCGAAGCCGGATTCATGCGGCACCCCGAAGGCGTCGGCGACCTTCCCTTCCTTGTCCGCGAGCAGGGTAAAGGGAAGCTTGTATTTGTCCTTGAAGGACTTCTGAGCTGCCACGGTGTCCATGCTGACGCCGAAAACCTTTACTTTCTTCTCGGTGAGGGCGGCGTAGGAGTCGCGGAGGGAGCAGGCTTGCTTGGTGCAGCCGGGAGTATCGGCCTTCGGATAGAAATAGACGAGGGTCCAGCCTTCGGCGCCTGCCTCGGCCAGTTTCACTTCCTTGGCGTCCTGATCCTGCGCGGCCACGGCGGGAAGGACGGATCCAATATCGATGGGTTCGGCGGCCATGGTGGAGAAGGGAAGGGCCAGCAGGCCGGCGAGGAGGGGGAGGGTTCGGAAGGGATTCATCGAAACGAAGGCTGCCACGGGAAATCCGGCGCGCAAGCGGACGATTTTTCAATGGACAGTCCCGCGGGGTGACGCTACTGCCTTCGCCCGCCCGCAAGGGAACGACTTGGAACGGCAGAGTAGCTCAGGGGTAGAGCA
>CBIHMP010000137.1:0-10232 GCA_966211015.1 uncultured Luteolibacter sp. | reverse complement strand
CCGTTATATCGTTAGGATGGGATCGGAATCCAAGCTTTCAGCCGGCGTTCTTCCGGACGCCGGTTTGCGAGCGCGCGGGCGGCAGGGCGGAGAGGCCGCGTATCCGGAACCGGTGGCGCGCCATCCGGCGCCGGTGCGGGCGGTCGTGGCGATGCGCCTGCCGATCCGCCACGTGGTGGATGGGATTGCCCATGAAGCCTTGAGCCCTCTTTTGGGGAAACTGTCCACCGGAGCAACCCCACGCCGATAGGCCTATGGAAAAGCATTCACCGCATCAGCTAGGGGCAAGTCGCCCGGTCCGCTCTGCATACTAGTTCGGGCAAAAGTCGAAAAAACCCAAACCCAAACCCAAATGACCATTCATAACGGAGTGTCCAAGAGGACACGCGGCGGAGCTGTGCCCTTCCGCAAGGAGGATGTCCGTAGTTCGACCTTCCGGAGAAGTCCGTCCGTCGCCGCCTTCCGGGGGATCGCGACGCGCCTCCGATCGATGTATCCGTTGACGGTCGCCGGAGGGCTTTGCGCGCTTGCCCTCGTTGTAGCCTTGGTCGATCGGTTGCATTCCACGGATCCCGAAGTCGGGGCCGGAACGATCCTCGATCGCCCCGCCGGTGCTCCGGAAGTCAAGTCGCGAGAACGCCCCAACGGTCCCGCCGGAGCCGCCGATCCCGCTGAATCGCTGGCCCGGGCGTTCGCTCTCGAGAAGAGTAGCGAACGTGACGTGCTCGTGCGCGAACTGCTTTCCACGTGGGCGTCGCGGGATGCCGAGGCTGCGCTGGACTGGGTTTCGTCGCTTGAGGACGCCGCTGCCCGCCGCACCGCCCGCGCCACCGTCTGTCTGTCCCTCGCGGAGGAAGACCCGCGCCATGCGGTCACGCTCGCACTCGCCCATGGCGCGGACGAGGACGACGACTCTGGATTGCTGGAATGCCTGACCATGCAGTGGTGCGAGAAGGAATCAGGGGCCGCTCTCGATTGGGCGCTCACACAGCCGCGGGGCGAATGGCAGGACCGCCTGGTGGCGAGAGCTTCCTTCGTGCTTTCCAAGTCGGACCCGGTCAGAGCGGGGAGTCTCGTATCAGGCTTGGAGCCCGGAGTCCTTCAGGAAGAAGCGGCCATGGCGGTGCTCCACCAATGGGCGCTGAAGGACCCGTCCGCCGCGCTCGAGTGGGCGGAGGGATTCCCCGAACCCGCACTCCGCGAGCGTGCCCTCGCAGAGATCTCAAACCTCCGCGAGATGGCGGCTTCCTTACAGGAGGCCCGGTAGCCGGATCGAAGCGCTCGCGGAAGGGCTTCCCCACTCTCCTTGGCTGCACGGGGCCGTTCCCCGCGCAAAGCCGAGAACTAAAAGAACCCCCTAAAAAACCGACAGAATAGAATAATGAACAGACACATTAGAAACTGGCTGGCGTCCTTGACGCTGCCCTTCGCCCTCGGCCTGCCGCAGGCCCACGCCTACGTCCATCCCGGTGCCCCGCTCACCCTCGCGGATCTCCAGGCGGTGAAAGCGAACATCGAGGCCGACAAGGAGCCATGGAAATCCGGCTACGCCGGGCTCGCCGCCACCACCCAGCTCAGCTACACCATGCGCGGCCCGTTCGCGCAGGTCAGCCGGGTGGGAGCTTACGACGGAAACCTCGCCGAATGGCGGAGCGACATGAACGCGATCTGGAATTTCTCGCGCATGTGGTATTTCACCGGCGATACCGCCTATGCGCAGAAGGCGCACGACATCCTGCTCGCGTGGGCGAACACGAACATCGAGTTTTCGGGCAACGAATCGATGCTCGATCTGGGCGACTACGCCCCCAGGTTCGTGGGCGGCGCGGACATCCTGCGCGGCACCTGGCCGGGCTGGACGGAGGCCGACACGACCGCGGTGAAGGCTTATTTCGCCAATGTCCTCCAACCCGGTGCCAATCCGTGGGGCGAAAGCATGTTCGGCGCCGCGAACAAAGGGGCGCTGGCCCTCGTGGCCCAAGGGCTGATGGCGATTTTCAATGACGACACCGCCAAGCTCAACATGGTCGCCTATCAGGCTCGCACGCTGGCGCACGTCGGCCTGCGCAGTTCCAACGACATCGGCATGCTCGGCGATTCCCTCCGCGACCAGGGCCACGCCCAGGTGCAGCTTTACTCGCTGACCGTGCTGGCCGAAGCGCTCTGGAAGCAGGGCATCGACATCTACCCCGACTATAACAACCGCCTGCTCGCCGCCGGCGAATACTATGCGCGGGTGAACGATCTCTCCGTGGCCACGCCGTTTCTCCCCTTCGGCACCACCGATCAGTATTACCAGAACGACGTCACCAATCGCGGCTTCCACGCTGGAGCCACGGCGCTCAGCATCCTCCACAACGCCTATGCAGTCCGCAAGGGCCTCCCGGCTCCGTGGATGGCACGAAGGCTCCAGGAGATGCCGCCGGACTTCATGTTCTTGAAGGATGCCGATCTCTCCACGGCCGCGCCGGCGCCCGCGCTGGCGATTCCCGCCACCACCCCGATCACCTCGGGATTCTCCGAGGCTGAAATCGGGGGCGCCTCCCCCGCCGGCAATTCCTCCTACTCCGGCGGCACCTGGACGGTGCAGGGCGCCGGCTGGAGCATCTGGGGCGCAAGCGACGATGGTTGCCACTTTACCTATAAAGCGGTCACCGGCGACTGCGCCATCATCGCGAAAGTCGAGTCGGTCCAGAATACCCACCAGGCTGCCAGAGCCGGCGTGATGATCCGCACGAGCCTCAGCACGGGCGCTCCCCGCGCTTGGATGGCCGTCACTCCCAGCAGCCAGGTCCAGCAAAACATCCAGGGCCTCGCCGTGTATGGCGGCATCAACTACGGCAATAAAAGCTACGGCATCCCCAGCTCCTCGTATTGGGTGAAGCTCGAGCGTCTCGGGAACATGGTCACCGGCTATATTTCCCCCGACGGCACCAACTGGGCGGCCACCGACGTCGGCCGCCTCGACAATCCTCCGGCCACGTGGTATGTCGGCCTGGTGGTCAGCTCGACGAGCAGTTCGCTGAACACCTCCACCTTCAGCAACGTCCAGATCACCGGCGGCAACGGCGGTGCTCCCATCGTCACTCCCGCCGCGCCCGCCGCCTTCCTGGCTGCGGGGGGCGAGAACGTGGTCTCGCTGCGCTGGCAGCCGTCCTTCGGAGCCACCAGCTACACGATCAAGCGCGGCACCACCAGCGGCGGGCCGTACCCGACCACCGTTGCCTCGGGCGTCACCGCCAGCAGCTACACGGACAAAACGGTGACCAACGGCACGACCTATTACTACGTTGTCAACGCGGTCAATTCCGCCGGCACGAGCGTCAATTCGCCCCAGGACACCGCAACCCCGATCCACCCGATGGTGAATGTCGCCTTCGGCGGCACGGCCAGTTCCAGCGTGATTGGCGCCCCCTCCTGGGAACAAGCCCACCAAGCCTTCAACTTCAACTCCGGCTCGAAATGGTATAGCGGCAACGCCTCCAACCCCGGCCCCACCGGCTGGCTCCGCTACGACTTCGGCGCGGGCAACGCGCAGACCGTGAAGCGCTACACGGTGGTCAGTGCGGACGTGGCGAACCGCGACCCGAAGACCTGGACCTTCCAAGGCTCGAACGACGGTTCGACCTGGACGACGCTCGACACGCAGAGCAACCAGGCCTTCCTCACCCGGAATCATGCAAACGCCTACAATATCGCAAGCCCTGCCGCCTACCGCTACTACCAGATCGATGTCACCGCCAACAACGGCGGCGGCACGCTGGCGATCGCCGAACTCGGCCTCTGGTCCGACACCGGCCGCACGATCCCGGACGGCACCTACCGCGTGATCAGCAAGAAAAGCAAGAAGGTCCTCGACGTTTACGCCAGCGGCACCGCCAACGGCACGAATGTCCAGCAGTGGGGCTGGACCGGCGGCAGCAACCAGAAGTGGACGCTCACCCATTTGGGCAACGGCCAATATCAGGCCATGGGTGTGGGCAGCGGCAAGCTGCTCGAAGTGGCGAACGCCTCCACCGCCAATGGCGCGAACGTCCGGATCTATACCTCGAACAATCACAATTGCCAGAAGTGGACCGTCACGCCGACCGGCGGCGGAAACTACAAGTTCCTGAACGTGAATAGCGGCAAGGCGGCTGACGTGAGCGGCGGCAGCACCGCGGACGGGGCCAACGTCATCCAGTGGCCGTACGGCGGGGCCGACAATCAGCAGTGGCGACTCAGCGTCGCCCCATGATGCCGTGACAATGCATCCGGTTTAGAAAAAGCCGGGTCACTCAACGTGCGCTCCTGTTGGCGAACTCCGCGCTGACAGGAGCGCTTTGTTGTCTCCTGCTCGCGCATCCATTGGTGGGGGACCGCCCGGCAGAGCTCGGTCCGCTCCTCGGCAACATATCTACAATCGAAGGAACTTCATTCACCGCGCATCGGCAGGCACCTCCCATTCCCGGAATTTTCACAAAACGCCCCTTTCGTTGGTCTGCCTTTTAGTCTAGTTCCAGACGGATGCGCCGCGCCCTCGCCGCCGTTTTATTGCTTGCTGGCGCGGTTGCGGCCCAGGAGCGGACACCGGCTGGATTCAGCGAGGGTCTTGAGCGGCTGGCGGCGCTGGGTCTCCCCCCGATGGAGGGTGCGGAATGGGTGAGGATGCCCTCCGACGCCCCGGTTGAAAACTTCACCGAGAGTTATGAATTCAGGGATATGGCGGTTAAACCGCGTGGCGGGGCGTGGAAACTGCCGGGCGATCCGGCGCAGATGATCGGATTCGGCACCGCCGGGCGGATCCCCGTCAAAAACGCTGCGGCAGGAAAAGCCGCGGAGCCGAAGGCGGCGGAGGAACTGAATGTCCTCCAGAAAGCGCTGCGCAATTACTCCGCGAGCAAGGAGAAGGAGGCCGGGGCAACTGCATCGCCACCGAAGCCGCGACCCGATCTCGCCGAAGCGGACGTGAAGCTGATGACCGAGGCCCTGGCAAAGGATGCGGTGCGCAAGGAGTTGCAGGAAAATCTGGGCCACCGGGGCTATGCCTTGCCCGGCCGCCTGCTGATTTTTTCCGCGCAACTCCATGCGGCCGGCAAGACCGGCCCCGCCGAACGCTTGGCCGCTGCGGTCTTCGACCTGGCTCCGGACAAGGCCGCCGTGGTCGATGCGGCAATCTCCCATTTCGCCGAGACCGAGTATGCGGCGGCGACCGCGGCGTTTTTCGAAAACAAAGACTGGGCCGCCTACGAAACGGCGCTGAAGGATCTGCTGGCGAAATACCCGCGCGGCTGGGAGCAAGCCGGAGCGGTAGCGATGCTCGTGGTTCCCTTGGAGAAGCGGGTGAGGGGCGAGAAGCCGCCGAAGCCTGCATTGCCGGGGATCGAGCTGAAACCGGAGGCCTTGACCGCTCTCGATGAGATGCTCGGGGTGCCGGAGGCCGCCTCCGCTTCGGATGAGGAATTCGCTCGCGCGCATGGCATCGACTTGAGCGAGATCCCGGAGCAACAGCGCGCCCGTTATGTGGCGATGTTGCGTCGGAACGCAACTCCTCTGATCTGGCTGCTCACGAAGCCTCCGGAGGGGAAGGACCCTGCGGCGAAACTGCGGGCGATGGGAATGGACGGCCTGATCGCGCTCGCGGCCGCCGCCACGGACGGGACCTTGGTTCCCGCGCCTCGCGGGGAGGGCGACAGCAGGTACTACTCCTACGGAGGCGATCGATCCCCGGAAGAGATCGCGCGGGAGACTTTTTCCCGGATGACACGGCCCGCCACCCGCGGCGAACTCGCCATCGCGATCCTCAAGGAGGTGATCCCCGCGGAAGAGAATTACGGGGATGAGATGGATGCCGAGACCCTGCAGGCAGTCGCGGTGGATTTCTGGAAGCAGCACCGGGAAAAATCCGCCATCGAGCTCGCCGGCGTCTATATAGCGGGTGAGAGCGGAACCCACCGCACGATGGCCGCCCATTTCCTGGCGACCCATTCCGAGCCCGCGGCTCATGCCGCCTTCGAGACGGCCGTGCTTTCGTCCGGCGAGCCCGCGGAGTTCACTTCGCTGGTCGAGGGCTATCTCGATGCCCGGAAGGAAGCCGGGAAACCCTTCTTCGACGCCTATGCAAGGCAGCTCCGCGAGGCCCTGCCCGCATCCGTCGAGAATGAAGAGGAGTGGGACGATTCCGCGGGAGCCTATCAGATCAAGGAAGGGGGCGGCGTGGAGAAATACCTGAAGAAGCTCTCGCTGAAGGTCGGAGGGGTGCCCCTCGAGCGGCTCCTGAGAGACGCCCTGAAGGCTGCACCCGGCGAGGATGAAGAAGGCGGGGACTCTCCTCTCGCAGCACTGTCGGATGCCATCGCCAAGCTGCCGCCTCCGGAGGCCTTGAAGCTGATCGGCGAGGCCGCGCCACAGGCCCGCCCGTCCCAGTTGATGGAACTCTACGGCATCGCCCTGACTTCGATCTACAACCGCCCGGGTGCGGGCCGCGGCACCGCTGCGCCGGAAAAGGTGGATCTCCCGCGCGAGTTGACCGCCCTGTGGGAGCCGCTGCTCGCCAAGACCGGGCCTCTGCCGGAGGAGGGGGATTTCCCCGGATGGGCGCGCAGTTGGGGAGCGCAGACCATCGGGGAGGGCACGACGCTGCTCCTGGAAGTGTCCGCTTATCCCGCTTCCGGGCATGCCTTCCAAATTTTCCCCGCCACGGGGGATCCCGGCAAGCTGCTACCCTTCGTGAAGGCGCGGGTGGAGGCTTGGAGCACGGGCAAGGAACCGGCCCCGTGGCCGGATGCGAAACAGGTGGTGGAAGAGCGCAGGGCCGAAATCGAGGCGAAGCTCGCGAGCCTCGCCGCGAAGGAGATCCCGGCCTTCGCCAGCGGCCTGAGCACGGAGGAAAAACTATGGGTGTCGGAACTGGTCGCCGGCTATGGCCCCGACAAGGAGGCTCCACCGGCCCTGGCGGAAGTGAGCCGGACGGTGATCGATCTCAAGCCCTATCAAAGCCAACTGCCCCACGATGCCGGCCTGCTCGAAAAGCTGGAGATCGCACCCGGGTGGCGGATCGACCGGGCCGGTATCGAGAAACTCATTGCGCTCATGGCTGGCGAAGCCGGGGAGTTCTCCGGCAGCATGGTCTCGTTCTACGCGGCCCCGATGGCCTTGGGCTCGATCGCCACCGCTGCGAAGGATCCCGAATCCGGGATGCTCCGGCAGCAGATGCAGAATGCCGCCCACCTTTTCGAGAAACACGGCAATCCCGGGGCGATGGTCTTCCTCACCGTGAACGGAGCCTTGAAATACTGGAGCGTCGCTAACGGCAAAGCCACCGAACTTGAAGCTCCGGATGCACGCCGCTCCGCCCTGGAGATTTTGGACAGCGGTGGCGAAGAGAAGCGGATCCGGCCTCCTTACATCCAGATCATCACGCTCACTTTGGAAGACGCCCGCAGATTAGCCGAAGAACCATAGCCATTATGCCAGCCACACTCGAAGCCTCCGCCCGCTGGGAACAGGTACAGGAACGCGCCGCCGCGATCCGCAAGGAAACCGCCCGCGTGATCGTGGGGCAGGAAGAGATCGTCGAGCAACTGCTCACCTCTCTCCTGTGCAAGGGTCACTGCCTCCTGGTCGGCGTGCCCGGCCTGGCGAAGACGCTGCTGGTTTCCACGCTGGGGCGGATACTCGGGCTGAAATTCCAGCGGATCCAGTTCACTCCGGATCTCATGCCATCGGACATCGTGGGCACGGAGATCCTGCAGACCTCGGACGACGGCTCGCGCGAGTTCAAGTTCGCGGCGGGGCCGATCTTCGCGAACCTGCTGCTGGCGGATGAAATCAACCGCACGCCGCCGAAGACCCAGGCCGCGCTGCTGGAGGCGATGCAGGAGAAGCAGGTGACGGTGAACGGGGTGACGCGCCGCCTGGAGGAACCTTTCACGGTCTTCGCGACGCAAAATCCGATCGAGCACGAGGGCACCTATCCTTTGCCGGAAGCGCAGCTCGACCGCTTTTTCTTCGAGTTGCGGATCGGCTATCCGAGCATCGAGGAAGAGGAGCAGATCGTGCTCCGCACCACCGGCCGCGACATGGCGGCCCCGCAGACCCTGCTGGATGCGGCCGGCGTGCTGGACCTGCAGGATGCGGCCCTGGACGTGCCGCTGCCGGACTCCGTGGTGAAAACGATCCTGAAGCTCGTCCACTCCACGCGGCCGGATTCCCTTCACGCCACGGCGGATGTGCGGAATTACGTCTCCTTCGGGGCCGGGCCGCGCGCCTCCCAGTGTCTGGCCCGCGCGGTGCGGGCGCTCGCGCTGCTGCGCGGGCAGTCCTCCGCTTCGATCGAGGAAGTCAGGGCGCTCGCGCTGCCGATCCTCCGTCACCGGGTGATCCCGACTTACAACGCGACGGGCGAGGGCATCACCACCGACACCATCGTCGAGAAGCTTGCAGCCGCGCTTTGAAGACCTTCAAATATCTCAAGCCGGATGACATCCGCCGCCTGAAGAACTACGAGTTCGGGGCAAAGGCGATGGTGGAGGGCTACTTGTCCGGAAGGCACCGCTCGAAGCAGCGCGGCTCGTCGATCGAGTTCCACGAGTTCCGCCAGTATGTGCCCGGCGACGATCTGGCCCGGGTGGACTGGCGGGTCTTCGCGCGGAATGACAAGCTCTTCCTCCGCACCTTCGAGCAGGAGACGAACCTGGAGTGCCATCTTTTCCTCGATTGCTCGGCTTCGATGGCGTTTCCCGAGAAAGAGGAACGCTTGAGCAAAATCGAGTACGCGTCCTTCTTCGCCGCCTGCCTTTCCTGGCTGGTGATCTCGAAGAACGACCGCGTCTCGCTCACCCTCTTCGATGAGAACATCCGCCGCTTCCTCCCGCCGGGCTCCACCCGCAAGCACCTCAACGAGCTGCTGACCACGCTGGAGAAGAACGAGGCGGGCGAGGGAACCTCGATCGTGGGTGCATTGCAGCGCGCCGCGCCCCTGCTCAAGCGCCGCGGCACCCTGGTGCTGCTGTCGGATTTCTTCTGCGATCCCGCGGAGCTCTTCAAGGCGCTCAATCCCTATCTGCACCGCGGCTTCCGCGTGCACCTGTTCCATCTACTGGATCCGTCGGAGATGGACCTGGGCGACCGGGGCCTGGCCCGCTTCGTGGACATGGAAAACGGCGAGCGCCTGATCGTGCACCCGCAATCGCTGCGGCAAGCGTGGAAGGACCACCTGCAGGAGCACGTCCGCTCCCTGCGCTCCCTGGCCGCCTCGCGCCGGGCGGACTACGCGCTGGTCTCCACCACCGAGTCCTACTTCACGCTGCTCGATCGGCTGCGGCACTCCTGAAGACATGTCGCTTTTCCTCCAGTATCCCGCACTCCTGGGTTTGCTCGCGCTCGCGGGCCTGCCGGTGCTGGTTCACCTGCTGTCGCGGGCGAAGCCGCCGCAGTACCGGTTCTCGAACGTCGAGTTCCTGAAGCGGGTGATGCGGCTGACCTCGCGCTTCCGCAGGCCGAAGGACTGGCTGCTGATCGCGCTGCGGACCCTCGCGCTGCTCGCGCTGGCCCTGGCATTCCTCGGTCCGCTGCTCCTGTCGAAGCACGCGCCGCTGCCGGGCGAGCGCCGCTGCATCGTCCTGCTGGTGGACCGCTCCGGCTCGATGGCGGCGCGGGAGGGTGCGGCCAGCCGCTTCGAAGCCGCCTGCGCGGAGGCCGTCCACATCCTGGACGAAGCGAAGCCGGAGCTCGCGAACCTCGTGTGGCTCGACGCCGCGCCCGATGCGGTCTTCCCCGAGCCTGCCCCGAACCGCGAATTCCTGACGGAGGAGCTGTCCCGCGCGGCGGCCCGCCCCGAGGCCGGGGCGCTGGATGCCGCCGTGGAGCTGGCGCTGCGGCAGCTCGCCGGGGTCACCGGGCGGAAGGAGCTTCACATCGTTTCCGACTTCCAAGAGAGCGCATGGGAGAAATTCGCGCCGGTGGTGCCGGAAGGCGTCACGCTGCGCCTGGTCCCGGTGGCGCAGGCGGATGTGCCGAATCTCGCGGTCGCTGCCCTGGTGCCCCTGCCTGCATCGCCGGTCGCGGGCCAACAGATGATCGCCCAGTGCCGCGTGGCCAACCATTCGGATGAAGCGCGCCGGGTCTCGCTGACCCTGGATGCGGGCGGCTCGCGCCAATCGCAAGTGCTGGATCTGCCGCCGCGCGGCGAGGCGGAGGCGGCCTTCACGGTGCGCTGTGCCAGTGCGGGATTGCTGCCGCTCACCGCGGAG
>CBIHMP010000136.1:0-10244 GCA_966211015.1 uncultured Luteolibacter sp. | reverse complement strand
GATCGGCGGCAGTTCTTCCGGGCGGAAGGGCAAGCAAGCCGTCGTTTCCGCACACCCGCCGGGCAGCGCCCTCACGGTCTTCGTCGATCCGGACGAACCATGGCGGGCGGTGGTGAAGCGGGATCCGGGCTGGGGCGCGCTCCTGGCTCTATTCCCTCTCCCCTTCATGGCGGTGGGGTTCGGAGGCCTGTGGTGGACCCTTAAAAAGCGGGCGAAGAAGGCCCCGGTTTCCTCGCGTCGCGCCGCGCCCGCGCCGCGCCAAATAGGAAGCGCCCCGCTGGCCGCCGGGGAGTGGGCGCGGTTGCGGACGGTGCCCCTCGGGGGTTTCGTGATCGTGCTCGTCTTCGCCCTCTTCTGGAACGGTTTTATCGGCTTCGCGCTGCGGGATAACCTTCAGGATTTCGGCCGGGGCGGCGGGGGAGCATGGATCGGCGGGGTCTTCAGCCTGTTTCTGATCCCCTTCGTCCTCGTGGGTCTCGGGCTCTTGGCAGCCGTGGTTTACATGTTTTTGGCGCTCTTCGGCCCGGTTTTCGAGCTCAGCATCGATGAAGCCGCACTGCTGCCCGGGGCCGCGACCTCCGTGCGCTGGCGCCGTGCGGGAGGCTGGGGGCAACCGCGGAGTTTCACCCTGCTCCTGGTCGGCAGGGAAGAGGCCACGTACCAGAACGGCTCCAGCAGCTCGACCGCGAAATCCGTTTTCCACGAGCAGGTGATCTTCGAGACCACCGTCCCGGCAGCCACGGAGCGCGGACACGCCACCCTGGCGATCCCGCAGGAGGCGGTGCCGACCTTCAACGGCCGGAACAACCGCATCCGCTGGCTGATCGACCTCCGGGCCGGGGTGCCGCGGCTCCCGGACGTGAACGCGGAGCGGGAACTGCTCGTACACGCACCGGTAAGGGAGGAACAACCATGAACTCGATCCACCTGACAAACCGCGAGCTCAAGCCCGGCGAAACGGTGGAAGGCACCGTCCGCTGGAGCTTGGAGAAGCCGCCCAAGGATCTGGAGCTGCGGATCTTTTGGTTCACCCGCGGGCGCGGAACGGAGGAGGCCGAAAGCGTCCTGATCCTCCCGCTAGGCGGAGAGCAGAGCGGCGAGCGCTCCTTCTCCCATGCGCTCCCCGACAGCCCGTGGAGCACCGACGGGAAGCTCATCAGCATCATCTGGGGAGTAGAACTGGTGGAAAAGAGGGCGGGCTCCCTCGCCTTGGAGGAGTTCACGGTCGGCCCGCAACGGCGGGCGGTCGTGCTCGGAGCCGTCGAATCACCGCGCTCCCAATCCTCCGCAGCCGGGCGAATGAACCGCTTGCTCCGGCGCAAGAACCATGAAGGCACGCGATAATCCCTTCGCTCCCTCGCGCTTGGAAAAGGTCTTGGCCTTCGATCCGCTTTTGATCGGGACGACATGGGAAGCGCTGGAGACGCGCTGGCGGGAGCTCGGGCACCGTGCCGCCGTCACGGGTCACCACGGGTCCGGTAAGAGCGCGTTGCTGGCAGCATGGTCCCTCCGTCTGGCGAGCCGGGGCGAGGAAGTCGCGGCTCTTTTCTACAACAAGGAGCACGACCGGATTTCCCCACTTGATAGGCATCTGCTTGCGGACTGCGAGGGCAAGCAGGTGTTGATCGACGGGGAGATCCATCTTCCGTGGCGCGAAAGGGCGCTCCTGCGAAAACTGCTCGCCCCGGCGGCCGGGGTACTTGTCACGCGCCACCGCAGCGGCTCATGGCGGGAGCTGGTCCGCTTGCAGTCGAGCCCGCGGTTGGCGGCGGCGCTTTTGGAACGCGTGCTTCCGGAATGTCGACCCCTCGGTCTGGCCGACCTGAGCCGGAATCTCAGGCGTCACCGGGGGAATCTGCGGGAACTTTGGCTCAGCTTCTACGACGATCTAGCCCGACAGAACGGGCACATCGGAAATATTTGAAAAAATTTAATAAATCCTTAAGGTCCGGGGCGTGAAACCAATTTTCCTGCTACTCTCCTTGGTCGCCGCCCTCGGATTCAGTTCCTGCGCCCGGCAGGTGAAGGCGAAGCATCCCGTGTCCTATCGCTTTCAGAGCGGGCGGACGGCGATGTTGAAGAACGGCGTGGCATACGCGCCGAAGAAAGCTCCCGCAGCCGTGAAGAGAGCCATCGCCGCCGGTAACCGCCTGCAAGGAAAGCCCTACAAGTGGGGCGGCGGTCACGCCCGCCACGAGGACTCCGGCTACGATTGCTCCGGCACCGTCTCGTATGTCCTCCGGGAGGCGGGGCTGATGAAAGGCTCGATGCCCAGCAAAGGATACTTTTCCTACGGGAAGAAGGGCGAAGGGGACTGGATCACCCTTTATATCCGGAATGGCCATGTGTTCATGACGGTGGCGGGTCTCCGCCTCGACACCGGAGGGCCGGGCGGCCGCAGCGGCCCCCGCTGGAAGCCGGAGAGCCGTGCCGGCCGCGGCCACGTGATGCGCCATCCGGCGGGTCTCTGAACCGGCACAGGCACTATGCGCGGCCTACCGCGGCCACGGCCGGCACCACCTCCATGCCCAGCAGGCAGACGTCGTCATCGAAATGATGGCCGTCGGAATACTGGAGCACCCGGGTTAAGACGATATCCAGCATTTCCTCCAAGCTTGTGCTCCGGCACGCGCCGGCGATTTCCATCAGGCGTTTTTCAAGGAAGGGCTCTCCCTCCTCGTTCTCCGCTTCCAGAATCCCGTCGGTGAAAAGAAGGAGGCGCGTGACCTCGGACAACGGCACCTCCCCCGCCGGGTATTCCGCCTTCGCGATGAGGCCGAGTCCCGGCCCCTTTTCCTTCCGGATCGCGGCAAGCTGCCGGACGCCCCCCGGACCGGTCGCCACCGCCCCCGGATGGCCGGCGCAGGCATAGCGGAGGACTCCCGCCTCCAGATCCACCACGGCATAAAACGCCGTGGCAAACATCGTTGCACCCGCCCGGTCGAGAATCGAGGCAAGACCGTTGTTCAAGCCGCAGAGGAAGGCGGAGGGATCGGCCGCGCTACGCCGCTGCTTTTCCAGAAGGCCGCGCAGCATGGCGACCACCAGCGCGGAGCGAACCCCGTGCCCCATGACATCGCAGATCAGCATCCCCGCCTTGCCATCGGAGATCCGCAGCACCTCGAAGAAATCCCCGGCCATGCCGGAAATCGGCAAGTAGCGTGCCCCGAAGGCCAGTCGGGCCGCGCGGTCGCCGACCTCCGGAAAGGTGGATCCTGCCAGTGTCTGCTGGATCTCGCGCGCCAGTTGCAGCTCTTCCTCGTAGGCTTGGTTCCGCATTTGTAGCTCGGCGGCAAGCTCGGTGGCCTCCTGCTTCGCTTTCACCAGCTCGGTCACATCGCTCGAAACCCCGAAGGTCCCTTTCACCTCCCCGCAGCGATCCACCCAAGGGAACTTGGAAGTTAGCACCCAGGTATCCTCTCCGCCGCGCCAGGTTTCGCGCTCCAGCTTGCCGCTCACCGGCCGCCCCGTCTCCATGATGGCGCGCTCGTCGGTATCCGCCTGCTCCCAGTGCTCCCGGTCGAAGAAATCCCGGTCATGCTTGCCCTGGAGATCGCGCGGCTCCTGGAAACCCATCCACTCCGCCATCTGCTTGTTCACCAGCACGAAGCGCGACTCCCGGTCCTTGAAATAGACCTGGAGGGGCACGTGATCGATCAACATCCGGAGCAAGTGCCGCTCGTCTTCGATCTGCGCCTCCGCTTCCTTGCGCCGGGAAATATCGATCATCGATCCGGCGATCCGTTGTGCCGCGCCTTGGCGATCGCGGACCACGGTCCCGCGGATGCGCAGCCAGCGCCAACTGTTCCCGCCGGTCTTCAGCCGGCAGTCGATGGCGAAAAGTTCGGGTCCCGAGGGGTTCAAGACATCCTGCAATGCCTGGACAAAGCAGGCGCGGTCCTGCTCGTGCACCATGTCATGGGGCTCCAGGAAGATATTCGGTGCCGCAGCCGTGCTGCATTCCAGGAACTCCAGGATGCGCCGCGAATAATAGATCTCCGCGCTGTCCGTCCACCAGTCCCAGATGCCTTCGTTCGACGCGCGCAAGGCGAGAACCAAGCGTCCCGCATCTTCCGAGCTCGATCCGAGGGTGCCGCCGGGGTGAATCATCAACGTAAACACAAGCACCGGAGCCGCTGAACGGCAATCCGTTTTCGGTTCATCTCCCCGGTCTCTCCGCGAAGATGGCTTGAATTTTGCAATCGCCGGTTCACCTTCGATCCCTTGAAAACACTCCTGGCCGCCGTTCTTTCCACTCTCCCCGTGCTGGCTGCGGAGCCCCCGGTCGTGGCGCTCCCGCCGTGCTGCGCCCCGAACAGCCGGTCCGCCGTCTTTGAGATCGACCCGCTCGTTGATACCTCCCGCTGGGATTTCTCCGCCCCGGACGCGTGGAAGTGGACGATCGAGCCGAAGCCGCCCCTTCTCCGGCTGACTGCCCAGAGCAACACCAAGCCGGACTTCAGAAGCCCTCTCAACATGGCCTGGTACAAGGGCCATGAGTGGAGCGACTTCACCCTCACCATGGAGTGCCGCCTGACGAAATTCGATGCGGGTAACAACGACCTCTGCATCGCCTTCGGCGGCGACGGCAAGAACCGCTTCTACTACGCCCACCTCGGCGAGAAAGCCGACGAAGCGCACCATCAGATCCACGTGGTGGACCATGCCGACCGCAAGCCCGTCACCACCTACCGCACCGCCGGCACGCCATGGAAGCAAGGACAATGGCACAAGGTGAAGCTCGTGCGCAATTCCGCCACCGGCGACATCGGCGTCTGGTTCGATGACATGGAGAAGCCCGTCCTGACCGCAAAGGACAAGCGCTTCACCTGGGGCCGGATCGGCCTCGGTTCCTTCGATGATCTCGGCGAATTCCGGAACGTGCGGATCAAGGGAAACAGCCGCTAGCTAGCGGCGGTTCTTCTCCCTCGGAAGCAGCGGGAGGAGCTCCTTGAAGTAGGTCTTGTCCTCGATGTCGGTGTGGATCTTTCCGCCCGGGCCGAAGTATTTCCACTCGTGGCAGCCGTAGCAGATCTGGAGGACCCGCTGTCTGCCGCCCTTGCTCCACACCAGCGCGTAGTCCGGGTGGAAACCCGGGCAGGTGGTCTTCACCGCCTGCGCTTCATGGGATGAGGAGCGCTTGTAGAGGTTCAGGACCTTGTCCGCCGTTCCCGCCGGCAAGTCCGCCGGTTGGGCGTGGAATTTGAAGCCCTCGAATTCCACCCAGCCGCCCTGCTTCACCTGCTTCTCGTAGCGTGACGTGTCCCCGATGGGATGGGCGAGTCCGCGATAGATCTTCACGTTGCTGGCGGACTTGTTGATGTCCACCTCCGCTCCCCATTGCGCGTGCATCTCCGTCTCCCGCATCGGAATGCCGCCCTTCCAGCACGACTGGGTGGTGCAGGAGACGCACAGGAAGGCCATGAGCGCGGCGGCGAGGAGTTTCATGGTCGGCACGATAGCAGAGGCTCGCACGCTGTCACGTGCAGGGATTCTCGCCTAACCAGCTGAATCGCGGTCATGCGGGGACACGCCCTGGAGAGGTGCCGCGACCCCGCGAGCAATCCTTACCTCCTTCTCCCCCTGAAACGGTTCCGAGGGTCCTCCTCCGGCGTTTCCTTGTCCCGGTAGCGCAGGATGCCCTGCTGCTTGAGATTCCGGATGAATGCCTTGGCATCATGGGAGACCTCGCGGTCGTAGGCAAGGGTGCCTAACAAGCCATCCCCGCTCTCGGCCCGCTCGAGGGCATTGCCGGCCTTGTCGGCAGCGCGGGAGATGGAGGCGACGGCCTTCGGCACGTCCCGCAGGGCGGGCTCCAGCTCGTCGATCCGGTCTCCGGCACGGGCCATCGTGTCGTCGGTGGTGGCGGCGGCTTTTTCGATCGCCCGGATCGCCTCGCGCGCGTCGGTAATGGTCGGGTCAAGGGAAGCGCTGGCCTTCGCCCATTCCGCAGTGGCGGTATCGAGGTTCGCCAGGGTACCGTCGATGTGCTTCAGGTTCTTCTCGGAGAGGATCGAGCCGTTGATCTTTTCCAAAGTCTCCGCCAGGTGCCCGGTAACGATGCGGATATCATCCACGGCGGAATCAAGTTTCAAGAAGGTGGACTCCGCCTCCTGCATCAGCCTGCGGGCGTCGCGGCTGACGGCTTCGGCGTTGTTCTGGATCGCATCCAGACCGGAAGGACCGCCGCCCCGCAGGACGGCGCCGGGCTGGATGAAGCGGCCCGTGGTATTTCCGCCTTCCGGCGGGGTGATGACGATCATCTTGTCCCCCAGCAGGGTCGCCGAGGCGATCTGGATCATGGAATTCTCCGGAATCCGGATCGGGTCATCGATGCTCATCGTGACCTGCACTTTGACGTTCGCATTCAGCTCGGGATGCTCGGCCACCTTCCCGATCCGCGCGCCGCCCATGCGGATCTCGGAGCCCTTGATCAGGCCGGATGCATCGTCGAAAACCACCACCAGCTGGTACTTCCCGCGCAGGCGGTCGCCGAAGCGGCCGAACTGCACGACCAAGCCGCCGAGAAGGGCCAGCCCGATGAAGACGAAGATGCCCACCCAGAGCTCGGTCCTTTTGGTGGATTCTCCCATGCGCCGCAAGCATCGCCATTCCGCCCCGGGCGCGCAAGGGAGATCAGTTCCAGGCTTCCCCGGAGTTCCCTTCGATGAAGGGCCGCAGCACCGGATCGTCGGTCGCCTTCAGTTCATCCGGGCCGCCGGTCCAGTAGATCCGGCCCTCCTGGAGGAAGATGATCCGGTCCGCGATGTGGAAGACGCTGCGCATCTCGTGGGTGATGACCACATTGGTCATGCCGTGGGTGATCTGGAGATCCTTGATGAGGTGGTCGATGGAGTCGGCGGTGATGGGATCCAGTCCCGCGTGCGGCTCGTCGTAGAGCACGCAGGCGGGCTTTCCCACCACGGCCCGGGCGAGCGCCACGCGCTTGCGCATGCCGCCGGAAAGCTCCGCGGGCATCTTCTTTTCCTGCCCCGGCAGACGCACGATCTCGAGTGCTTCCGACACGCGTTCCGCGATTTCCGCTTCTTCCTTCACCCCCATCTCCCGGAGAGGGAAGGCGACGTTTTCCCCGACGGTCATCGAGTCGAAAAGCGCTCCGCTCTGGAACATGATCCCGACCTTCCGCCGGTAGGAGGCCATTGCCCGTTCATCGAGTTCCGAGATATCCTCCCCATCGATCTCCACGGTCCCTTTCCAAGGGCGCAGGAGACCGGGGAAATGCTTCACCAGCACCGACTTCCCTCCGCCGGATCCCCCGAGAAGGACCAGCGTCTCGCCCCGCTGCACCTCCATGTCCACGCCGCGCAGCACATGCTGCGAGCCGAACTTCTGCTCGAGCCCGCGTACGCGGATGAAAGGTTGACCGGCCACCTCCCGGTTTTCGCGGTGAAAGAGCGATGCGTCAAGCGGGGCCCGCTTTCCTGGCATTCCTTGCCAGATCCCGCGTGGAATTACACAAATGAAGCCGGTTTCCCATATCCGTCGTCCGGCTGCATGCTAGAGTGCCGGCGTACCCGATAAAGACATGGAACCGACCCATCAAGTACGTGAAGCGCGTCCCGTCCCGGTCGCCGGCCCTGACAATGGGATCGCGGCCTTGCTGGAGATCCTCCCGGGGGTGTTCCTCCAGACCTTCGGCATCGGCCACATCTACGCGGGCAAGGTCGGCCGCGGTTTGCTGGTGATGTTCGGCTACTGGGTGCTCCAGGGGATCAATGTGCTCCTGACCTTCGTGCTGGTCGGCTGGGTGACCATGTTCCTCACCTTCCTCGCCTTCGCGATCTTCAGCACGATCGCCGCGAGCAACGCGGCGAAGCGGAAGCGTCAGGGCTACTGAGCCGATCCGGGTCCCAGCACCAAGGGGATAACATTCCTGCCGGGCGGGTGTCCTTCCCCGTCCGAGGCGTCTTCTTCGTACACCTCCAGATGGCCGATCTGAGGTTCCGGCGCGGTGTAGGAGATGGTGAAGGAAAATGGGCCCGGGCCGTCCACGCCGCCGCCGCTGGTGTGACCGGCGGCGAGTTCGCTACCATCGCGGCCTTTCAATTTCCACACGACCGTGGATTCGAAGGTCCGCGAACAGCCGGTCACCGCGAAGCCGCTGGAGACCCGCGTGCCGGGATGCGGCGAGGTTACGAAAACAAACGGCGCGTCGCCGAGGGCGCCGTCGGAGTTCGAGCAAGGATCGTGAGCCGCAGCAGCAGGAGGTGCCGGAGCGGCCTCTGGCTTGCACCCCGTCGCGGCGAGCCAGAGGACTGACATGGAAAATGGCGGCAAGAGGATCGCTTTCATCAACCGCGAATCTATGCCGCCGGGGCTGCGGGGGTCAATCCCGCCCGGCCTCACTTCTTCGGGCGCCCGTAGCCCGGCTTCGGCCGACCGTTCGCATCCATCTTGTCGGTGGCCCACAGGGCTCCCTTCGCGACGAGGTCCAGATAGCGGGGATCTTCCACGGTGGCGTTGTTGTGCCCGATGGTGGTGGAGAAGACCCGGGTCTTCTTGTCGCCGTAGAGATTTGTCCAGACCACCACCGCCTCTTTTTCGCCGTCCTGCTTGCCGGTGGCGAGCGTGTGCGAACTGTCGAAGACGTTCACGTTGTTGTAGAGTTCCTCATTGCCGGTGGTCCAGTCGCTCGCGCCCTTCGTCACCGGATGCCTCTTGTCCTTGAACTCGATCTCGATCGGCTTCTGCGCACCGTGGCGGCTGGACTGGAGCCCCAGGAATTCAAACCAAAGGGCACCCTTGTCGCCTTCCTTCGCCTTCTTGGTGTGATCGCCCACCCGGTAGCTGTGCATGGCACAGTGGAGGGCGACTGCCGGGATGCCGTCGGCATGGGGCTTCAGCACGCCCTTCACCGTCTCCTCGTCCTTGATGTCGGCCGCGCACTCGTCGTGGATCACCAGATCGTAGCCTTCCGCGTAGTCCGGATTCCCGTAGATCGGCAGCTTCGGCTTGGTGCTGCTGTCGTCCACATGGATCTGGGTGACCTCCGCGTTGATGCGCTCTTCCAGCCCCTTTTTCAGGATCTCGGTCTGCGCCTTGTAGTCGTGGCAGCAGCCGCCGGTGATGAGCATCACCTTGAGCGGTTTCGCCTGTTGCGCGGCCGCGCCCTGCACGAGTGCGGCTGCGCAGAACAAAGGAAGGAGGGGAATACGGGAGAGGATCTTCATGGATGGTAGGACGGATGCTAGAGGCCGCGCGGATGCTGGCAAGGGAGACCCTCTGCCGCGATCGGGTGATCCCGGGCGGGAAAGGCTTCTACGCGCACGCGACCGCGGTTTCATACACTCGATTCGCGGCGGCCGGATCTTCGGTGGGAGCCGTTCCCGTTCTTGATTCTCCAGAAAGCCTGTGCCAGCATGAAAGGTGAGAAAGGAGATTATCTCACTATGAAGGAACTCTTCGATGCGTGGCGGTCCGTGGACCGCAACAAGATCGCGGCCTTGTTGAGCGTCGTCCCGGGAGCCGGGCACCTCTACAAGCACCACTACCTGGCAGGCGCGGGTATTCTGATCGTAGGCAATGCGCTGATGGTTTTCGTCGCTGCGTGGCTTTCAATCGCCACCGTAGGCCTCTCGCTCCTGCTCGTGCCCGCCCTATGGGTGGCAGGGATCGCGTATGCCGCCTACTCCGCCCCGGACCGTCACGGCACGCACCCGTGGCTGCATGTCCGCGGAAACTCCTTGGCCCACGCTTTCAGAACCCGGGGGAGACACTAGGAACGACGGGGGTGATGGCAGTAAGCCTCCCGCGAGGTCCTATCAATGTATCCCTCGAGGGAACCGCCCCCATGCCCGCAGAAGTAGGCCTGCTGCGAACGGTGGGCACGGAACGCCGCGAGCCGCTGCCCGCGGTGGCTCGCCCCCTCGATGATGAGATCCGCCGGGTCGTCGCGGTTCAGTAATCCCTCCAGAGGATGGCCCTGCTGCCAGGCGTGCAGGGTGAGAAGGGTGCAGCTCCCGGCGGTCGCCCGGAACACCGCCTCACGGACGAGCAGGTGCGCCGGGTGCCAATACTCGCCGCCGCTCCCGTGGGTGACGACCACGGCAGGCCGGTGCTTGTCCAGAAGCCCGGCGATTTGCCGCGCCAGCGACCCCGGAGTCACGGCCGGAGCATAGGTGCGGAATTCCGTCCCCAGAGGATCGACGTGCCCGAGGAATTCCACGGACGCGGCCCCGAGCGCCGCCGCGGAATTCCTCAGTTCCACCTCGCGTGCCTTCCCG
>CBIHMP010000135.1:0-10275 GCA_966211015.1 uncultured Luteolibacter sp. | reverse complement strand
GGCGGCCTCCCGCTCTTTCCGGCGGCGCTCCCGTTCCTTTTCCCGCTCGGCATTGCGGAGTTCGTCCTTGCCTGCCTGTTGCAGCGTTTCCTCGCGGCGCTCGCGGAGCCGCGCCAAGCCATTCAGAAGCAGCCGGTGCACGCCCTTGACGAATTTCACCGGCGGCTGGCCCGTCAGGAGGATCAGGGCGACCAGGTAAGCTGCCCCCAGGAAGAGCATCGAGCCGATCCGGCTGAGCAGGGGCAGGAAAATGTGATTGCCCAGCAGGTGGCCTATTACCCCGCCCGCGTGGCGCGAAATGTCGATCCGCTCCCCGCCATGCCAGGCGTGCATGAAAGCGGCCCCGCTCAGGGTGAGCACGATGAAGCCGATCATCGTCCGCGGCCACAGGCGCCCGTCGAACACCAGCTTCACGATCCCGAACCAGATCAGAGCCACGGGGACGATGTAGCCTGCGGCCCCGAAGAGGGAGACTTGGATGAAGCCGAGCGCCACCCCCAGCCCGCCGATCAGATTGTGGTTATTCTTTCCGAAAATCTCGCTCCAGTTTTCCCAGTCCGAGGGCAGATCGTCCGTTGTGAAGGACACAACGGAGAGAAAGGCGAGGAGGCCGGCGCAAATCAGGACGATTCCGACGACCTCGTTGGACCATCGGGGTGCCTCGGGCGTTTCGCCCCGCTTGCGGTTGTCACTCTTTGCCATGCCGGGTTTCTCCCCGGCCAGCATCCCCTCCAAGGGCTCCAGCGGCAAGATCGATTTCGGAACCCGTAAAATACGGAGTTCCTTAATAATTGGCCGCGTCACGTTCCCCGGCCCCTTGGCGCACCTCGGGCTTTGCGTTCCGGCTTTCCGGCGGCATGTTCCGCGGCTGTGGAACCCATCGTTTTCGAGCCCCTCTATATGCAACGCGTCTGGGGCGGACGCGAACTGGAGCGTCAATACGGAAGGACTCTTCCGGACGGCGCTCCGTATGGTGAATCCTGGGAGGTGGTGGATCGGGAAAAAGAGCAGTCGGTGGTGAAGGGCGGCAGGTTCGACGGGACCACCCTCCACGAGTTATGGACGGCTCATCGCGAGGAAATCTTCGGCACCGGTTTGCCGGGCAGCGGGCGCTTCCCGCTCTTGATCAAGGTGCTGGACGCCCGTGACGATCTCTCGATCCAAGTCCATCCTCCGGAGCGTCTGGCTGGGGAGTTGGGCGGGGAACCGAAGACCGAAATGTGGTATATCGCCGCCGCCGACCCCGGGGCGAAGCTCTATGTGGGACTGGAAAGGGGCGTGGATCGGGGGGCATTCGAGACGGCGATCCAAGAGGGAAGCGTGGAGCAGTGCGTCCACGCGATCGAAGCGCAGGCCGGTGAGTCGATCTTCATTCCTTCCGGCCGCCTGCACGCCATCGGTTCGGGATTCCTAGTCCATGAAATCCAGCAGAATAGCGACACGACTTACCGCGTTTTCGACTGGAATCGCATGGGCTTGGACGGAAAACCGCGGGAGCTTCATGTCCGGGAATCACTCGCGAGCATCGATTTCGACGACTTCGAGCCCGGGATGGACCCGCCGCGGGGGACGGTGATCGCGGACTGCGAATATTTTCGCGTTGAAAAGATGACGCTTGCCGAAGGTGGGAAAGCCGGGAATCGGGACGACGGGCGCTTCTCGATTTTCTCGGTGGCGGAGGGCACGATCACCTGTGGAAGCAAGCGCTTCGGAAAGGGCGACTTTTTCCTGCTCCCGAAGGGCGGGGGAGAACTCGTCGCGGCGGGGGATGCGGTCGTTCTGAGGACGACTTTGCCCTCCTAGCCACAATCGCTCTCAGCCGATTTGCCGCGCCGCCTGCAGCGTGTTTTTGATCAGCAGCGCGATCGTCATCGGGCCGACGCCTCCGGGAACCGGCGTGATCGCGGAGCATTTCGGAGCGACTTCCTCGTAGGCGACATCGCCGACCAAACGGTAGCCCTTTTTCGCAGCGGGATCGTCGATGCGGTTGATACCCTCGTCGATCACCACCGCCCCTTCCTTCACCCAGTCCGCCTTCACCATTTCCGGCCTGCCCACGGCGGCTACGATGATGTCCGCCCGGCGGCAGATGGCGGGGAGATCCTTGCTGCGCGAGTGCGCGACGGTGACGGTGGCGTCGGAGCCCTTGGCCATCAGAAGCAGCGCCATCGGCTTGCCCACGATCATGCTGCGGCCGATCACCACGGCTTCCGCACCCGCGGTCTTCACCCCCGCGGCCGCCAGCAGGCGCATGCATCCGGCAGGAGTGCAGGGAACGAAGCCCGTGCGGTCCTCCAACGCGAGCTTGGCCACATTTTCGGGGTGGAAGCCATCCACGTCCTTGCGGGGATCGATGGTGCGGATCACCGCCTCCTCATCGATGTGCTTCGGCGGCGGGCTCTGAACCAGAATGCCGTGGATCGCGGGATCCGCGTTCAGGCGTTGGACCACGGAAATCAGCTCTTCCTGCGTCGTGCTCGCGGGGAGGATGATCTTCTCGGAGTGCAGCCCCAGATCGCCGCAAGTGCGCACCTTGGAACTCACATAGACGTGCGAAGCGGGGTCATCACCCACGAGCACCACGGCCAAGCCGGGTGTGATGCCCCTGGCTTTCAGTTCCGCCACTTCGGAGCGGCACTCTTCGAGCACGGAGGCGGCGACCGCCTTGCCATCAATTACGGAAGTCATCGTGGATCGTCGGAAATGGGTTCGCCGGCGCCGCGCAGCATGATTCCTTCGATGCGGCGGCGCCACTTTTCGAAGTCATCTTCGGAGAGCCCTCCGGGAACAGCAAGCGCCTCGTCGAAAATGACGCGGACCTTGCTGCACGGCTTGGGAATCGCGAAGCGGTCCCAGGTTTTCAAGTGCCAGCAGGAGGGATACTCGACGTGGATGGGAATCACCGGCGCGCCGCTGGTTTCCGCGAGTTTCACCAGGCCGGGCTGGATCACGTGGCGCGGGCCACGTGGGCCATCCGGGGTGATGCAGGCGTCGATTCCCTCGCGCAGCGCCTTCCGCATCCCCACCAGGGCCGCCACCCCGCGGCGCGAGGAGGAGCCCCGCACGGAGCCGATGCCGAAGACGCCCACCGCCCGCGCCAGTGCCGCGCCGTCGTGGCTCGCGCTGGTGAGGACCACCGCCCGGCGGTGCCTGCCGCAGGCCATCTTCCAAGCGGCGGGCACGGTGAAAATCCGGTTGTGCCACAGGCAGTAGATCACCGGGCCCGGGATCCCGCCGGGGCGGGTGAGGCCGCAGCGGTCCACGATCTCGAAGCGGAGCGTGGCGCAGTACGCCTGCATGATCCGCCCGGCGAGCTTGCCGAGAAAAGTCGCCTTGCCGCTCTCGCGGATTTCGCTGCGATCGCCGGCCATTACAGGAAGCCTCCCGCGTGGAGGGTCTCGACCAGGTACTGCTGCCGGGCCAACAAGCTCTGGTAGAACTCGTGGCGTTCCGGGTCCGGATCGCGGCGCGTGGAATCGTCCACCGTTACGATGTAGCCGGCGATTTCGTCGAAGCCCAGTGACTCCCCGTTCAGGCGGAAATACACCACCGCGGCCTGCATCGCCGCGCCCAGCAGGGGGCCGCCCGTCCCTGCGACCGCCGCCACCGGCACGCCGAAAACATCGGCGAGAAGCTGCTGGAAAGCCGGGCCGGCGTCACGCGCCACGCGCACGCCCGCGGGCTCGAAACCGAGGTCCCGCAGGCGGCTGAAGCCGTAGCCGAAGCCCAGCGCCAAGCCCTCTGCCGAAGCGCGAGCGAGATTTCCCGGTGTGAAGTTGTCGAGGGTAATGCCGTGGAGCACCCCGCTCGCGTCCGGCAGGCGCGGGGTCGCTTCGCCGCGCAGGTAGGGCAGGAATAGCAGGCCGTCCGCTCCTGCGGAAGTTGCCGCGAGTGAGTGCTCGAATTGCGCGGCGGACCACCCGTAGTGCCGCCGGACCAGCTCGAGCGCCGCCACGGCATTCGCCATGCCAAGCCGTGCCAGCCAGCGTCCGGAGGCATCGCACAGCGTCGCCGCTTCCCCTCGGAAATCGACCGCCGGCCGATCGGAAATGGCCGACAGGGATCCATCGGCGGAAAGATCCGCCACCACCGCACCGTCAGCGGCGGCGCCAACGGCGAGCGCCGCGAGGGCCGCGGCTCCCGATCCCGGGGCCACGATCACGCTTTCCGGCAAGCCCCAGGCCCGGCAGAGCGGCGGCCGGAGCTGGCCCCGCGGCTGCAATGGGGAAATGCCCGGCGGCATCATGTCGTAGAGGCGCGTATCGACGAATTCCAGCAGCTCCGCGCTCCAGCGGCGCTGCGGGACATTGAAAAGGCCGGTCGTGGCGGCGGAACCGGCCTCGATCCCGGCCTCGCCGGTCAGCCAATAGCCGATGAAATCCTGCGGTGTCATCAGCCTCGTCGCCCGTTGGAAATGGTAGGGCTCGTGCTGTTTCAGCCACAATGCCTGGGCTGCCAAGGAGCCGGCCTCGACGGCATTGCCTGCCAGCTCGATCAATCCCGGAGCACCGCCGAAAGCCCGGCCGATCTCGTCCGCCTGCCGCTGCGCGGAGCGGTCGATTCCCAGCTTCGCGGGCCGGATGATGCGGTTGCCCTCGTCCAAGACGGTCACGCCGATCCCGGACACCCCGCCGCGGCCATCCCCCAAGGTTTCCAAGCACTGCCGCATCGCCTGGTCCGCCGCGGCGATCCAAGACGCCGGGTCCTGTTCCCGATAGCCCTCCGGCAGCCCCTCCACCCACGCATGGGCGGCCACCGCCTCGGCCGCCACGGTGGCGGCCTCGAGATCCAGCGCCACCACGCGGGTAGCCGCATGGCCGATTTCAATTCCGAGGAAATACATGCACGCGGGCGGCAGGGCCCTGTCCGAGGAGCCCGCCGGGTGCCCTAGACTTTCCGGCGTGCCCTGCCTTGGCAAGCCCGGGCTTGAATCCCCCGCGTCCTGCCGCATCGTCGGGTGTGAGCGATTTCGAACAGAAGGTCCGCGAAGCCTTGGCCTCGCCACAGAATCAGGGGGAGATCGCGGATGCCGACGCGGTCGGCACGGTCGGTTCCCCCGATTGCGGGGACATGCTGCGCATGTGGCTCAAATTCACGGAAAAGGACGGCAAGCGCGTGATCGACCGCGCCTCGTTCCAATCCTTCGGCTGCCAGACCGCCATCGCCGTCGCTTCGATGGCGACTGAACTGCTCAAGGGTAAAACCGCCGAGGAAGCCCGCGAACTTTCCGCGAATGAACTCACGGGCAATCTGGGCCCGCTCCCGCCGATGAAGATCCATTGCGGGCAGCTCGTGGAGGGAGCTCTTAAAAACGCGCTCGATCAGACGCCCTCGGCCGCTCCGGCGGCACCGGCCGGAACTACCCTTTCGGAAGCGATGAGGCAGCCCGCCGGTAAAATCCGGATCGTGCCGGTGGAGTAGATGGTGGCACCGGGTGATTCTGCCTCCGCTCGGGGTGCGGCCTTTCTTTCTGGCCCTCGCGCGATCCGGCCGCTTTCCTGCGTAGGCATTTGAATTCACCCTCCGCCTGCCGTGCTTGAACTCCAGGACGTAAGTTTCACCATCCAGAAAGTCGGCGAGGCCGTAAACCTTGTCGATCAGGTCAACATCAAGGTCCCGCGGGGGCATTTCATGGCGATCGTAGGCCCCTCGGGCTGCGGGAAAACGACACTCTTGAAGGTCATCGCCGGCCTGAACCCCGAGTCCGCCGGGGGGCTCTATTGGGAAGGCCGGAATCTTTCTGTGGAGGGTGATCTCGATGCCTCGGATATCGGTTACGTTCCTCAGTTCTCTATCGCCTACGATCCTCTGACGGTCGATGAGTCGGTCGAGGCTGCCACCCGTTTGCGGGTAAAGGTCCGCAATATCGAGGAGCTGGACCAGCGCATCGACCGGGTGCTGGAGGAAACCGGCCTCGCGGCCATCGCGGACCGGCAGGTGAGGGTGCTGTCCGGCGGCCAAAAGCGTCGTCTCGGCCTGGCGATGGAGCTGGTGTCCGACCCCAAGCTCCTGCTCTGCGACGAGGTGACCAGCGGCCTCGACCCCCGCTCGGAGCGGGAAATCGTGCGCCTGCTGCATGATCTTTCGCGGAAGGAAGGCCGGATCGTTTTGTCCGTGACCCATTCGCTGGCCCATCTGGAACTCTACGATTCCATTCTGGTCATGCATGAAGGCCGCGTCGCCTTTCACGGTCCCCCGGACCAGGTGACCCACTACTTTTCGGTTCACGACACGGAGGAAGTTTACCCGAAGCTCGCGACCCAGACGTCCGAGCGCTGGCAGAGCTCGTGGATGAAGCACCGCGAGTCCTACTACACCAAGCTGGACCGGAACCGCCTCCGCTTGATCGATGCCGGTAGCCTCCAGCTCCCGCCGGAGCCGGAAGAGCCGGATCCGGAGGCGACCGCACCGGAGGAGGTCGGCAAGATCCGCACGCCCGGCTTCTTCGCCCAATTCACGACGCTACTTTCGCGCCGTTGGCGGATCTTTTTCCGCGACCGCGGGCAGGTATTCCTCCAGCTTGCCATCCTCCTTTGCTTCCCGGTGCTCGTGACGCTTTTCTCGGAGAATGCCAAGAAGCCGGTCGCGAGTTTCTCCGACACCCGGCAGGAGAACATCATGGAACAGATCAACGAGCAGACGATGGTCCGGGGAGATCAGGTCCAGGTCGGCTCGGCGGTCTCGGGTATCATCATGTTCCAGGTGATCTTGCTTTCGCTGATGGCCTCGAACAACTCCGCGCGGGAGATCGCCGGGGAACGGCAGGTGTTCGAGAAGGAGAAGTTCGGCGGTCTGCGCCCATCGGCCTATCTGGCGAGCAAGGTGACCTTCCTCGCCTGTCTGGTGCTGGCCCAGTCGCTGTGGATGGGCGTCTTCGTGAACATGTTCGCCCCCTTCCGCGGAGGGACCGGCGGCTTTGAAAGCCACCTGATTTTCCTGTTGATGATCAACGGGGCCATGACCGCGGTCTGCCTCGGGATTTCCGCCCTGATGCGCACCGCCGAGCAGGCCTCGCTTCTGTCGATTTATCTCGTGGGCTTCCAGTTGCCGCTGTCGGGGGCGGTGCTCGCGCTCCCCGGGGCGATCGAATCCTTCACCCGGCCCTTCATCTCCGCCTACTGGGCTTGGTCGGGGAGCGTCACCGCGCTCGAGCCGAAGGTGCTCGATTCCGTGAAAACGGTCATCGATACCTCCCTCTCCTCGGGCCAGGCCTGCACCTACACCTTGGCCTTCCACGTGGTGGCGGGTTTGATCGCGGCCTGGATCGGCACCCGCCGTCACCAGTGGGACTAGCCGAGAAAAAGGCGTGAACCCGCGGGAAAATCGTGGAAGCTTGTTCTCGCGGCGGACGTTAATGACCTGATCCGCCGATAACTTTCTAAACACCATGGCTCGTCGCGCCAGTTCCGGAATCAGTCCCGGCCTCCTCATTGGAATCGCCATCTTTGTCGTCGCCGCGTTTTTCGGCGGCAAGGCCCTGCTTGGAAAGAAAGCGGAGTCGTTTTCCGACACGTCCACGCTCGAAATGCGGGACATGCTGGAAAACGGCAACTCGCTCCGCGGCAACGAGTACGTCATCGAAGGAGTGATCGACGAGAAGCTGCGCTGGACCCCCGACCGCGGCCAAGTGATCAGTCTGAAGGTGGACACCCCTGCGGGCGATGAGTTCGTCGGCGTCGAGATCCCGCCGGATTTTTCGAAGGTGAATATCGAGCGGGAAAAGCGCTACTCGATCAAAGTGAAGTTCCGGCAAGGAGGCATCCCCGTCGCAACCGGCATCAACCGTCTCTGATTTACCGCCATGAGATCCTACATCTCCCTTGCCGCCCTCCTGGCGACGACCGTGTTCTGTCCCGCGCAGGTGCTTCACCCGGAGGTGAAGGACCGCGCGACGGATGGCCCCGGCAATACCCGTGGCGCGCCCTCCGACAATACCACCACGTCTTCCTCGCAGCAGGAGAAGGGAAACTCTTCTCCGTACGGCAATGAGCTGCCATTCTTCGACCCGGCGGGCGAAACCATCTCTTGGAACGGCCATACCTGGGCGGCGACCGACAACCGGTTGCTCGCGGCGCGCTTCGAGCGCTATCTGAATGAACCGGAGGAAAACTCGGGGGCCGCGGAGGAGTACAGGGAAACGATCAGCCGGATCCTTGAGAAGGTCTCGCCGCATCACCCGGGCGGGCCGGATTTCGCGGCAGGCGTGAGGCTGCTGCCGATGGCTTCCTCTTTCCCCGCCGATGCGAAGCTGTGCGACTCGCTTTCGCAGGCCATCTACACCGCGGTCCTTGCGAAAAAGGACGTCAGCGCCACCCGGGCTCTGAACGTGGCGATGGATGACGAAAAGCAGCGGCTCATCCGGAACGCGGATACCATGGCCGATGGCTCGCGGAACGGCGCGCGCCGGTCCTTCGGGCCGCAGGGCCAGAGGAACCGGGACGACGACGACAACGGCAACAACAACAGGCAACAGGGCGGTGAAGCCCGGACCGAGGAGCGTACCGGTACGGGAACCGACTCCATGGCCTATCGCGATGCCGAGAAGCGGGTGCAGGAGATCGACGGGATGAAGAAGGAGAACCTCACCAAAGGGGAAATCCAAATCTTCCAGGCGAAGGTGCAGTACCAGGCGCTGATGATGCAATTCTTCGTGCAGCGGCGCTTCGAGCACGTGGTGATGGCCTCGCGCTTTTACAACCAGATCTTCAAGGACGGGGACAGCAAGCTGCACATCGACAAGAAATCCGACATGTCGAAGCTCTTTAGCGAGAGCCTCGGAACCAGCCCGACCGTTTCCGCGCTGGATGCCCTCGCGAGCGAGGCCATCCGCGATGTGGATCAGGGGGTGGAAGCTTTCAAGTTCCTGGTCGGGAAGAGCGAGCTCCAGAGCGCTGCCAAGCGTCTGAGCGAAGCTTATGTCGTGGGTGAGTTCATGCCCTCCGTCCGGACCCTGCCGCGGGATGACAAGCGGAAGGTCCTCGAGTTCGTGCGGGAGTCCTACAAGCTGATCGCGGCACTGGATGCGAAGGATTACACCGCGGCGAAGGCGCTCACCGTGAAGCTCAAGGAGTCGGCGGGCGACTTCGATGCCACCAAGGCCGAGGCGGCCATTGCCGCCTACACCCGCGTGAGCGACATGCACATCATGTCCGCCAAGAACCACGCTTCGGCGGGCGACGTGGATAAGGCGAAGGAGGAGATCGAGAAGGCCATGGAGGTATGGCCGCAGAATCCCAAGCTCGCAGAATTCGACCGTCTGGTGGAGGCCGGCGGCACCATGATCGTCGCGAAGAACGACTTCGACCGTCTCCTGGGGGAGGGCAATTACCGCGAAATCTTCCGCCGCCAGTATGAGTTGGCTCCCTCCATTGCAGGGGATGCCGGTCGCGAGGAAGCCTTCAAGCAGATCATTACCAATTTGACCCGGATTGAGGCGGCCATCGGCAAGGCAAACGAATTCAGCAAGATAGAGCAATCCTATGCCGCTTGGGAGCAACTGGCAGAACTCCGGAAGGAGTTCCCGGACGATCCGAAGCTGGGCAGCGAACTGGAGAAGCTGGCCCCGCAGGTGGCGGATTTCACCAAGGCCATCGACAAGGCCCGCAGCTTCGAGGAGCGGAAGGACAAACAGATCGGTTCCGCACTCTCCTGGTATCTCAAGGCGCGTTCCATCTACGACCGCAGTGAAATCGCCGACGCGGGCATCCAGCGGATGCTGGAGCAGATCCTTCCGGATCGTAACTCCTCCGCCGCCTCCAAGGACGGGAAGGAGTAACCCCATCCGCGGGCGATACTACCCGGGGACGGCAGCCGCCGGTTTTTGTCGGGATCGAGCTTATAAGCGCCGCCGGCCGCACGGCAGGTGCTGCCGTTTGCGACGATCCTGTCAAATTCACGTCCTTCCCCCTGCTTTCAGGTGACGCATACGTTACAAGGACCATGCCGCCGGAGATATTTCTCATCGATGCGATCGGGCCGTTCTTCCGCGGCTTCGAGCGGCGGCGGATCAATTGGTCGAAAATCCCCTTCACCCACCTCGCGACCGAAGGGGAAGCGCGCCGCGTGCAATGGGACCGGATCCGGGAGGACATGCGCCGCTTTACCCGCGAGGCGGCCGCCGCCGGCTACAACGCGGTAACCCTGGACGATCTGGCGCACCTCGCCCCGCATCCTCTCCACGAGCCTGAGACTGCGGCGCGTATCGCCGTTTTCCGGGAGGAGTTTGCGGTGCTTTTCAATATCATCCGCGAGGCGGGACTTCAGCTCTACGTGACC
>CBIHMP010000134.1:0-10289 GCA_966211015.1 uncultured Luteolibacter sp. | reverse complement strand
CCAAAATAGTACAGATTCAAATCACTCCGAAATCATTTTTCAGACAGCCTCTTAGATGTTCAGTCCCGGAGAGAGGTGGAACGGGTTTGATTTGAACCGGTCGGGCTCCTTTTGCCAGCGGGAACAGACGAATTGGTAGTGTAAGATCCCCCTCGCGTGACGCATTTCGGAATGAGAGGGTTCGGGTCGGGATCACAGCACCGAACCGATGAAGAAAAGCCGATTCACCGAGAGCCAGATCGTGGCGATCCTCAAGGAGGCCGACGGAGGCATGAAGGTCGCCGAAGTGTGCCGCAAGCACGGCATCAGCCAGCCTACCTACTACAACTGGAAGAGCAAATACGGCGGCCTGAGCGTCGCCGAACCCAAGCGCATCAAGGAGCTCGAAGCCGAGCAAGCCAAGCTCAAGCAGATGTATGCCGACCTCGCAATGGAGAACCACGCGTTGAAGGAACCCATCGAAAAAAAGCTCTGACGCCGGCCGAGCGGCAGGAAGCCGCCGGCTGGCTGGTGGAGGAACAAGAGGTCCCGGTGGCTCGGGCGTGCCGCCTTCTGAAAATCGGCCGTTCGCGCTGGTATCGTCCGCAGACGGACCGCCGCGAACGGGACGCACCGGTCATCGCGCGGCTCAACGAGGTCGTCGGCAAGCACGGCCGCTGGGGCTTCTGGAAGTGCTTCCACTGGCTGCGCCAACGCGACGAGCGGTGGAACCACAAGCGCGTGTGGCGGGTCTACCGCGCGATGAAGCTCAACCTGCCGAGACGAACCAAGCGGCGGCTCCCGACACGGGTCAGGTAACCCGCTTGAGGTCCCTGCCGAACCGCACCGCATGTGGGCGATGGACTTCATGTACGACACGCTGTTTTGCGGGAAACGGTTCCGCACCTTCAACCTCATCGACGAAGGCGCCCGCGAGGCGCTGGCCATCGAGATCGACAGCTCGTTGCCTGCGGAGCGGGTCGTGCGGGTGCTCGATCAGCTCAAGGAAAGCAGGCCGTTGCCGGATCAGATCCGCATCGACAACGGCCCCGAACTGCAGTCGGCCAAGCTTGTCGCCTGGGCCGAGACCAATGGCGTGAGGCTCCACTACATCCAGCCCGGCAAACCGACCCAGAACGCCTACATCGAGCGCTTCAACCGGACCTTCCGCCGCGAGGTCCTCGACGCCCACCTCTTTGCCTCACTCACCGAAGTCCGCGAAATCACCCATGAGTGGATGACCGCCTACAACGAAGAACGTCCCCGTCAAGCCCTGGGCAACGTGCCACCGAGAGTCTTCAGCCAGCAGCAGGCACGAACTGAAACCGAACCAACAACCGTTCCGGATTCTACTTCCGAAATGCTTCTTTGACGGGGGATCTTACAGCACCTCGGGGGAAACTGCTACGATGCATGGCGGCATGGGGTCCTGGTCCACCAATACAGCCCCCCACTGTTTTCACACGAACAGGCGGGAAGTGTGGGAATTCCTGAACCGCTTCACGAAATTTCGAGAGACGCAGCTCCGCGTGATGGCCAACACCCGGAGCGGCCTTATTCCCGTGCCCTTCAACGATGTGTCGGCGGAGATCGCAGGCGATCTCTCGCCGGAGCAGATCGGGGATCTGCTGTTCGTGGACTGCAGTGAGAAGCATTGGGGAATCCCGTGGAAGGAGATCCCGGCGTCGATAAAGGGAAGGGTTGCACTGCGGAGGGCTGGACGCGATTGCCGGTATCATGGCAAGGGATTCCGACGGAGGGATACACGCGGATGTTCGAGGCGATGCTGGAGGGCACCCCGGTGCATCTCGGATGTGGGGAGGAGGAATGGCGGAGGGTGGCCGATCCGGCCACGGTGGAAACCTTCTCCACGGCGGACAACACTTACATCCGGGAATATGTCCGCGCGAGCTCGGGCGAGACCGCGGCGACCACGTTGGCCGGTCAGCCGGTGTCCTGGTGGAAGATTTCGGGAGTCACCAACGGGGTCAAGCTGGAGCAGTCGGTGAAAGGCATCCAGCGGGAGAAGACCTGGCTGGCCTCGAACTCCTCTTCCCTGGTGGTGGCAGACGGCGACAAGCAGACGTCCACGATCGTCACCATGCCGAACTCTCCCGGCCAGCCCTTCTCGGCCCAAACCGAAATCACCGAGGGGACGGCACGGATTTCGAAAAGGATCGTGAACTACGAGAGTTCCGGCACGGAGTACGTCATCTCGGACGAGGTGGTTTATCTCGATCCTGCCAGCGGCCCCGGCCTCATGACCGCCTACGGCTACTATCCATCGACTGCCGGGAGCGATGCCGCCGGCAAGCTTTGGTGGATTTCCCGCCCTGACGGGAGCTGGGTCGTGTATTCGTATCCCGGCAACGGTGAGAGGATCAAGGTTGATCCAGCCTGCCACGGCTACCATTATGAGAGCTCCGATTCTTATCGCGAGAGCGTGGCAGAACGGCGCTTTTTGCACAGCCAGAAACGAACAAACCCGTGACCACAAAGCCCTGTAAGGCAGCGCTTTTCGCCGTATTTGAATTCTGGACACTACGCGGTCCGATGGGTGATGAGGGATCAAGCTTCAGACCCCAGATGCCGCCGCAACCGCTGTGCGGCAATCCTTCCGATCCTCAGCGGTTCATCGAGACCGTGCAATGTCACCAATGCCTCGTCCCGGGAACGGCGGTTGACCGACAGCAGCCGCCGCGGTTGCACGATCAGCGAGCGGTCGAGCCTGAGAAATTCGCTTTCGGGCAGGCGCCGCTCCCACTCGGAGATGCTACGCAGCACGGTCATCGCAGGCTGATCCGCCAGCATCACTTGTGCGTATGTTCCCAAGGCTCCGATCGCAACGATTTCCCGCACTTCCACCACGCGCAGAGTCTGCCGGTCGGTGAGCGGGATGCGGCTTTCCAGGGTCCAGTCTTCTTCTCCGCTGCAGGCGATAGGGCTAATGGACTTTCTTACAGCCGTCAGCCGCCGGAGGGTCAAGGCCAGCCGGTCGGGGTGCACCGGTTTCAGGAGATAGTCAAAGGCGCTCACGGCGAAGGCTTCGACCGCGAAGGTTTCGTGCGCCGTTACGAAGACGACTGCCGGCGGTGCGAAACTTTCAGGCAGCCGTGCCAGCAGTTCCAGCCCGTTGTCTGGCGGCATCTCGATGTCAAGAAACACCACATCCGGCCGCAGATTCGCGACCATGGTGGCGGCCGCCTCCAGACCATCCGCTTCACCGATCACCTGGATCTGCGGATGCGCGGCGAGCAGGCCCGCCAATCGCTTCCGCGCAAGCCGTTCGTCGTCCACCAGCAGCGCGCGCAGGATGCTCAATTTGTCACCTCCGCAGGTAGGATGTTCATCTCATCCGGCAAGACCGCGACAGGCAATGTCACCGCCACCTGGACCCAGCCGCAGTCAGCTTGGTGCGTCAGTCGCGCGCCCGTGCCGAACAGCAGTTCGAGCCGCCGGCGCAGATTCGACAGTCCGATGCCATGGGATCGCGCCGCGTCGAATTCCAGCCATCGGCCGCTGTTCTGGACCGTGACCTCGAGGGCGCGCGCGGGGCGGGAAAGCGCCGCCGAAATCCTGACTTGCAGGGGTGTTCCGCTCGTCAGACGGCCATATTTCATGGCGTTTTCCAGCAGCGGCTGGATCATCGCCACCGGCACCCGGACGCGCCTCGCCTCCGGCGGGGCCTCGATCGCGTAGACAAGTTTTTCTTCGAAGCGGGCCTTTTCGACTCTCAGATAGTGCTCCAGCGCGTCGAGCTCATCTCCCAATGCTTGGCAGTCGTCGGCCGGGCGCAACGAGAAGCGCAGATACTCCGCCAGCTCTTGCGTGATCTTTTCCACGGCGTCGGGATTGTCCTTTTCCGCCAGTATGGAGTTGAGCGCGTTGAAAAGGAAATGCGGGTGGACCTGCGCCCGCAGTTGGCGCAGTTCGGCGGTTCGGACCGCGGCCTCGCGCCGGGCGGCATCCAGCCGGGTCTCAGCCGCCTCCAGCCACAGCTTGATCCCGAAATACAGCAGGGTCCAGATAATGAACAGGCTCGACCGCAGCAATACGCCGGCCAGCAGCACGAAGCCGTGGACTTCGGTGGGTGTGGTTTCCGATCTGCCCGCCCATTCCAGCGTCTTCTTTGCCAACGAGTGGGTGCCCAACGAGTCCACCGCGCCCAGCACGACGCAAATGATCAACACTCCGGCCGAGAGCCGCCACCATGACCAGCGGCGCCACGGGATCCGGCGCAGGAATTGCCGGATGGCCGTGGTCACGAGAATGCCCGATCCAACCCGCATGACGAGGATCACCCCGATCACCGGCCAACTGAAAAGCTGAAGCAGGGGATAGATCGACAGGCTTCCGACGGCCGACCAGCCTGCGATCTGCAGGGTCCAGAAGAGCCGTTCCCGTTCCGCGCCTGCCGGCGGCAGGACATTTCCCGGCTTAGACAAGTTTTCCGCATCCGGCTTCATGTGGTCGAAGACCCGTCGGCGATAGCGGCATGTAGCGATGCTCGCGTCCGTGACGAGGCTGAGAAGCGTCAAATTGCCGCACCCGCCCGATTCATTAAATTTTCCGCCGGTTTCGTCAAACCGAACGTGACTTACCAGGCAATCAGCCAAATAGGATTGCCATGTGTACGGGAAATTCAAGAAATCCATGGTTTTTGCGGGCTATTCCGCGGCTGGGCTGATTTGCGTTCTTCCGGCATCCGCTTTTCCCCCTGCTCCGTATCACACGCTTTACGGGATGGTCCGCGGCGAACACGGGCAGGTCCTGCGGGTGGATGGAGCGCGGGTCGTCTTCTATAGAAACGGCAGCGAGTTCCTCAGCTCGGCCATCAGCGAGAGCACCTCGCTCGACCAGAACTATCAGATCCGGTTGCGCATGGACATGCAGCGCGCCGGGACCGAGACCTACACCGCGCTCGCCAACGCGACCGGCACCCCGTTCACGCTCGGCGTCGTCCTCCACGACGTGGTGCACTACCCGATTGAAATGTCCGCACCGCACGGCGTGGGCCAGCCGGGCGAGCGCGTCAGACTGGACTTAACGCTCGGGATCGATGGCGACGGCGACGGCATCCCGGACGCCTGGGAGCACGCCCAGCTTTACGCCGGCGGACATTCCCCCGGCGACGACGGCTGGAGCCTTTCGCTGATAGACCGCGATGGCGACTTCGATGGTGATGGTATCTCCAACTGGAACGAATACATCGCCGGCACCTACGCCACCGATCCCACCGACTATCTCGCGCTCCGCCTCACCGAGAAATTCCCCCAGAGCGTGCGGCTGGGGTTCTACGCGATCCACGGCAAAACCTACTCGCTGGAAACTTCCGAAGATCTGCTCAGTTGGAAAGCGGCCCCGCTCTATTTAACCAATCCGGCCGATCCCGGAACCGGAGACGGCGAAGAAGCCTATCCCGGCGACGACTTCGACGATGACGATCCCCCCGCGGCCAACACCGGCCTGCGGTCAGAATCGTCCGGGCTTACCCGTATCTACGCCGTCGCGGATCCGGCTACCGACACCTATTACCGCCTCCGAGTCCGATGAAGTCGATTCTCCCCGCGATCTTCGGGACCGTCCTTTTGGCTCCCGCTCTCCACGCCCAGTGGAAGAGCGAAACCTACAATCTCAAGGGTGGCTGGAACGCCATCTGGCTGCATGGAGATGCCACTCACGCGACTCCCGCCGAATTGTTCCAAAGCCACCCGTCGGTGCTCGAAATCTGGCGCTGGAACCCCAACCCCGATGCCGCCGGTTTCTCCGATTCCCCCTCCGAGCCAAGCTCGACGAGCGGCGAATGGACGATCTGGAGCCGTGAGGATCCGGAGGAACAACGGCTCACGGCCCTCACCGGGCAATCGGCCTATCTGATCCGTTGCAGCGGCAGCGCCTCCGCCACGTCCACCATCTCCATCGCCCAGCGGCCGAAACCGCCGGCGTCCACCTGGCTCATCGCGGGCGCGAATTTCCTGGGCTTTCCCGCCAGCACCGGTCCCGCACCCTTGTTCGCGTCGTATTTCGCCAGCTTTCCAGCGGCCACGACTCCGCCATCGAAGATCTACAAATACATCGGCGGAGATCTGGGTGCCGCCAATCCCATGCAGATCAATTCCGGCTTCGAAGCCCTCGACCGGAACACGGCCTACTGGTTCGAGGCCGCCGCGGTCGGCGATTTCACCGCGCCGGTGGAATACGAGCTGCCCGGCACGGCCGGCATCGCCTTCGGCCGCACCGGAAACGTCATCACCATGGGCGTGATGAACCGCTCGACCAGCGCCCTTACCCTGACATTTTCCACGGAGTCGTCCGAGCCCGCGCCCCCGGGCCAAACCGCCATCTCCGGCAGCGTGCCGCTCACCCGCCGGGTCCATGATAGCGCGACCGGCTCCACGACCGAGGAACCCCTCGGCGGATTCACCGTCTCGGTCCCCGCTTCCGGCCGGCTCAACCTCGAGTTCGGCATCGACCGCTCTCAACTCACCGGCTCGTCCAGCGAGTTGTATGCCTCCTTTCTCCGCGTCCGCGATTCGGCAGGGCTGAGCGACGTGCTGCTGCCCGTCAGCGCCCAGGTCGCTTCGCCGGCCGGCCTTTGGATCGGCCAGGTGGATGTCTCCGCGGTCACCAGCACGGTTGCGGACAGCCCCGGCGACACGACCTCACGCAGCTTTCCGCTGCGAACGATTGTCCACGTGGATGCCAGCGGTACCGCCCGTCTTCTTTCGCAGGCGTTTGTCGGCACCCTCGCGAGCGCCGGCCATCTTCCCGGCATCTGCGTGCGCGAAAACTCGCTCCTGGCGGGGTCCGAGGCCTCGGCGCTTCGCCTTGTCTCCAGCCAGATGCCGCTCGACCGTGCGATCGCGGGCGAAGGCAGCTTTGCCGTCGGCTCGACGCTTTCCCATGTCGTCGCGATCCCGTTCGACGATCCCACCAACCCGTTCGTCCATGCCTACCACCCCGATCACGACAACCGCGACGCCCGCCTGGCTCCCTTGCCCGCGGGCGTCGAGAGCTACGACATCACCCGCCGGTTGACTTTCACTTTCACACCATCCCCGCCGGACGGTGCCACCATCACGGGCTGGGGCACCACGATCTACGGCGGAACTTATGCCGAATCGATCGAAGGCTTGAACAAGGAGCCCCTCACGATCGGCGGCACCTTCATGTTCCGCCGCGTTTCCGAAATCGCCGATATCACCCTCGAATAAGCCTCCGTCCGCCGTTCCTTATGAAATCCCTGTTAGCCTCCTTCGTTCTCGCCTTCGGCGCCGCCGCGCTGGCTGAAACCCCGGCCCTCATGAGTTATCAAGGCCGCGTCAGCGATGCCTCCGGAGCGCTCATCGGTGCCGATATCCCGGTCAACCGCACCATCACCTTCCGGTTCTATTCCGCCAGCACGGGCGGAGCGCCGCTGTATGCGGAAGCCCAGACCGTCACCTTGTCCGGCGGCGAGTTCAGCGTGCTGCTCGGAAGCGGCACCGGCGTGGCTGGCGCGCCGGGACCTGGAGCTCCCGCCACGGCACCTTATATCTCGCTCGACAGTATCATGAGCGGAGACATCTACCTTGGCATCACGGTGGATGATGGAACCCCTGCCGCCGATGCGGAAATTACGCCGCGCCAGCAGATCGTCTCCGCGGCTTACGCCTTCCGCGCGAAACTGGCCGAAGGTCTCGTCGACGGCGCGCTTTCCACCGCGATGCTCGCCGACACCTCGGTGACCACCAACAAGATCGGCAGCAACCAGGTCACCAGCGCCAAGATCGCCGACGCCCAGGTCATCACCGCCAAGATCGCCGATTCCAACGTCACCACCGCGAAGTTGGCCGACTCCAGCGTGACCACGGAAAAGATCGCGCCCAATGCCGTCGGATCGGCGCAGATCGCCAATGGTTCCATCCAGGCCCAGGACATCGCCGACGCCCAGGTCACCGGCGCCAAAATCGCCAATGGCAGCATCGGCTCGGTCGATATCGCGGACGGGGCCGTTGCCACCGCGGACCTCGCGAACGGCGCCGTCACGGGCGCCAAGATCGACGCCGGCGCGATCGACTACGACAAGCTCGCTGCGGCCATCCAGCAATCGCTCTGCCCGCCGGGGACGATCTTGCCTTACGCGGGCGACAACGCGCCGGACGGCTGGTTGCTTTGCAACGGTGCCACGGTCAGCCGCTCCACATACGGAGGCCTGTTTTCGGTCGTAGGCACGCGTTTCGGCTACGGCAACAACAGCAGCACCTTCCATCTGCCGGACTTCCGCGGTCGCTTCCTCCGCGGCCGCGCCGGCGGTGTCGGCCGCGACCCCGACCGCAATTCCCGCACGGCGATGAATCCGGGCGGATCCACGGGCGATGCCGTGGGCTCGGTGCAGGAGGACCAGTTCCTCAGCCACAGCCACGGCTACCAGGACATCTACTACTCCGAAGGCGGGGGGCCCGTGAGCGTGCCCAACAACCTGGGCTCCGGCGATACCGACCACGACAACGGCGGCTACCAGATGGGGCGCACCAGCAGCGCCGCCGGCGGGAGCGAGACGCGACCGCTCAATGCCAACGTCAATTACATCATCAAATACTGAGCCCGCCGGTCATGGATCAGCCTCATTCCGCCATAAACCGCGCCTTTCGCCGCTGCCTCTGGCTGACATGTCTTGCTGGACTCGCCGTCGTTCTCAGCGGTAGCCTTTACGCCCAGTTCGAGGTCAAGGGCGGCGTCTTCAATGATCTCAGCGAACGTCCCGGCGGTATCCCGGTCGGGCCGGGCGGCGAACCCTCCGGAGAGCCGGCCATCACCCCGCAGTTCTCCAACGTGGTGGAAACCTCCGGCAGCGCCGGCCCCATCTCCGCGGATTCGCAGCACGCATCCCGCTACCCATCCTCCGGAGCTGTCGTGCTCGAGCGTGCCAGCATCGGCACTAGCTTCGCCTCCGGCGTGCCGCGCTATTTCCTCGGCGACCGCATGGCCCCGCCCTCGCGATATGTTTCCACTTCGGGCGGCACCGTCGCGACCGATGCCGCTTTCTGGCGGGCCGAGCCGATCCGGGCCGGGGAAATCGTCACGAATCCCTCCGGCCAGCCGCTCCGGGATGCCACCGGCATGGCCATCGCCAATACCGGCGGCGTGATCGTTCCCGCGCTCGCACCGGGAGTTTACGAAACCTTCTACTACAGCCCCCACGCCAAGGCGACCTTCGCCTGCCAGCCCGGACGGGTCCAACTCTGGTGGCGGTCGCGTTTGCCGGATGCTTCGGGCAACTATGTCCTGGTGCAGGAAACATTCTCCGTTTCCTCCGCCACCACAAGCCCGGTCCGCACGCTTTACTGGACGGAGAAAAGTTTCAACGGCCCGCGCGTGACCGTCCCCGGGGGGCGTATTGTCACGGTCAATCCCGTCTACAGCAACGTCTTCCCCGCGACCGTCGCCGAGGAATACACGGTCCCGGGATCCTCGCCGCCGGCCGATCCGGGCGCTCAACCCGCCGCGGAGCTCCGCACGGTCTGGTATGAGAAGAACAACGGCGTGGGAGAACTCCACGCCTACAACGTTTCCGGCCGCATCCTCATCGAATATCTCGGCGCGCTGCGGGATGACGGGACCCACGAGTTTCTCGGCGCAGACATCGTCGAAGTCGCTCAGGCCGCGGAGCCCAGCACGCTGACCGTCCATCTCGGGGAGGAAATCCGCCCGGCGATCGATGACCGCAAGCTCATCGCGCTCCCGGTGGACAACAGCGGCTCCTCCGGCTCCGCGGGTTATTACGGCAGCATACCGCGCGCCGATGGCTCACTCGGCTACTATGCCGAGCGCGAGAACACCCTCGAGGACCGGGTCGTCTTCTATTGGCTCGAATCGCTCGACGCGGCCATCCGCCCGGCTTCCGGCGACCCCGCCGGCCTGTTGCTCGACTGGCCGAAACATCTGCACAAGTACATCCAGGTTTGGCCGGATGACGTCTCGGCCTTCGCCCACTACACGGTCGGCGGCGAGGGTAGTTCCGCGGACAACGGCACCGGTCTGAAATTCGAGGACGGAAAGATTCCTTCCCTCATCTATCAGGACGATCCCGAGCAGGACGAGGCCGGCATCGATGCGGTCACCCAGCGCCTGCTCGTCGGCCTCGGCGGCGATCAGCTCAACCGCACGCTGCTCAAATTCACCGGAGACAACGGCGGGGTCTGGTACGTCCGTCTCATGACCCAGGCCCAGGACCGCGACGGGTTTCTCGAAAGCGATGGCGGCCCGGCGCTGACGGGCACGGCCTACGTCGGCCGCCGCATCGATCCGCCTTCGGATCATTACACGCT
>CBIHMP010000133.1:0-10305 GCA_966211015.1 uncultured Luteolibacter sp. | reverse complement strand
GCTTCGTTTCCGGCGGCGCGGCTTCTTGTCCCCCGGCTTTCGGGAGGAGCGCCATAGCGGCGAGGATCGGGAAAATCGCGTGGCGTTTCATGATTGCCGCCACCCTAGGACAGGGAGCGGCTTCCTCAATGAGGAATCGCGCGCTCCGGCACCCTGCCATCGACAGGAGGTCGCTCCGCCGCCATCTTCCGCGCGTGAAGCCATCCGAACTCACCCTCCTCGGCCACTCTGAAAACCGCCTCCCGGCCAGCCCGGACGAGGCGACGCTGGAGACTTTCCCGAATTGCCGCCCCGGGCGCCGCTTCTGGATCACCTTGGATTGCCCCGAGTTCTCCTCGCTTTGTCCCGTCACCGGTCAGCCCGACACCGCCCACCTGGTGATCCGGTACGTCCCGGGCGAGCGCTGCGTGGAGACGAAGTCGCTGAAATTCTACCTCGCGTCCTTCCGCAATCTCCCCGCTTTCAACGAGGAGATCGTGAACCGGGTGCTGGACGATCTGATGGCGGCAATGAATCCGCTGGAGATCGTGGTGAATGGGAAGTTCTCCCCGCGGGGGGGGATCCAGCTCACCGCGGAAGCCCGCTATCCCGAAGCCTGAGCCACCCGCCATGAAGACGGTCGTTCTCCTCAGCGGCGGCATGGACTCCGTCACCGCCTTTCACCATATCCTCCGCGAGCACGAGGTGGTGGCCGCCTTGTCCTTCGACTATGGATCGAAGCACAATGCGCGTGAAATCCCCTTCGCCCGGCTGCATGCGGAGCGTGCCCGCGTCCCGCACCGCACCATCGATCTCCGCTTCATGAACGAGTGCTTCGCCTCCGATCTCTTGGAGAGCGGCGGCGAGATCCCCGATGGCCACTATGCCGAGGAAAACATGAAGCGCACGGTCGTGCCCTTCCGGAATGGCATCATGCTCGCGGTTGCGTGCGGCTTTGCCGAAAGTGCGGAGGCGGATGCCCTGGCCATCGCGGCGCATTCCGGAGACCACGCGATCTACCCGGATTGCCGGGAGCCCTTCATGCAGGGCATGGCGATGGCGATGGAGGAGGGGACCTATGCGCGCATCAAGTTGCTGCGGCCTTTCATCCGCATGGACAAAGCGGGCATCGCCCGCCGCGGCGCGGAGCTCGGCATCGATTTCGCCGAGAGCTGGTCCTGCTATAAGGGCGGGGAGATTCACTGCGGCACCTGCGGCACCTGCGTGGAGAGAAGGGAGGCTTTCATGCTCGCGGGCCTGAAGGATCCCACCGTCTATCTGGCGACACCGGAGATCCCGGCGGCTCCCTTATAGCCGCAGGTATCACTTCTTCACCGCATAGCGGTCCGGCCCTTCGGAGGGCTTCGGAATGTGCATCATCTGATCGTAGTCGCCTTCCTCGCAGCAGCGCACGAAGCCCTCGGCGTAGCTTTTCAACTTGTCCCAGCATTCGCGGATCTCCTTCGCCTCCTTCGTGCTGATCGAGTGATCGATCGCGGCGGTGGAAATCTGCTGAAGCAGCGCGGAGAATTGGCTGATGATCTCGTTAGTCGCGGGTAGGACCTGGTAGCCTTTTTCGCAGGAGCTCTTCGGGTTCCGCACGAAGTAACCGCCGGTCTGCTGGCAGAGCCATTCGATCACGCTCAGATCGCCGCTGAGCTCGACGATCTTCATGAGCCGGTCGAGGGGATTGCGGCTGCCGCTTCCATCGTCGCTTTGCTTCTCCGCCCATTTGTACACCAGCGACAACGAAATGCCGAGATCCGCGGCGACGGCTTTCGGGCTGGTTTTGGCGAACGCCCGGCGCAGCACTTCATGGCTTTCCATGGGCTCGACGCTAGCAGGACCTCCCCGCAAGCAAATCCGAAATTGTAACGGCTTACGCCACCGCGGATTCCGCTGCGGAAAGGGAATCCGCCGCGATCTCCTCCACCTCCGCCACCGACTCCACCCGGGCCAGCCGCTGGCGCAGTTCCTTCGCCCCGGGAAAGCCCTTGCAGTAGGCCATCAGGCGCGCCCGCATCGACATCATCGCGTGGCGTTCCGCCCCGTACCGCGCGCTGGTCACGGCGAGCCGGCAGTGGCGCAGCACCAGGGCCCAGCGCTCCTCCAGAGGCACCGAGGTAAGAGTTTCACCGGTGGCCAGGTAATGTTTTGCCTCACGGAAGATCCAGGGATTTTGCATCGCCGCGCGCCCGATCATGACGCCGGAAACCGCCGTCTCCCGCTTCCGCCGGGCCAGGTCTTCGCCGCTGGCGATGTCTCCGTTTCCGATCACCGGGATCTTCACGGCCCGCGCGCAGGCATCGATGACCTCCCAATTCGCATCGCCGGAGTAGCCTTGCGAGCGCGTGCGGCCGTGGACGGCGATCGCCTCCATGCCGCAATCCTCCAGAATCCGGCAGACCTCCACGGCGTTGACCGTCCTATCGTCCCAGCCGATCCGGATTTTCGCGGTGACAGGGACCTCTCCTCCCACGCCTTTTTTCACGCCGGAAGCGACCGATGCGAGGGTAGGGCAGTCTTTCAAAAGGGAAGAGCCGCCGTTCTTCGCGACCACCTTGTTCACCGGGCAGCCGAAATTGATATCGATGAAGTCCGGCCGCTTCCAGTCGATGATCTTTTTCGCGGCCTCGCCCATGCGCTCGCCGTCTCCGCCGAAAAGCTGCACGCCCACCGGCCGCTGCTCCTCGGTGAATTCCGTGTATTTCCGGGTCCTGTCGTCGCGCTGGAGGATGCCCTCGGCGGAGACGAATTCCGTGACCATCACGTCCGCGCCCAACTCCTTGCAGATCTGGCGGAAAACCACATCTGTCACCCCGGCCATCGGGGCCAGATACAAGGGGAACGCACCGTTTTGGAACCAGGGAAGCACGCGCCGAGCATAGCCCCCGGGCACTGCTCCGGCAACCCTGCCGCCTCCTTTCCTCGACGGGGGCCACGGGATTCCCCAGTTTCCACGGGATGAAGCGTCTCGCGGCCCATTGGCAGATCCTCCTCGCACTCGTTCTCGCCACCCTCACGGCGGTTGCCTTCCGCGGTCTTTTCGCCGGGGAAACTCCGGAAGGTTCTTTCGTGGCTGGTGCCCTCGATGTCTCCCGTTTCATCGGCGATCTCTTCATGCGGGCTCTGAAAATGATCATCGTGCCGCTGATCCTTACCTCCGGCATCGCCAGCCTCCGCGGGGCGGAAGGCTTCGGCCGCCTCGGGATGAAGACCCTCGGTTTCTACGCCGGCACCACGCTTCTCGCGGTCCTCACGGGTCTCCTGCTGGTGGATGTGATTCAGCCCGGCCTCGCGGACGGACGTCCGAACGAAGTCATCCGCCAAGCCTTCGAGGAAGAAGCCGCTGTTGCCGACGACGCCGACCGGGAGAAAGTCGCGGCCGCGGGAGCCCGCGAGGCGAAGGACTTCTTCGGCGTCTTCAAGGCGATGCTGCCGGAGAACGTGGTCTCCGCTGCGGGGGATAATTCCCAGATGCTCGGCATCATCGTCTTCAGCATCCTTTTCGCGATCGCCATGACCCGCCTGCCGGGGCGGGAAATGGAGACGCTGCGGGACTTCTTCCAGGCGGGGAATGATGTGATGATCACCATCACCCGTTGGGTCATGGCTACCGCGCCGATCGGGGTGTACGCGCTGATTTTTCCCGTAGTATATGAAACGGGGGCCGAGCTCTTCCTGGAGATGGGGAAATATTTTCTCACCGTGATGCTGGCTCTCTCCATGCACATGTTCGTCACCATGCCCCTCATCCTGCGTCTCGTCGGGAAGGTGAATCCGTGGGCGCACTTCCGCGCCATGCGCGAGGCGCTGCTGCTCGCCTTTTCCACCGCCTCGTCCTCCGGTGCCTTGCCGGTGACCATGCGCTGCGTGCAGGACGGCAGCGGTGTTTCGAAGCGGGTATCCAGTTTCACGCTTCCCTTGGGAGCCACCGTGAATATGGACGGAACGGCCCTCTACGAATGCGTGGCCGTGGTTTTCGTCGCCCAAGTCATGGGGGTGGAGATGAGCCTCGCCCAGCAGTTCATCGTGGTCGTGGCGGCGATCCTCACCAGCGTCGGCGTCGCCGGCATCCCCTCCGCCAGCATGGTCGCCATCCTCCTCATCCTGAAGAATAGCGGTGTGCCGGGGGCCGAGACGGCGGTGGTCGCACTCCTTTCGGTGGACCGCTTGCTCGATATGTCCCGCACGGCCGTCAATGTCTTCGGCGATTCCTGTGCCGCCGTCGTCATCGCGAAAAGCGAGGGCGAGAAGGTGCTGACGAATTGCTGACCGGCCGGATGCTTCAGGCAGCCTGCCAGCGCCTCGCGATCTCTTCCAACTGCGCCGGATCCTGCGCTGCATCCTCCCGGCCGAAATGGCGGGTCTCGAGTGCCGCGATTTCCTGCTCGATCGACTCCCGCAGCGCGGGCGCAAGTCCTTCCCGCTGCTGGAGCCGGCGCAAGTAACCGATCACGCTCACCACATTGATATGAAGGGGCAGCGGCAACAGCGCCGGTCCCGTCTCGCCGGTCTCTTTCTTCCGGCGGAAAATCGCGATCGCGCCTGCGGCGAGCGCTACCAGCGCCGCCAGTCCTCCGGCGATCCAGGGTGCCGCCCGCGAGCCGCTGCCGCCCAGCGGCACGCTGGCCTCCACCGGTACCAGATCCACATCGACAAACCTTTGCCTCACCAGGCCGTCTTCCTTCGCCAGTTCAGGCTTCACCGCAGGGCCATTAAACGACGCAGGCAGAATTCCGCCCTTGGGCTTTAGCTCGAGGCGCCATTCGTGTTCCGACACCGGCGCCAGATCCTCCGCCGTGGCGTCCAGTTCTACCACCCGCAGCCCGCGATCCTCGATCGCGCCGGGCTCGAATCCTTCCACCCGCGGATCGAGCAGATCGGCAAGCGGCGGCACCATTCCCCGCGCGGTGGCCTTCACCTCCAGATAGAGGCAGCCCTTCTCCTTGTGGCTACGTTCGTCGAGCGTCTGGGTCACCTTGAGGTCGCGGAAGGGCCGCGGCTCGGCCTTCCCCGCATCGATCGGCACTTCGGCCGAAGTGATCGGAAGCACCACGTAGCCGGACGTGTCGCTGAAATCGAGGTCCATCTTGAGCGGCGGCACCTTGTCGATCTGCGGGCCCTTCGGCTTCAGCAGGAAGTAGGCGTAGGGAGTGAGCCGCCAGCCAAACTCCGGATCGGTCAGCGATTCCACCTTGTCCGAGTGAAAGGTCAGCGAAACGACCTCGAAGTGCTCTTCCAGCGCCGCGCGGGCGGCCTTTTCAAATTTGTCGCGGTAGTCCTCCGGCGGACGTCCGTAGTTGAAGGCGAAAGGCGAATTGTTCTGGTTCTGGAGATACTTTTGGAAACCGCCGGACTCGCGCTCGATCTCCTTGGTATGCCGCAGGTTCACGCGGAATCCGAAGGGGCTGTCGCTGCCCACCCGGTCCGGTCCGTCCACCGTCGCATCCAGTTCGATTTCCTTCACCAGATCCCGGTAGTAGGTCAGCACCTCGGCCGCATCCGCCAGCTCCTCGCGCGGACCGGCGATCGCCGTGGCTCCTTCCAGAAACCGCAGCTTGAGATCGGGCGCGACGTTCGCGAGGCGGGTGTTGAGCGTCGTGGCGAAAGCCTTCAGGTGCCGCTCCTTGCAATCCGCGGGCAAGGCTTCCAGCGCCGCCTTGATCTTCGGATACTCGTCGGGCGTCGCGACATGGTGGCTCTTCATCGCTTCCAGTGAAGGCGAGCCGAGCGCGGCGAAGAACCACGTCTCGAAAACCGAGCTGCTTTCCTTCGAAGAATCCTCCAGGGGCAACGTGGCCGCATAGCCTTTGGCAGCGGCGGCCAGCGCATTCAGCGAGGCGCGTTTGATCGCGGAGTGTTGGTTGTCCGGGTGCAGCGAACTCCGGTAGTTGCTTTCCTCGAAACGCAGGGCGGCGAGTTGCTCCTCCAGCCGCCATGATTCGGCGGGCTTCTTTTGCAGGGCCCGCTCCAGCACGCCTTGCCCCGCCTGATAGCCGTAGAGGATCTGCTCCTGCAGCTCCTTGTCCTTGCGTTTTGTCTGGTAAGCCTGCTGCAGCTTCGGGTTTGGCCAGAGACCCGCCAGGTTCAGCCGCATCCGTCCTACCAGCGTGCCGAGCGTGGCGGAATCGAGGACATCGGTAGCTCCGAAAACGGACTCGATCGCTTCGACCCGCCAGACCTCCGCCTTGCTGTGGCAGGAGATGAAAGCGTCCGCCAGTTCGCTGTGGAAAGGCTCGCCCAGCTCGAGTTCGTGGATCCCCTTCACCAGCGCGGCGAGCTCCACCAGATTCCGTTCCTGCTTCGAACGCGTCAGCGGGATCGAGCCCGCTTGGTTGTTGAAGCCGTAGAAATAGAAGTACCGCGAGCGATAGTCCTGCGCTTCGTTCGGATTGTGATTCTCGGTCCAAACGCGGATCATCTCGCGCACCAGCGCCTTCGCTTGCTCGCGGTCTCCGGCGGCGATCGCTTTCACTACCGGCAGGGCTTTCGTCTGCTCCTTCACCTTGAGCAGCAGCCGGGCCGAGCTGAGCAGACATTCGTTCCGCGTCGCCGGCTCGATCGAGGCGAGCCACGCTTCGTCCGGCTGGCATTCCAGCATCTCCCCCGCGCCGATCGGCCGGGTGCCGGGCCCTTGATAATTGGTGCCGGGCCGGGTGAAGAAGAGGTTTCCCCACTCATCGAATTGCTGGACCATCCGGCGGGAATTGCTCTGGTCCTTCTGGCGCGTCACTTCCGCTTCATGGGCCCATTGGCGGGCGAAGAGCGTGAAGATCCCTGCCCATGCCGTGCGATCGAAGCCCTCGGTGGAAAGCAGCGTCTTCACCGCCGCATGCTGGAGCTTCAATTGCTCCAGGCGCACCGCCGGATCCGGGTTCTCCCGGCTCTGCGCGGTCAGCGTGCCCAGCGAAGCGAGTAGCTCCACTCCTTCGCCCTTCGGGTCCTTGAAGGTCTTCTCAAGCCATTGCTTGCCGGTATCATCGCCGAGTTCCGGGATCAGGGATAGCGCGCGGAAAAGCGCCTCCGCTTTCTCCGGCGGCGGTGCCGCGGGATCGGTGAGAAAGGACGTCGAAAGCTCCCACGCCTGCGGCAGCGCGTCCTTCCCCGCCGTTTTCTTGTCGGCGCGGGCGAGCTCGGTGCGATGGCGGGCGATCAGGTTGAGTGCGGCGTAGTCCTTCTTCTCTTTCGCCTCCGCCACGTCCGGCAGGAACTCCCCCGCCTCCTTCACGAAGCCCGCTTCCAGCAGAAATTGTGCGGCTCTCCGGCGGTCCTCGCGATCTTGCCCGCCGAAGTTCTTGATGCCTGCGGCCAGCGCCTCGAAAAACTCCTTCGGCGGCCGCGGCTCCTTCGTTAGCAAGCCCGCCAGCGCTTGGATCTGCTTCTTCTCCGGGGGAACCGGGGCGGCCGATGCCAGACCCAGCAGGTCCGCAGGGGAAAGGTAGGAGGGTTGGTTATACGGCTGCGCCCCTTGGATCATCAGTTCCGGCGGCGGGGCCACTTGGGCCGGTGCGGAGAGTTTTGCCACCACGACCTGATACGACTCCGCCGAGACCTCTTTCGGTAGCGCGGCCATGAAATCCCGCACCCGGTCCCACCGGCCCAGCACCACATCGCGGCGGAAGACCTGGGCCTCTTGCTGGAAGCGCTGGACCGCTTGCTCCGGCGTTTCCCTTGCCGGCACCGGCGTCGCCGGGGCCTCCTTCATCCGGGCTTCCTCCAGGCGCACTGCCAGGATACCCGTCGGGCTGCGGTCGAGCTTCAACTCCCTGAGGATCGCCACTTTCTGCTGCTCCGGAGTCGCGGCGGGCCGCTTCTTGCTTTCCTCGATGAGCTGGCGCAGGCGGTTGAAATCAAGCTCGCCACCCGCGGCGGCACCGGGCGTTCCCGGGGCTGCCATGATGACTCCTCCCGGGGCTCCGGCCGGACCGCCGGTTGCCGCCTGCATCTCCACCGCGCCATCGCTGGCCGTGGCACCGGCCATGATCTGCGCTTGATAAGGAACGGTCGTCGCGGCCAGCGCGAGTAGGACGATACGGGGATTCATCGGGGAAGAGATCGGTTGTTGCAGGACAAGTGAGGACACAGCGGGGGCGAGAAGGTCTGCGAGGGGGGACCGCCGCATGCCTTTGTGAATGACCTCCGCGCGGGCTCTCGAAAATCAGGAACCCTCGCCGTCCATCGGAGCCCCCGCTCCGGCACCACGACCATCCTTCGGCTTCTGGCTGGGCTTCTTGCCCGGCTTGTTCGAGGCGCACTTCCCGGAGCAGCAGCCGCTGCACTGCTTGGGGATCTCCTTCCCGTACAAATCCTCCGGCTCCATGCGTGCCAGCCGGATGGAAGACTCCAGATCTTCCGCGTGCTTTTGCGCCGCGACCGTGTCTCCCGCTTCCGTCGCGCGCTGCACCAGGAGCTTTTGTTCCTGGCGGGCGGCTTCGATCTCGGGCTCCCATTCGCTGTCCGGCAGGCCTTCCAGCTTCATGAGATAGGTCATGTAGAAACGCGCGCTCGCCAGCGTGGCCAGCGTCTCGTCCAGGAGCTTCGCATGAGCGTTCGGATCCTGCGCCAGTTCATCGGCCAGGGCCGCCAGTTCCTCCCGGGCCTTCGGCAGCTCGGCGGCGTCCATGCGTGCCTTCGCCAGTTCCAGGCGGATGCGCCGCGCTTCATCGACGCGATCCTTCGGCAGTTTCGCGAGGCTTTCTTCATAGCCTGCGATGGCAGCCTTCAAATCTCCGGCATCGGCTTTCGCCGCCGCCTGACCAAGCACCGACGCCGTGGCATCCAGCGTCATCTGTTCACGGCCGGGGCCGTAGTGATAGGCCAGCAGGCCCACGGGAATCAGGCACCATAGGGTGAGCACTAGAATTTTCATGGCATTTGGTTAAGTCACAAGTTGTACGAATCTGTCAGCGAAGGAAAGGAGCGAGTTCAGGGGAGTTGGAAAGAGAGCGGGCAGGCAGCCGCCGGGGGCCGGGATTCCAAGCGGAGCCCGCGAAATGAAGCAGCAACGGCAGACCGGCGAGCATCGTGGAACCGAGCATCGTGAGAAAAATCGCCAGTTCCCGCTGCCCCGGCAGGCGTTTGCTGCCGTCCACAGCCAGCGTGCCGAGCCGCTGGAGCATCGCGGTGGGGACCAGCTTCGCGTTGCCGTCGTGATATTCTCCGCCCAGCCGCGTTGCGATCTGCCGGAGCGTCGAACCGTCCTGCCGCGAGTGATGGCCGTCGATGAAGGTGCCTTTTAAAGGGTCGCCCACACCCGCGACCAGTACCCCGCCGACCGAGGGCGGCATCTTTGGCATCCCCGTGGCGGGCACGGAGTCGCCGTCGCTGATGAGCACCAGCGTGGCCGAGCCCCGCGGCCACTTTGCCGCGACCGTGGCCGCCTCCGAAAGACCGTCCAGCAGCTTCGTTTTCCCGGACTCGAAGGCCTGGTGCATCGGCAGGTCGTCCATCAGGTTATGGATGATCTCCAGATCGCGGGTCTCCACCACCACCGGCTTGGCCCCGTTGTAAACCGCGATCACGCTCGTGTGCAGCTTGTCATGGGCCGTGCGGGCGATCACCGATTGCAGGATCGCCCGCGCCCGCGCCATCCGGCTTTCTTTGCCGCCGGCCCCTGCATCGCGCAGCCGCATGCTCGGGGAAACATCCAGCACCAGCAGCAGGTGCTGGCGCTCCTTCGGTTCGATTTCCTTCACCTCCGACCGGTGCGCCGCAGGCGGTAGCGTGAGCAGGGTGGAGACTCCCCAGATCAGGCACGCGAGTCCGAGGATCCGGGTCAAGGGCGCCAGCCGCCCCGCAAGTGCGGCTTTCTTCCCGGGCCCGAATGCCAGCGCCGCCACGCTCCGCACCCGGGCGAGATGGATCCACTCCGCCCCCGTGGCGAGCACGAGCGCGGCGAGGGTCAACAGCAGCGGGGCGGTCATCATCATTCGTCAAAAGGTGGCTTCCGAAACCGGAAGCATGCCAGATGGGCGGGGCCTGTCAGAAAAAGTTTCCGGAAGAGCTTGGCGGGCTCGGAGCTTCGATAGTCTTGGGTTCACCATGGCGTGTGTCGCAATCCGAAGAGGGTTAGCAGATAAACACCGCCGATTCCCAGACCGGCCAAGGCGAAGGGTTCAAAGAAGTCGATGGGGTCCGGCGTCACCCGCTTCAGCGGTGCCTTCTGCATCTCGTCGATCTTCGCGAATACCGCTTTCAAAGCGGCCGGATCGCCCGCGGCAAAGACCTCTCCTCCCGTCATGGAAGCGATCACGCCCACCGAGTCCGGCGGCCCGCCCTCCGCCACGTGCACATCGTACACTTTGATCCCGTTTGCCTTGAGGC
>CBIHMP010000132.1:0-10312 GCA_966211015.1 uncultured Luteolibacter sp. | reverse complement strand
CTTCTCTTCGGTCGTGTAGCGTTTTCCTTTCATGGTCGTGTTTGGTCCGTGGGCTACGCCCCCGGACTCACACTCTCCCCGGCCCGAAAAAGCGAGGTCACGTCATGGTCCGCGCCGCCGACTGGCCGGCGACCAGCACGTCCTTCGAACTCGATCCCGGCACCGCCGTGCCCGGGAAGCTCTTCGTGAAGGTCACGACCGCGACCGATTGATGCCTTCATGAGGGCGGTGGCGGTCGACCGGATGGCCGGGATCTTTGCTATGTGGCAAAAGCGGGCAAGCTTATCGGTTCCTATAACCGACCAGTTGCATGAGCGGGTCATTTGAATAGAGAGTGCGTAACAACAGGTCCGGTCCGAAATGATAACGCCGATGGAGGCTCGGGGCCGCCAATCCCTCTTGCCAGCGGCGTTGATGCGTATCAGCGGCAACGGGTTTGGCAAAACAGTTGGTGCGGATTAGAAGATGGTGGATTCCGACGGATTGCAGGACGACGTTCATACGGGTTCCTTCGTTCCGACGCCCCGCGAAGAACTGTGATTTCTATCCGAAAACCTCATCCTGGTCACCATGAACGGCATCTTCAAGTCACTGTCATGCGTCGCCTCGACCCTCCTCTCGAGGGTTCTCGCGCCGGCCTCAAGCCACCGTGCCGGAGTGCGGAAGGCGGCTGGATCTCTCCCGGCGGTTGTAGCCGGGTTTGGCCTGATGGTGCTCGCGCCGTCCGCGAAAGCCCAGTTCGTTCACCCCGGGGCGCTGTCCACGCAAGCGGATCTGGACCGTATGACGGCCAAGGTCGCCGCGGGTGCGCAGCCGTGGAAAGGCAGTTGGGACATTCTGGTGGGCAATGAAGGGTTTTACATGGGCGGCCCCTTTGCCGTGCCCATCGTGTTCGTCGATTCGGGAAACGGCGGAAACACCTACATGAATCTGGCGCGCGATTCCCACCGCGCGTATCAAGCCGCGCTGCGTTATCACGGCTCGGGCAACCCGATCTACGCGGATCAGGCGGTCGAAATCATGAACGCCTGGGCCGCCACCCACACGTCCTGGGACGGCAACTCGAACGTCCTCCTGCGGATGGGCCTCTATGGCTACGCGTTTGCCTGCGCCGGGGAATTGATGCGCGACTACGAGGGCTGGGCTCCGGCGGATTTCGCGGCGTTCCAGCAATACATGCTCACCCAGTATTACCCGGGCAACTCCTCGTGGCTCGCGGGTCAGACCGGAACCCATTACTGGGCGAATTGGACCCTGGCGAACATGTGCTCGATGATCGCCATCGGGGTCTTGTGCGACAGCCAGCCGATCTTCGATGAAGCCCTGAATCATTTCTACGACGCCGTTCACACCGGGGCGATCAACAACATGGTCTTTTACGTCCACCCCGATGGCCTGGGCCAATGGCAGGAAAGCGGCCGCGATCAGGGTCACGCCCAGATTGGCCCGCAGTTGATCGGCGTCTTTTGCGAAATCGCCTGGAACCAGGGCCACGACCTCTATGGCCACCTGAACAACCGGGTCCTCTCGGGGGTCGAATACATTTCGAAATACAATACCGGCCACGCCGTGCCGTTTGTCGCCTACGCGAACTCCGATTACGGCACCTGGCCGCACGTGTATCGCTTTTACCAAAAAGACGTCGCCGGTCCGGGTGGCGTGAGCCGTCCCGGTTGGGATTTGATTTACAACCACTACGTCAACCGCAGGGGCATCGCCGCGCCTTATACGGCGAAATATGCCGAAGCCGCCCGTCCTGAAGGCGGCGGCAGCAATTATGGCGGCAACAGCGGCGGCTTCGACGGCCTGGGATTCACCACGCTGACCCACAGCCGCGATCCGATCGCAACGGGCGCGATCCCCGGCACGCTGCTGCCGCGTGTGCAGGGACGGCAAATCACGCTCTCCTGGGCGGGATCGGCCTACGCCCAGAGCTACAACGTCAAGCGCTCCACGACCAGCGGCGGGCCTTACACCACGCTGGGTCAAGTCCACGGCGATGACTTGTTCTTCGTCGATCCGGGCCTGACGGCGGGCACGACTTATTATTACGTCGTTTCTGCCAACAATCCCGGCGGCGAGAGCGCAAACTCAGTCGAAGCGGCCGCCACGACCGATGGCCAGCTTTTCGGGACGGTCATCGGTTCAAACTATTCGTATGACCATTGCGGCGCGACCAAAGAAATTCTCTTCGACGGCTCGCTTGGAAACTTCATCGATATCGCCGCGTCCGGCGGTGGCTGGGCCGGATTGGATATGGGTTCGGGTGCCGGTGCGGTGATCACGGGCGTGAGGTATTGTCCCCGCAAGAATTTTGCCAACGCCATGATCGGCGGCAAATTCCAAGCCTCGAATACGGCCGACTTCAGCAGCGGTGTGATCGATTTGTTCACCATCACTTCAGCACCGCCGGCAGGGGGGCTCACTTTCCAAGCCGTCAACAGCGGCTCGGCCTACCGCTATGTCCGCTACATCCAGCCCGGGAACGGCTGGAACACGGCGGCGGAGGTGCAGTTCCTCGGAACTGTCACGGGTCAGGGCGTCCCGGCCGCGCCGGTCGTGGCCGCCACCTTGGTCGACGGGGTCAAGATCGACCTCTCCTGGCAGGACGTCCCGGGCGCGAGAGGCTATCGGATCAAACGCTCCGCCACTCCCGGCGGCCCCTACGTCACTTGGGGGGATGTCAATACGGGCTATTCCCGGAAGACAGGGTTCACCGATATCGAGACCGAGATCGGCTCGAGCTATCATTATGTCGTCACCGCCTACAACCAGAGCGGTGAGAGCACCGCTTCCGCCGAGATCTCGGTGCCAACGCTGCCGACGGGTCCCCGGTTGACGACCCATCTCGAGATGAGCGGCAATGTGGCCGATAGCTCGGGGTACAATTTCCAAGCCACCGCGGTCGGCGCCCCTGAATTCCCCACGGGCTATGTCGGCTCCGCCATCGGACTGGACGGCATCGACGACTTCGTATCCTTGCCCCGCCAGGTGGCCGACTCCGACGAGATCACGGTCGCGGCCTGGGTCAAATGGAACGGCGGCGCGGCTTGGCAGCGGATTTTCGACTTTGGCACGGGCACCTGGTCCTATCTTTACCTGACCCCGAGTAGCGCAAACGGCAAGTTGCGTTTCGGAATCAAGATCGGCGCCGAGCAGATCGTCGAGGCCCCCTCCGCGCTCCCCGTGGGAACATGGACGCACGTGGCGGTAACGCTTGGCGGCGACACGGCGACGATCTATGTGAACGGCTCCCCGGTAGCGTCGAATTCCTCCGTGACGATCAAACCTTCGGACTTCAAACCGTGGGCCAATTTCATCGGCAAGAGCCAGTGGGGCGGTGATCCTCTCTTCAACGGACGCATCGATGAGTTCCGCGTCTACAACCACGCCTTGTCGTCGGGGGCGGTGGCCGCCTTGGCCGCCCAGGCTTCCGAGATGACCCCGCCCGCCGTTCCCACCGGACTCACCGCGACGCCCGGCCAGAAAGCCGTCCATCTCGATTGGGCGGACAACGGCGAGCCCGACTTTGCTTCCTACACCGTCCGCCGCTCGACCCTGAGCGGTAGCGGCTACAGCGTGATCGCTTCGGGCCTGACCACGAGTTCTTACACCGACAACAATGTCTCGAACGGCGTCACCTATTTCTACTTCGTGACCGCCGTGGATGCGAGCGGCGGCGAATCGGCGGGCAGCGCCCTCGCTTCCGGCGTTCCCGAAGGGATTCCGCTCCTCCACTATGAAATGGAAGGCAACACGCTCGACAACTCGGGCAACGGCAACAACGCGATCGTGACCGGCTCGCCGGGGTACGTCGCGGGTTCGATCGGCCAGGCGATCGATCTCAACGGCTCGACCGATCATCTCAGGATTCCGTCCGGAGTGATTGGCCCCGTGGATCGCATGACCATCGCCGCTTGGGTCAACTGGGATGGCGGCGGCAATTGGCAGCGCATCTTCGATTTCGGCGATAGCACGAGCCGGTATCTATTCCTCTCGCCCAAATCGGGTTCCGGCACGATGCGCTTCGCGTTCAACAACGGCAAGGGCGAGCAGGTCGCCGACGCGCCCTCACCCCCGATCGGCACATGGGTTCACGTGGCCGTGACGCTCAGCGGCGACACTTCGACGCTCTACGTGAATAGCTCGCCGGTGGCGACCAAGGTTGCCGCCATCAATCCGACCGGCTTCGACTTCAGGCCGGTGAACAACTACATCGGCAAGAGCCAGTTCGCCGACCCGTTGTTTAACGGCCGGATCGATGACTTCCGGATCTACAGCTACCCGCTGACGGCCTCGCAGGTGAACGACGTCAAGAACGGCGGCTCTCCCGGCGACGACACCACGCCACCCGCAGCACCCGCGGACCTGACCGCCACGGCGGACGACACCAGCATCTCGCTCGACTGGGCCGACAACGGCGAGCAGGACCTCGCCTCCTACACCGTCTACCGCTCCACCATCAGTGGCAGCGGCTACGTCCGCATCGCCAGCGACCTGACTACCAGCGCCTACACCGACGCCACGGTCTCCGACGGCGTCACCTATTACTATATCGTGAACGCGGTGGACACCGCGGCCAACGAGTCCGCATACAGCGCGGAGGTCTCCGCCAATTCCACCGCCCTGGAGCTCCACCTCAAGTTTGACGAAACCGCAGGTGCGCTCGCCGCAGACTCAAGCGGCAACGACTTCCATGCGACCTTGGTCAATGGTCCGGCCTTCGCCTCAGGCAAAATCAACAACTGTCTCAACTTGGTTCCGGCTTCTTCCCAATACGCCACGCTTCCCTCAGGCATCGTGGCCGGCCTGAACGACTTCACCATCTCGAGCTGGATCAAGGTGAACGCCTTCGCCACCTGGCAGCGAATCTTCGACTTCGGGACGGCGACGAACAACTACATGTTCCTCACCACCCAGTATACGCCGACCGCCCCGAACAACGCCAAACTCCGCTTCGGCATCCGCACCCCTGCCGGTGGCGAACAAAACGTCAGCGGCACGGGCATCGCCCTCACCACCGGCGCCTGGACTCACGTCGCCGTGGTTCGTTCCGACACTACCGTTTCGCTCTACGTCAATGGCGCCCTCGCTGGTTCCGGCACAATCGCCCTCAGCCCCTCCGATCTCGGCACGACCACGCTGAACTACCTCGGCAAGTCGCAGTTCAACGACCCCTACCTCGACGGCGCCCTCGACGACTTCCGCGTCTACAGCCACGCAATGAGTGCCTCGGAGATCGCGCTCCTGGCCTCGCCCCCCGCCGCTCCGGTCACGACCGGCGCTGAAAACTGGCGACTCCAGTATTTCGGGACCGCTGCCAATTCCGGCGACGCCGCCGATTCCGCCGATCCGGACGGCGACGGCTGGAACAACGCACAGGAATTCGTCTCCGGCACTGATCCGACCGACCGCCAGAGCCTCTTGAAGGTGACTGTGGTGCAAGCCGGTGAAAGCGGCATCGTGATTATCTTCCCGTCGGTAAGCGGAAAACTCTACCGGCTCGAGCGCTCCGACTCCCTGGTGGGGGGTTCCTGGACGACGGTGGAAGACGATATCGCGGGCACCGGTGCGGAGATCCAGGTCGCCGACACGCCGGTGAGCCTCCCTCTCAAGCGGTTCTACCGCATCGTCGTCGCACCCTGAACCGATCGATTTCCACCGCTGCTGATGTTTTCGCCCAAGATGCTTCTCCTGCTACACCCACCACATCCTCCTTCCGCCATCTCGCTGCCGGCTCATGGCAGGACGTGGGTCCGCCCGTTTTCGGCGATGGCGGACTGATCGTATTCGAAACACCCTACGGCTCGACGGAATCCAACTCGTCCTGCATTTCAAGGGAGATCCCCGGTACGGGATGTTCCAAGCCAGCGTGGATGGAAAGCCCATCGGCGCGCCGATCGACCTCTATGCCGCCGACAACCGCCCCGGTATGCAGGCCGGGCTCGGCAGCGTGACCCTGTCAAAGGGACGACACCTGATCCGCTTCACGGTCGAAGGGCGCAACGAGGCCAGCCGCGGCTATGGTGGCAGTTTCGACAAGCTGGCGCTGTCGGGCGCGGCGCGCGCAGGCGTGGAGGTGGAGAACGCCAAGGCAGTCAGCGACCTCGGCAGTGGCGAGACTTTCCTCACCCGGGGCATCGCCGCCGCAAAGGAGGCGGACACGGTGATCCTCTGCCTCGGCAGCGACACGCGCAACGAGATGGAGGACGTGGACCGCACTTTCCTCGGCCTGCCGGGCAACCAGCAGGAACTCGCCGAAGCCGTGATCGCGGCGAATCCCCGCACGGTGGTCGTGCTTTTCGGCGCGGGGCCCCTGACCGTGCCGTGGCTGAAGGCACACGCGCCCGCCATGCTGCAGGCGTGGTGGCCGGGGCAGGAGGGAGGCGCCGCCATCGCGGACGTGCTTCTCGGCAAGGTGAATCCCGCGGGACGCCTCCCGCACACGGTCTATGCCTCGGAGAAGCAGGTGCCGTCCATCGACGAATACGACGTCACCAAGGGCTTCACCTACATGTATCTGAATGGCCAGCCGCTCTATGCCTTCGGCCATGGCCTCAGCTACACCACCTTCGGATACTCCAAGCTGAGCGTTAGTACGAAGAGCCTCCCCGCCGATGGAACGCTCACCGTCGCCATCGATGTCAAAAACATCGGCGGGCGCGCCGGCGACGAAGTCGTCCAGCTCTACGCCCACGAGGTGAACCCGGTCGTCAAGCGCCCCGCCAAGGAGCTTCGAGGCTTCCAACGCATCACCCTTCAAGCCGGCGAAGAACGCACGCTTACTTTCACGTTGCCCGCCTCGGAACTCGCTTACTGGGACGAATCCACGCACGCGTTCGTCGTGAATCCCGGTGCCTTCGACATCCTCGTGGGTGCCTCCTCGGACGACATCCGCGAAACCGCGCGGATCGAGGTGTCCCGTTGACCCCCGGTAGGCCGTGCCCGCGGCCAGCGCTTCCTGTGCCTCGGGGTTCGTGCGGCTTTCCAGTGAGACCCGATGCGAAGAAAGATCCGGCTTTGGCCTTCGTAATCTGCTCCCGCTTCAGCCACCCGACAGAACCGCTCCGATTCCTTCATGCCCAAACGACGTTTTTTTCTTTCCGTCCTGTGTGCCGCCGCAGCCATCGTGTCCTCCGCCCGCGCCTCGGCAGATGAAGCCCCCTTCAAGCATCCCGGCGGCCTGCACACGCAAGCGGACCTCGACCGCATGAAGGCCAAGGTCGCCGCGCGCGAAACGCCATGGATCGAAGGCTGGGAAGCGCTCCTCAAGGACCGGCTTGCAAAGTCGGACTATCGGCCTTCGCCGCGTCCGAACATGGGCAGTAACCGTCAGGCCGCCTCCCGCGACGCCCATGCGGCCTATCTGAATTTCATCCGCTGGTATGTGAGCGGTGACAAGGCGCACGCCGCCGCGGCCATCCGCATTTGCAACGAGTGGTCTGCCGCGGTGAACCAGGTATCAAGCGGCAATAACATCCCGGGCCTCAGCGGGATCTATTCCGCCGAGTTCGCCATGGTCGGCGAGCTGCTCCGCATCTGCCCTGACTGGCAGCCGGCGGACCAGGAGCGTTTCAAGCGGATGATTCGCGCCTACATCTATCCCGCGGTCAGCGGTTTCCTTCAGGCCCGCAACCAGCGCGGCGACTCGCACTACTGGGCCAACTGGGACATCTGCAATATCTCGGCCCTGATCGCCATCGGCGTGTTCCTGGACGACCGCGCCATCTTCGACGAAGGCGTGGAATATTTCAAGAACGGCAAGGGCACCGGGGCGATCATGAATGCCGTGCCCTTCATGCACCCCGGGAAGCTCGGCCAGTGGCAGGAGAGCGGGCGCGACCTGCCCCACGCCCACCTGGGGATCGGCCTGATGGCGCAAGGTGCCACGGTCGCTTGGAACCAAGGCGTGGACCTTTTCGGATATGCCGACAACCGTCTGCTCGCTGCTGCCGAATACGCCGCCCGCGAGGCGCTTTCCCAGCCGGTTCCCTACACGCCCTACGACAACAGCTCCGGTGCCAAAAACCATTGGCTGACCAATCACACCCGGGGCCGCTTCACCACGCCGGTGTGGGAGCTGCTCTACAACCACTACGTCGTCCGCCAAGGGCAATCGGCCCCGGCGCTCAGACGCGTCGCCGAACTCTCGCGCCCCGAGCTGAGCGGGTGGGACCACTTCGGCTACGGGACCCTCGCCTTCACCCTCGATGGCAAGGCTTCGCCCTATCCGCCGCTGCCGGCTCCCTCCGCGCCCGCCGGTCTTGTCGCCGAGCCCGGCCTCGGCCGCGTTTATCTGAAGTGGAACCTGCCCGCCAAGCTGGATGTCTCCCGCTACATCGTGCGCCGGGCGCGGGCCGGCGGCGGCGATTTCAAGACCATCTCGAACCGGGACAAATACTCCACCCCGAGCTACGTCGATCGCAAGGTGGAACCCGGTGCCACCTACCGTTACATCGTCGTCGCCGCCAACCAGTCCGGGGAAGGGCCGGCGTCGGAAGCCGTGACGGTGACGGCCGGCAATGGCGCCCTGCTTCCGGCGAAATGGAAGACGACACGCGTGGGCCGCGGCACGGATGGCCCAGGGTCGCCGCCCGAGGCATCCTACAGCAGCGAGGGCGGCCGCACGCTGCGTCTCCGCGGCACCGGCCGCGACATCGGGGGCAAGGGCGACGACGCCAGTTTCGTCTATCTCGAAACCTCCGGGGATTTCACCCTGACGACCCGGATGGTCGGCCCGGATCCCGGGGAAATCGGCGGGTCGCCGCTTTCGAAGTTCGGTCTCATGGCCCGGGAGTCCCTCGCTCCGGACAGCAAGATGGTGGCGCTGACCCTGGGGGAAGGCGGCACCCGGGGAACGCGCGCCCGTTTCCGCACCGCGACCGGCCAAGCCGCGAGCACCCGGGCAGGCAACAGTTACTCGTGGTCGCCGATCTGGTATCGCCTGACGCGGAAGGGTGCTTCGTTCATCGCCGAGCACCGCGTGGACGACAGTGAGTGGTTCGAGGTGGGCAAAGTGGACCTCGACCTGCCCGACGGGATTCTGCTCGGCTTCACCCTTGCCACCCGCAAGCCCGACGTGCCGGGCGAAGTGCTCTTTGAGCGCATCACTCTCGATCGCTGAAACCACCGGCGGATCGGAAGGGCGAAAGGCTCCTACGGGCGACCGGCACCGTCCCGCGATCATATCGATTCATGCATTCACCGGATTCCGTGTCACTTTGTGCACGACCGGAAAGAGAGCCTTTCGGAGGAAGTAATGCGATTTAATGGAACGTGCCAGTGCTCGCGGCTAGGGACCAAGCCGGACTGGATGACCGGGAAGCGATCGTTGAGGTACCCGTCAAGAATCCGCCCGGCGTCCTTCTTCCGTGCGCCCCCAAGGACGGTATATCAGGAGGCCTTGCCCGCGGCAGGCTTCGACATCGAAGCTTGCGCCTCCTTAGAGGCCGTCTGAAAAATAACTCATGATGCGATTCTGGCGAGCATGCGCTTGCTCATCGACAGGTAGATCATCGCTTCCGAGTGCGTCGGTTTAACCTCGTAGTCCCGCACCAGGCGCCGGGATTGGATGAGCCAGCCAAAGGTCCGCTCCACGATCCATCGCTGCGGTAGCACCTTGAATCCGGTCATGTCGTCGCTACGCTTGACGATCTCCAGATCCACTTGCCGGTGGCGCGGCAAGTTCGCGACCTCGCCTTCCAGCGCTCCGGCATAGCCTCCATCGGCCCAGATCTTCTTGATCCAACCGAAGCTCCGGGTCAGCAGCCCGGTGAGCAGGGCACGCGCTCCGTCCCGGTCCTGAATGCATGCCGGGGTGACCGACAGGCCGAGAATAAAGCCCTGCGTGTCTACCAGGACGTGTCGCTTTCGTCCTGTAATTTTCTTACCCGCATCAAAACCACGAACTCCGGGCTGGCTAGCTGTTCGAACGCTTTGGCTATCGAGGATCGCAGCCGTGGGGGCTTTTTTTTACCCGCGGCGACACGGGCCCGGTCGCGGAGCGCATGATGGATCTTTTCCCATACGCCCAGCTTGGCCCACAGCCGGAAGTAGTGGTAGCAGGTCTTCCACGGAGGAAGATCATTGGGCATGAAGCGCCAGGCACCGCCCACGCGAATGATGTAGAGGATGCCGTCGATGATCGCGCGCTTCGGGTGTTTGATGGGCCTGCCTCGCAGGGTCAGGGCAGGCTTTGGCAGAAGCGCGCGAAGAATCTCCCATTCCGCATCGCTCAAGCAACAGGGGTAACTCGCCATGACGAGTTTCTTCAATACCCCACCAAAATAGTACAGATTCAAATCACTCCGAA
>CBIHMP010000131.1:0-10401 GCA_966211015.1 uncultured Luteolibacter sp. | reverse complement strand
ATCACTTCGGCCTGATGGTCGATATCTCGGGGACGATGGTCGCGGTGGCCGCTCCCCAGGAAGACACGGGCGCCCAGAATGCCGGTGCTTGCTATCTCTACGATGTAGCCGGGAGTACCCCGACGCTTCCCGTCGTGACCGTCTTCAATCCTGCGCCCGCGCTGAACGATACCTTCGGTGCCTCCCTGGCGCTCGATGGCCAGCGACTGATCGCCGGCTCCCATCTGGACGATAACGGGGGAACCGATAACGGCCGGGCGTATGTCTTCGATCTCGCCTCCGCGACGCCCGCGACACCCCTGTATGCCATCGATAACCCCTCGCCGGGTAACAATGACTTCTTCGCCCGCTCCGTGGCTCTTTCCGGTGCCCGGCTGGCCACGGGCGCGCATGGCGACAATACGACGGCACCTGATGGCGGGATCGCCTACGTGTATGACCTTTCTTCAGGTACGCCGAATCAAAAGGTCCACGCGCTCAACCCTACCAGCCCCTCCTCCGACGAGGAGTTCGGAACGGCCGTGGCGATTGCCGGACCGGTCATTGCCGTAGGGACGCCGCACGATGACAAAGGCGCTTCGAACGCGGGAAGCGCTTACCTCTTCGATCTCACGTCGGAGACACCCGGGCAGCCGGTCCTCACCATGGACAACCCCTCGCCGCACGTGAACGACTATTTCGGTGCAGCGGTGGCCCTGTCGGGCAATCTGGTAATCACGGCCGCCTACCAGAATGACAGCGGAGGCGCGAAGGCAGGAACGGCGTACGTTTATAACCGCAGCTCGGCCACGCCCTCCACGCCCGCCTACACGATCCCGAATCCCGCTCCCCAAGCGGAAGATTTCTTCGGGAATGCGATGGCGGCCTCCGGGTCGCTCCTGGTGGTCGGAGCGATGGGGAACGATGCCGGGGCGGTCAATGCGGGAAGCGCCTACGTGTACGACCTGGCCTCGCCGACGCCTTCGGTGCCGGTGCTCACTCTGGAGAATCCGGAGCCCGGGATGGACGATAGATTCGGCTATGCCGTCGCCATCTCCGGAACCCGAGTGGCGGTGGGTGCCCATGGCGACGATGCCGGTGCTGCCGATGCCGGGAGCGTCTATGTTTACGAAATCGCTTCCGGAACTCCTGCAGTGCCGGTGGCAACTCTGCGCAATCCCGATCCCGGTGTGGAGGATTGGTTCGGCTATTCCGTCGGGATCTCCGGCACGCGGATCGTCGCGGGATGTCACCTAAACGATACCGGCGAGAGTGATGCGGGAAGCGTCTATGTTTTCGATCTTGCTTCCGACAGTCCGGCGCTGCCGGTCGTAACCATGGACAATCCGGTACCCGAGCCGGAGGATTACTTCGGCATCTCGGTGGCGATCGAGGGCACGCGCGTGGTCGTGGGTGCTTCCGAGGTGGAGGCAAGCGCAGCGGATGCGGGGACCGCCTACGTGTATGAACTCACTTCTTCCACGCCCGCGGTCCCTGCCGACACTTTGGACAATCTCGAAAAGGGTGCGGGAGACCGGTTCGGCGCTTCCGCCGCCATCAGCGGGCTGCAAATCGTGATAGGTGCGCCCCTCGACGACGGGGACACCGAGAACCGGGGAGCGATCTTCGTCTTCGATCCCGATCCGCCCTCGCCTCAGATGCAGGTGGAACAGCCGCCGGGGACCGGCCTGCTCAGCGGGAATGCGAGCATCCATTTCGGCGACGCCGCCATCGGTTCCGGCGGTAGCGCCCAGACGGTGGCGATCCGCAACACAGGCACGGCCGCCCTGGAGCTGAGCGCCCTCACTCTTTTTTCCGGAAGTGTCGGGGACTTTTTGCTCGATGCTCCGGAGGTGCCGGTAGTGCTCCAGGTGGACCAGACCATCTCTTTCGATGTCGGGTTCGCGCCCGCCTCGTCCGGCAGCCGGGTGGCCACCCTGAGAATCCTCAGCAATGCGGCAGCGAGCAGTCCCTTCGACATCACCCTCGCCGGCCAAGCGCTGTCCGCGGGCAATGATACGGACGGCGACGGTCTGAACGACGTGGTGGAACTGCAGCTCGAATCGCTGGGATTCGACTGGCAGGTGAACGACGAGGAGCTGGTGGCGATCCTCCGCTCGGGGGCGAATGCCACGGGTCTTTACAGCGGCGGGCAGCTCCAAGACATGCACCCGGGCGTTCCTTTGCTTCCCAAGAACCCGGCGACGGGCGACTTCACGCTGACCATCGCGGTGAAGAGATCGGTGAACCTGGTGGATTTCGAGCTCTTCCCCCTCGTCGGGCCGCAAATGACGGTCAGCCCGCAAGGAGAGGCGGAATGCCGTTTTCCTCCCGAGGGTTCAAAGGCGTTTTTCGTGCTGGAGCCGCGGTGACCGCGGGAGGAGTGGACGAGATTGCTTAAGGAATCTAACCGACCTGCATGCGCTGGATTCCCTTGATTGACCGGACGTATCGCGAATCGGTTTGACTTCCCTCCCCGGCATTCGCGAGCGTGCACCGTCCACCCAGACACCTCCCAGGATGTTCACCCCCACCATCCCTACAGTGAGGAAGCTCGGCACTTTCGCCTTCGCGGCAACAGCGTGCCTTGCTTCCCAAGTTACCGCCCAGGATTTCGCGCTCCGTCTTGCCGGCGGGGATCGGGCGCTTTTCGAGCCCTTCGAGCCGGCTGGCGAGGCCATCGGGAATTTGAAAGGCGGCTTTTATTTCGGCCTCGATGCTGCGGCGATCTACGATTCGAATTTCTTCCTCGATGCCGACTACCCGGAAAGCGAGCTCTCGGCTTCCGTCGCCCCGTGGGCGATGTACCGTTCGGATCCGGAGGGCGGCGCGAGATATTCCCTTGAAGCGAGGTATTCGCCCGCTTTTCGCGCCTACTGGAACAATTCCGACCTGAACGGGGTCGATCACAGCGGGAGCGTTTCCTTCAAGTATCAAAGCGCCCGCACCAGCGTCACGCTCTTTGCCGATTACAGCGAAGTCTCGTCCGCCGACCGGCTCTCGGGGACTTTCATCCAGGGTTCGATCCTGAACTACGGGATCAAGGGAAGCTACGAGCTGGGACCCCGCACGAAGCTGCTGGCCGCTTGGACGGCTTCTTCATCCGACTACGACACCGGCGGCCGCGCGGGTGCCGATGTCTATACCACCCAGATCTCCGGGTTGTGGGATGCGACGGAACGCATCCGCATCGGGCCCGCCATCCGCCATACCTTGTCGGAATCCGACAACACGGGGGAGCGGGACGCGATCGCCGCGCTGGTGAAGGTCCGCTACCAATGGGGCGAGCGGATCTTCCTGGATGCGGACGCGGGCGTGGAATTCGCGAAGAATTCGCGACTGGGCGGGGGCCGCGATGCCGGGCCGGCCGGTGGCCTGGAGGCTCAATACGTCTTGAGCGAAAGGTGGACTTGGAAAAGCTCGGTCCGCTATGCCGTGGTGCCTTCCCCGATCAACGCCAACTACATCGTCGAGGACCTTTCGTTTTTCACCGCTCTCGTGAGGCACTTCGACAGGGCTTCTCTCGAAGGAGGCGTGGGTCTCAGTTTCTCGGCATACGAAGCGGTGGGAGCGGTGACGGGCCCCCGCGACGACGATCAGTTCTTCCACGCGTATCTCGCTTACCGGAGGAAGCTTTTCTCAGACCGGGTGGCTTGGGATGCGGCATTGCGCTACTCCACGAACGACGGGCAAAAGGATTGGTCGCAGTGGCAGCTTTCGACGGGTGTATCCGTGGAGTACTGAGCGCCTGCACCCGCGTCGGTTGGATGCCGGGTATATCAAACATCTCCCGAAATTCCGGGGACCCTGACTTGGCACGGCGGGTGCTGGATTGTCGCCCGCGATCAGCGCGATCCTTTTTTCAATTCCCCCGAGATATGCCGCGAGTAAAGCCAATAGCCCCTCCGGATTTTTTAAGATCCCGTTTCGCCAATGTCGCCGTCGTGCCATCCGACTCTCTTGAAAGCTCGTTTCGCCCCCTACGTAGTTCTCCCAATAAATGCTTGTAGGTCGTTGCCATTCTGATAGAAGGAAAGCCGCTGTTCATTCACCCCCCTCAGAAATCTCCCCCCATCGAGTGCCTGAAAGTCGGGCCGACCTCGTTTCATTTCCCACCCAGGAAGTGCGCGGCGGCTTCAAAAACTTTCCAGGATACCGCGAGCGAGGAGGTCACTTCCCGACCTGTCGTTTCAAAGGTTTTGGCACCCAAGGCGCCAAGCGACCAAGGGCGGCAGCATGAATGAAGAATCCCGGCAAAAACCCGATATTGTTCCTCTCTTCCGTGCAAGATCAGCCACGCCACTAGATTCTCGATACCCGTCAATCCACCCCCACCCCCCCGGATGACAACGCAACTTCAGGAACGGCAGACCCGTACCTGCGATCCGCAAACGCGGCGCAGCGAGTCCGCGGTCCGCTCATGCCGCCCGACAGGCAGGGCGCGTCCCTCCTCTCCCACGCGGCCGGGAAGGCGCCCGCGAGGCACCTCCATCCCGGCACGGATCCGTCCCTCGCGCCGACGGCCCGGCGTTCCCAAATGGAAGCGTTGGTGCGACTTCACCTTTGTGATCGCAAGCTTGCCCTTGGCGGTGCCGTTGCTGGTGCTGGTCGCCCTCTGGATCCGGCTCGTTTCGAGCGGTCCGGCGTTCTTCTTCCAGGAACGGATCGGCTTCGGCGGCCGGCGCTTCACTCTCTACAAGTTCCGCAGCATGCGCCACGGCGCCTCCACGGCGGATCACGGCACCCACGTGGAACGATTGATCGAATCCGACCGGCCGATGATCAAATTGGACTGTCTCGGCGACTCCCGGCTGATCTTCGGGGGCCGCTTCCTCCGGGCTTCAGGGCTGGATGAACTGCCGCAACTGCTCAATGTCCTACGCGGGGAGATGAGCCTCGTCGGGCCGCGCCCTTGCGTGATCGAGGAGTACGGTTTCTTCACCACCTCCCAGCGGGAGCGCTTCACCGTCCTGCCCGGTCTGACCGGATTGTGGCAGGTCAATGGCAAGAACCGCACCACCTTCCGGGAGATGAACGCGATGGACGTGCACTATGCGAGGCGCTCTTCGCCTTTGCTGGATCTGATCATCATGCTGCGGACGCCGATGGCGCTGCTACAGCAGCTGGCGGATTGCATGACGCCCTTGCGCCGGGGGCAGCGCGCTTCCCGCATGGCCGCCCGCGCTACGGAGGAGGCGCTCGGATATCGTATCCGGCGGATCACGGACCGGGTATGAAGAAGCCCCTTTCAGTGGGGATTGCCGGATGCGGCTATTGGGGTCCGAATCTCGCCCGTAATTTCGATTCGAACCCCGGTGCCGCGGTTACCGCCCTTTGCGACCCCGATCCCGGGCGGCTGGCGCACATGCGGGGCCTGTACCCGCGCGCGGCTTTCTTCACGGATTTCGGCGAAATGCTGGAGGGGAGCGGCCTGGATGCGGTGGTAATCGCGACTCCGGTCAAAACGCACCATCCTCTGGCGAAGGCGGCCCTGCTGGCCGGAAAGCATGTCCTGATCGAAAAGCCCATGGCTTCCTCCTCGGAGGAATGCGAGGAGCTCGTCGCGCTCGCCCGCGACCGCGGGCTCGTGCTGATGGTGGGGCATACGTATCTCTACTCCGAGCCGGTCCGGAAAATCGCGGGGATCATCCGCGCGGGCGGGATCGGCGAGGTCAAATACATCAATTGCCAGCGCCTGAACCTCGGTCTTTTCCAGAAGGATATCAATGTTGCGTGGGATCTCGCGCCGCATGATCTCTCGATCATCCTGCACGTGATGGGGGAGTGCCCCCAATTGGTGAATTGCCAAGGGAACGCCCACATCCATCCGGGTGTGGAGGATGTCACGAACCTGTCACTGACTTTCCGGGAACAACGTTTTGCCACGGTCCAGAGCAGTTGGCTCGAGCCGCGGAAGGTCCGGCAGATGACCTTCGTCGGCACCCGCAAGATGATCGTTTACGATGACCTGCAGCCCTTGGAGAAGGTGCGGATCTACGACGCGCGGGTCGAGTGCCCGCCCCACTATGACAACTTCGCCGAATTCCATTACTCGTACCACTACGGGGATTGCTATCTGCCCCGAATCGAGCAAAGCGAGCCGCTCAAGGCGATGTGCGGCCACTTCATCGAGTGCGTGCGCGAAGGTCGCCGCCCGCTGAGCTGCGGGATCCGCGGTCTTGAAATGGTGCGGATCCTGGAGGCGAGTTCCGAGTCGCTGCTGGCGAAGGGCGGGCCGGTTCCTTTCTCCAGCCCGAGGCTTCAAGAGGATGCTCCCCTTCGCGGGCCTGCCACCGCGGGCTCCACTTCGAAATTGAGCGGCGTATGAGCGACGAGGCGGAATACGGGCTCCGGATCGCACCGGACGTGAAACTGGGCGCGCGCGTAAGCCTCCACGGGTTCGTGAATCTTTACGGGTGCGAAATCGGGGACGACACGCGGATCGGGACCTTTGTGGAGATCCAAAAGGGTGCGAGGATCGGCGCCCGCTGCAAGGTCTCCAGCCACACCTTCATCTGCGAGGGCGTTACCGTGGAAGACGAGGTCTTCATCGGCCACGGGGTGACCTTCGTCAACGACCGCTTTCCGAGAGCCGTGAATCCCGACGGCACCCCTCAGGCCGATGAGGACTGGGTTTGCCAGGAGACCTTGGTGGGAAAAGGGGCCTCGATCGGCTCCGGCAGCACGATCCTCGGCGGGGTCGCTATCGGCAGCAAGGCGATGGTCGGAGCCGGCAGCGTGGTGACCAAGGACGTCGCCGCCGGTGCCGTGGTAGCGGGAAATCCCGCGCGCCCGCTTCCGCGCAGATCCCCCCGGGTCGCGTCCGCTTCCACGCAAACGGGGCAGGCAGCCGATTAGCGCGGGATGCCCGCGTCGCGTACCGGCGGTGCGGGGCTTTCCGCTTTAAAAAATCACGGACATCTGATATCACTCCGGCCTGCCGCTTCCACTACTCCCCCGCGATCGCGGAGGAAGGGGTGGAACGGATTCTGCGGCGAAACGCCGCCACGCGCCCCTCGGACGGCTTCCCCCCACTTGCGATTCCACCGGATTCCGGATCATTGATCTGCCCCCTAAATCTGGACTAGAACGAGACACCCCCCACCCATGCAAAAGTCTGCTCAACCCGGGTCCAAAGGATCCTTCGGCTTTCAGGATATCCTCTACGTGCTCTTCAAGCACAAGTGGAAGATCCTCATCATGACGGCGCTGGGTCTGGGAGCCGCGGCCTCCGTGTACGTGACGCGGAAGCCCCTGTACGAGTCCCGCGCGAAATTCGTGATCAACTACGTGCTCCAGCGCGGCGGGATGGATGCCCACGAATCCGAAGTCGCCGCGGGCGGACGCTCGGGCGACCAGGTGGTGAATACGGAGCTGGAGATCCTCCGCAGCGGGGATCTCGCGAAGGAAGTGGCGGAGGCCATCGGGCCGGATCGCCTGCTTCCCACCGCGGGTGAGGCGGCGGATCTCGACGAAGCGGCGAACGTCGTGCTCGGGGGGCTGGAGGTGATGCCGGCTTCCCGGGGGAGCAACGTGGTGTACGTGATTTACCGGAACGAGGAGCCCCAGCTCGCGGTGGATGTGCTGCGGGAGGTGGTGAAGCGCTATTTCAACAAGCACCTGGAGATCCACCGCTCGGTGGGTGCCTTCGATAGCGTGGCCAAGCAAGTGGAGGACATCCGCAACCGGCTGCGCCAGACGGAATCGGAGCTGAACAGCCTGAAGTCCCAAAGCGGGATTATTTCGCTCCAGGAGGAGTCGATCTCACTGGCCGCGCAACGGGACAGGACGAAGCAGGACCTGGTGACGGCCGAAGCGGAGCGGGATGCACAGGCCACGAAGGTCGAGGCGCTCGAAAGGGATCTCGCCTTGTCGGACGCCGCCGCTTCCCGGGACTCCACGGCGGTGGCTTCAACCTCAGGCAAGCCGGTGCCCCATCCGCCGCGGGCGATCCCGCTTCCCCCGAAGCCGGAAGAGGTGGAAGAATACCGGGAACTCGCAAAGCAGCTCGAGCGCCTCCAACAACAGGATTTCGACCTGCGCAGCAAGTTCGCCCCGGGCAATGCCCAGGTGGTTCGCAACCAGCAGGAGATCGCCAGCGTGAAAGCGCAGCGCAACGCCCTGCTCGCGAAGACCCCGGGGCTCGCCATGGAGACCGCGGTCGAAACGGGAGGAGAGGAGCCGGCGAATCCGTTGGTCGAACTCCGCAAGGAACGCGACGCCCTGAACGGAATCCAAGCGCGGATCGAACGCTACCACACCCATCTTGCAGAGGTGGAAGCCCGGATCAAGAGGCTGACCGAAGTGGCCCCGAAAATCGCCGACCTCGAGCGGCGCAAGGAGATGGAGGACGGCGAATACCGTTTGCTCGAATCCAACCTGAAAAAGGCCCGCGTGGATCGCACGCTCGACCCTTCCCAGATGCCGAATATCCCGGTGGTCCAGCAGCCTTCCGCGCCCGAGCAAACTTTCAGCGAGCTTTCGAAGAAGCTGATGCTCGGCCTGGCGGGTGCGGGCGTGGCCTCCGGCATCGGATTGGCCTTCCTTCTGGAATTGGTGATCGACCGCCGGATCAAGCGCCCGACGGAGATCGAGTCCCGCCTCCAGTTGCCGCTGATGTTGTCCATCCCGTACGTGCGTCCCAAAAACCGCGGCACCCACCTGATCGCCAGCGAGCGCAGCGGGGAAGGGGAGGGGGAGAGGTCATCCTTGCCTGCCGTCCGCGGGGCCCACGAGTTCCGGCCGTTCCCATCGCGCACGGATCACTTCATCCATCCTTACTCCGAGGCCATCCGCGACCGGATCGTTTTCAATTTCCAGGTCAACAACATGACCCACAAGCCGAAGCTGATGGCGGTGACCGGCCTTTCCACGGGCGCGGGCGCTTCAACCATCGCGGCAGGGCTGGCCAAGGCATTTTCCGAAGTGAACGGCGCGAAGGTGCTGCTGGTCGATCTCAATCCGGCGCAGTCGGAGGAGAATCCGATGTTTGCCAACAAGCCGTTGCACTCCCTGGTGGGAGCGCTTCAGGCGGCCCGCAACACCCGTTTCAAGGAGGGCTCGCAGAACCTGTATCTGGCGAGCGCGGCGTCGCGGAATAGCGACCCCGCGTCGGCGCCTTTCGGGCCCATGCATCTTTACGAATTGCTGCCGCATTTCCGCGCGAGCGAGTTCGACTACATTATCTTCGACATGCCGGCCCTCGCGCAGACGAGCCCGACCATCGCGATGGCCGGCCTGATGGACAAGGTGCTGCTGGTGGTGGACGGGGAGGATACCAACCGTGAAACCCTGAAGTGGGGCTATTCGGAACTGGTGAAGGGCCGCGCCGATGTGTCCTGCATCTTCAACAAGGCGCGGAGCCATGCGCCGGGTTGGGTGCTTGGAGAAGTTTGACGGCGCGAGCAAGTCCGCTCCGGGTCCCTCCCCATTCTCGTCCGCAGCAGCATGTCACAGACGGTGCCATCCACGTACGAAGCGATGGCGGCAAGCTCGCCCGGCTTGCTTGCGAGAGCTTATTTCCTCATCAAGCCATTCATTCCGCTGAAGGTGCGGTGGGCGATGAGGCGGAGCCGGGCGCGCGGGATCATCCGGCAGTGCGCGAATACGTGGCCGATCAACGAGCTTGCCGGGGCGACTCCTCCGGGCTGGCCCGGCTGGCCCGACGGAAAGGAGTTCGCGGTCGTCTTCACCCACGATGTCGAGTCGAGGAGCGGCCTGGGCAAAGTACGGGAGCTGGCGGAGATCGAGATCGCGTACGGGCTGAGGTCGTCCTTCAACTTCATCCCTGAAGGCACCTACAACGATCCTTCCGAGCTGAGGAAATGGCTCGAACAGAAGGGTTTCGAAGTCGGGGTCCACGATTTGAACCACGATGGCCGGCTCTACGGCTCCCGCGAAGGCTTCCGGGAGAAGGCCAAACGCATCAACCGCTACCTGGCGGCATGGAAGGCCGTCGGCTTTCGCTCCGGATTCATGCTCCGGCAGCTCGATTGGATCCATGATCTCGACGTGGTTTACGACGCCTCGACCTTCGACACCGATCCTTTCGAGCCCCAACCGGAGGGATCCCATACGATCTTCCCTTTCCGGGTCCGGCCGGGCGGCGAAACCGCGGGCGGCTACGTGGAGCTTCCCTACACGCTCCCGCAGGACTCCACCCTGTTCCTCCTGCTGGGAGAGCAAACGCCGGAGATCTGGACCAGGAAGCTGGATTGGATCGCCGCGCGGGGCGGGCTCGCGCTGGTGAACATCCACCCCGACTACATTGAATTTTCCGGCAAGCGGAGTTCTTCCCACTACCCCGCTTCCATGATCCGCGAATTCCTCGATTTCCTCAGCGCCCGGTACCGGGGCAAGTTCTGGAACCCCCTCGCAAAGGAGCTTGCGATTTGGTACGAAAGCGCGATGATATCCTCCGTC
>CBIHMP010000130.1:0-10417 GCA_966211015.1 uncultured Luteolibacter sp. | reverse complement strand
GGATCGTTGTTACCCGTACCCGCGAACAAGCCGGCGGCCTGAGCCGGGAACTTTCGGCTCTCGGGGCCGATGTCGTGGAACTGCCGACGATTCGCATCGAGCTTCCCGATGACCGGCAAGGCTTCGCGGAAGGCGTTACGCACGCCCACGAATACGACTGGCTTGTTTTCAGCAGCCCCAACGGGGTGGAGCGTTTCTTCGACGCCTTCTTCGCGACCTACGAGGACGCCCGGAGCTTGGGCAATCCGCGGATCGCGGTGATCGGGAACGGCACCGCGCAAAAGGTGCGGGAGTATCGTTTCGCGGTGGATCTGGTGCCTGAGAAATTCGTCGCGGAAGGTTTGGTGGAGGCGTTCGCCAATGAATCCATCGAGAACCTCACGGTGCTTTGGGTGCGTGCGGAGGAAGCGCGGGATGTGATCTACGAGGGCCTCACTGCATTGGGCGGGATCGTGGATGAATGCATCGCTTACAAGACGGTGCCCGAAACCGGCGATCCGACCGGAGCCGCCGCCCGGATGGCGGAGCAGGGCGCGGATCTGGTGACCTTCACCTCGGCCTCCACGGTGGACAACTTCTTCAAGCTTGCCCTGCCATGGCCGGAAAATTGCGCGGCGGGGAGTATCGGCCCCGTGACCAGTGAAGCACTGCGGAAGCACGGCGTGGAGCCGGCGTTCGAGGCGAAACAGCACGATATTCCCGGATTGGTGGCGGCAATCCGGAAATGGGCGGGAAGGTAGGACACCGAGCGGCGTGGCAGCCCTCCGCTTGCTCCTTTGTCCTTGCGCCTGGGGGCTTCATCGGGAGAATCCCCGCCCCGCGAGCGGGAAGGAAACCATGAGCGCAAACGCCAGCTACCAGGAGATCGGCGAGATTTTCGAACGTCACGAGTCGTTCGTGATCCTGAGCCACGTGCGGCCGGACGGCGATGCCATCGGCTCCCAGCTCGCGCTCGCCTTCGCGCTGGAGGCGGCCGGGAAGAAGGTCCGCGTGATCAACGAGGACGGCCTGCCGGACAATCTGCGCTTTCTACCGGGCTCGGACCGGATCGAACAGCCCCCGGCGGAACCTGTGGAAGCGGAGGTGGCCATCGCCCTGGACACCGCGGCGAAGCCGCGGCTCGGCGAGCACGCGCTCCATGCCGCTTCGAAGGCGAAGCTTTGGGTGAACATCGATCACCACAAGTCGAACCCCGCGTATGGCGACGTGAATCTCATCGATTCCTCCAGCCCGGCCACCGGCCAGATCCTTTACAAGCTGATCATCGCGCTCGGTCTGCCGATGCCGGCCGAATCCCGCGACTCGATCTATGTCGCCGTTTCGACCGATACCGGCTCCTTCCAGTACCCCTCCACGACGGAGGAGACCTACCTGATGGCGGCGGACCTCATCCGCCGCGGCCTGGACGTGGGGCGGATCAATTCCCTGACCTACGACAGCCACCCGTTCCGCAGGGTGGAACTCATGCGTGCCCTGTTGAACACGCTGGAACTGACCGGTGGAGGACGGGTGGCACATTGGGAGCTTACGATGGCCGTCCGCGAGTCCCTCGGCCTGAAGCCCGAGGATAGCGAAGGCCTGATCGACATCATCCGCGCCATCGATGGCGTCATTGTGGCGCTCTTCTTCGAAGAGCTGCCGGACGGAAAGATCCGCGTGTCCATGCGTTCGAAGGATCCGCGCATCGACGCCAGCAACGTGTGCGGCCTCTTCGGCGGCGGCGGCCATGCTTTGGCTGCCGGCATCCGGATGGCCGGGCCGATGAGCGAGGCGAAGCAACAGGTGCTGGAGGCGGTGAACGCGGCCTTTCCCGCGGCCTGATACCTTTACGACATCATAATGAACCGACCGATTTCCGGCCCCGTGGTTCCCAGCGGCGTGCTGCTGGTGGACAAGGCCCCTGACATGACCTCGCACGACGTGGTCGCCATCGCCCGGCGCTCGCTCGGCACCAAGAAGATCGGCCACTGCGGCACGCTCGATCCCATGGCAACGGGTTTGCTCATGCTGGTGGTGGAGCGCGCCACGAAGATCCAGGACTTGCTGATGAGCGAGGACAAGGAGTACGAAGGCACCCTGACTTTCGGGAAGGTCACGTCCACCCAGGACCGGCAGGGAGAGGTCACGGAGGAAAAGGAAGTGCCCGCCTTCACGGCTGCGGAAATCGATGCCGCATTCGCCTCCTTCACCGGCGCTTTCGAGCAGATCCCGCCGATGGTATCCGCGATCAAGAAGGACGGCGTGCCGCTCTACAAGCTGGCCCGCAAGGGCCAGGAGGTGGTGCGGGAGCCGAGGCCGGTCACGGTCTCGAAATACGAGGTGCGCCGGATCGAATTGCCCGAGGTCGATTTCACCGTGAACTGCTCGAAGGGCTTTTACGTCCGCACTTACGCGCATGATATCGGGCAGAAGCTCGGCTGCGGCGCCCATCTGAGCGCCCTCCGCCGGACCCGCTCGGGCCGCTTCACGCTGGAGCGCGCGCTGACGGTGGACCAAGTGAAAGCAATGCCCCGGGAGGAACTCTGGCGCTCGCTGGTGAGCCTGGCGGAAATTTCCCTGATGCGGGGAGCCTAACGTTCCGTCTTCCGGATCGGCGGCGCGATCCTGTCGATCCGGTTTGTCCAGATGCCCCCGCGGTAATTTTTCGGCAGGCGCTGAAGGTCGGCGACCGTGTCGAAGCCGCCCGAGACGTCTCCGTTTCCGGCGACGAGGATCACGCGCGTGCCGGCCTTGTCCATGCGCCCGAGAAAGCGGTTGGGCCAGCCCCAGAGCAGCGGCGCGTATTTCTCCGGGATATGCAGTTGGGTGTTCCGGCAGGACGGCGGGATATAGCCGGTCCAGCCGAGGGCGAAATAGGCAAGCAAGCTCTTCTTCAAGGTGGCCCGCGACATGCAGCGAAGGGCCGGCATCTCTTCCTGAAGCGAGGCGATCGGACGGTCTCCACCGTAAACCGCGAGCAGTGCGATCCGCGATTCCGGCAGCCCTTGCAGGACCTTGGCGAGCTGGCGCCCCTCCTCAGGATCATTGCTCTTGATGTGGATCAAAAGGGACTTGTCCGGAAACCGGGCCAGGACCTCGTCCAGCGAAGGCATCAGGCCGATGCCCTTTCCCCGGAATGGAAAGGTAGCCCCTTTGTCGGCGGAATAGCCGTGGCCGATATCGAGACGCTTCAGTTCCGCCAGGGTGTGATCCCGGGTGACTCCCGTTCCGTCCGTCCGGTAGTCGAGGATCCAGTCATGGAAGACCGCGAAATGTCCGTCGGTGGTGGGATGGATATCGAATTCCACCACGTCCGCCCCGTGGCGAAAAGCAGCCTCCATTGAAGCGATCGTGTTTTCGAGATAGGGATGCTCGGGCGGATGGATGAGCTTTGAGGTGTCGGTATCTGCCCGCACTCCCGCCAGATCGAAGGTCTGGGCAAGGCCCCGGTGGGCAAGCAGCAAGGGACCCTTCGCCGGAATTGTCGCCAGCCAAGAGGCGTTATTGAAGTAGATGAAGGCGACGAAAAGCCCCGCAATTAGGGCGGCGCGCTTCATGATCCTTTTACTTCTCGTCATGTGCGGAGTGAAATTCGGGTTGAAGGCCTGAATGATGAAGGTGACGGCGGGCGGGAAAGGTGATCATGAGAGATTGATCAAACTCCTCCTCAACTCCTCCGCGACCGCTGCGGGCGTGTCCCCGAAGAAGCGCTTGAATTCGCGGTTGAACTGGGAGGCGCTCTCGTAGCCGACGAGCCGGCATGCGCTGCTGGCGGTCTGCCCCTCATTGACCATGAGCATGCGCGCCTTGTGAAGCCGTATGGTCTTCAGATACTGGAGCGGCGGCGAGCTCGTGACCGCCTTGAAGTGGGCGTGGAAGGTGGAGATGCTCATGCCTGCTTCGCTCGCCAGGGAGGCCATGTCGATAGGAGTCGCGTAGTCGGTATGGATGCGTTGTAGCGCCCGGCTGATCTGGCCGAAGTGGGTGTGAGGCGCGGCCAAAGCCCGCAAGGTTCCGCCTTCCTCCCCGCATAGCACCCAGTAGGTGATCTCCCGAACCACCTGGGGTGCCAGGATGCGAGCTTCATCGGCACTGCCGAGGGCTCGCACCAGCCGGATCGCGGCATCATACATCCGGTCGTCCAGGGGATTGGCGCGGATTGCCTGCGGCTTGCCCATCGGGATGGGCAGGGCCTTTTCCATTTCCATCATGATTTCCGCCACCACGGCCGGAGTGACGCCGATGGAGATGCCCAACAGCGGACCATCGGGCGAGGCGACAGTTTCACATTCAAAAGGCAGGGGCACGGATAGCACCAGATAATGATTGGCATCGTAGGTGAATGTCTGCCCGCCGAGGTAACCGCGCTTCCTGCCTTGGGCGACGATGACAATGCTGGGATCATAGGACACTTGCCCTCGGACGATCGGGGAGGTGGAGCGCATGAACTTCACCCCCGGCAGGCGCGACGGGCTAAAGCCCTCTCCCCGGGCTAGGTCGCCTAGCAACTCCGCCAGCCTTCGGTCACGCGGGACCGCGATGTGCTCGGATCTGCTTTCGATTGCTCGCCGCTCCTTGCCGATCATTGGAATAATAGGCAATTCCGAGGCGGTATTTGGCAAATCGAATCGTTGCGATCGTAGAATCAGGCAATCTTTCCGGCTCATCAGGTATTTCGGGAAAACGCGGACCACGTTAAGGTCCGAGCATGGAAACGCGCCGGACGCTTTCCTCCCACCACCTGAAAAAGATGAAAACTACCACTGAATCAAAAGTTATCCTGATCACCGGAGCTAGCAGCGGCATCGGTGAGGCTGCCGCCCGATTGCTGGCCCGTCAGGGTCACCGCCTGGTGATCGGCGCGCGCCGCACCGATCGTCTCGAAGCGCTCGCCGCCCAGCTCAATGCGGAGGGAGGCACCGTGGAGTTTACCTCGCTGGACGTGACCGACCTCGACGACGTGCAGGCTTTCGCCGGACTCGCGATCGAAAAGTACGGCCGCATCGACGTGATCGTGAACAATGCCGGGGTGATGCCGCTTTCCCCGCTGGAAGCGCTGAAGATCGACGAGTGGAACCAGATGATCGACGTGAACATCCGCGGCGTGCTCCACGGGATCGCCGCAGCGCTCCCCGTCATGAAGAAGCAAGGCTCCGGGCAGATCATCAATATCTCCTCCATCGCAGGTCATCAGGTCTGGCCCTCCTGTGCGGTCTATAGCGCCACGAAATATGCGGTGATCGCCATTTCGGAAGGTCTCCGGCAGGAGAATACCGATATCCGGGTGACGGTGATCTCTCCCGGCGTGACCACCTCGGAGCTGGCTCACACGATTTCCCACGAAGATACCGCGAAAGCGATAGACGCCTTCCGGAAAGTAGCCATCCCCGCCGATGCGATCGCCCGCGCGATCTCCTTCGCCGTCGATCAGCCTGGCGACGTGGACGTGAACGAGATCATCGTCCGTCCGACGGCCAGTCCGTATTAAGCCACGCCACTCCGAACCGCCATGAGTGCTCACTTGATACCGGTCCTCCGGAGCCGCCCGCGAAAGTTCCGGCAGCTCCCGGATCTTCCTCTCCGATGGCGTCAGGCGAATTGTCCGGGCCGTTCTGATACTCTTCGTATCCAACAAGTCCCCGTTGAAGCCCGCAGCACCACGCAGGGCGCCTGAAAGATAGCGGACGCAAATCGCCCGATGACCCTGCGGCATCGGGCGCATTTTGCACTCGGGAGGCCCCAGCAGCCCGTCCTGACGGCGCGATGCACGCGGGCACGGTGCCTGCATAGTAGGGGTTCATGGCCCGCTCCATCTGGAAAGGATCGATCGCTTTCGGCCTCGTGAATATCCCGGTCTCGCTTACCGGAGCCGAGGAGCGCCCCGACATCCAGCTCCACATGGTCGATAGCAAGAACCACGCGCGTATCCGCTACGAGAGGGTGAATGCCGATTCGGGCGAGGAGGTGCCCTGGGACCGGCTGGTGAAGGGTTACGAATATGAAGAAGGCCGTTTCATCCTGCTGTCGGAGGAGGAACTCGCCGCCGTCGAGCCGAAGCTTACCAAGACCATCGAGATCAGCGAGTTCGTCGCGCTGAAGGAGATCGATCCGTTGCTGTTCGACAAGCCCTACTATCTTGAGCCGGACAAGCGCGGGAGGAAGGCTTATGCTCTTCTGCGCGAGGCCATGCGGAAGTCCGGCAAGGCAGGCATCTCGCGCGTCGTCATCCGCACGCGGGAGTATCTCTCCGCAATGTTCGTACGGGAGGATGTCCTCGTATTGATGCTCCTGAGGTTTCCCCAGGAAATCAAAGCTCTTTCAAAGCTCGATCTGCCTTCGTCCGGCGAGAAGGAGTGGCAGCCGGCCAAGCGCGAGATGGAACTCGCGGAGCGTTTGATCGACGAGATGAGCACGAAGTGGAATCCGAAGGATTTCCACGACGAGTATAGGGAAGCCCTGATGGACTTCATCGAGAAGAAGATCAGCAAGGGCGACACGGTGGAAGACGTGAAGGAGGCCGAGGCCGAAGATCGGACGCCGAAAGGAAATATCGTGGATCTTGCCGACTATCTCGAACGCAGCGTCGGAATGAAGAAGCAGCCTGCCGCGAAGAAGGCAGCCAAGAAAGCCGCCAAACATGCCCGCAAAACGGCCAGCAAAAAAACAGCCCGCAAGAAAGCCCGCTCCGCTTGAGCAATACCGCGGGAAGCGGAACTTCCGCGAGACCCCGGAGCCGCCGCCCCGGCGCGGTGGGAAAGGGGGTCGGATTTTCGTGGTACAGGAGCACGCCGCGCGTTCCCATCACTTCGATTTCCGTCTGGAAATGAACGGGGTGCTCGCGAGCTGGGCCGTCCCGAAAGGGATCCCGGAAACCATGCAGTCGAAGCGCCTCGCCGTGCATGTGGAGGATCACCCGGTGAGCTACGCAGGGTTTGCGGGGGAGATACCCGCGGGGCACTACGGTGCCGGGACGGTGGAGATCTGGGACAAGGGCGAGTGGGAGCCCCTGGAGCGGGATTGGAAAAAATCCTTCGAGCAGGGCAAGCTGAAGTTCGTGCTCCACGGCGGCCGCCTCGAAGGGCCTTACCTGCTCGCCCGGATGAAGGAGGAGCCGAATTGGCTTCTGCGGAAGCTCGACCCCGCCACTCACCCGGTCGCGGAACCGGCTGCGCCGGAGACGGAAGCCGCGGGATTTGTCGCGCCCCAGCTTTCGCGGCCGGTGCCTTCGGTGCCGGAGGGAAAGCAATGGGTCCATGAGCTCAAGTTCGACGGCTACCGCTTGATTGCCGTGCGAAGGAAAGGGGAGGTGAAGCTTTATACCCGCAAGCAACTCGATTGGACGGACCGCTTTTCCACCGTGGCCGAACGGCTGGGGAAATTGAAGGGCGGCGATTTCGTGATCGACGGGGAGGCGGTGGTGTTCGATGCGGAGGGCCACTCGCAGTTCGGCCTGCTTCAGGAGGCTTTGAGCCACGGGAAGGGGAAGGATATTACTTTCGTCGCTTTCGATCTGCTCAATGCGGAGGGGAAGAACCTCCGCAACCTGCCGCTCAGCGAACGGGTATCGCGGCTCGCGGCCTTCATCCCCGGCGAGACGGGGCCGGTGCGCCGGTCGAAGATCTGGGCCGCCGCGGAAGGCGCGGATCTTTTCAAGCAGGCCTGCAAACTTGGTCTGGAGGGAATCATCAGCAAGCGCGCGGACGGCCGCTATGTCCCGGAGAGCCGGCGGGACTGGACGAAGTCGAAATGCCGGCCGCGGCAGGAGTTCGTGATTTGCGGCTTCACCGCGCCGAAGAACTCCTGCCCCGCCTTCGGCGCGCTGGTTCTGGGCTCCTTCGAGAACGGGAAGTTGATCCCCCGCGGAAAGGTTGGCACCGGATTCTCCGAGGAGGCTCGCCGGGCCCTGCTGAAGCGGATGAGTGCTCTAGCGACGGATCGCCCTCCTTTTCCCCGCGCTGAAAAAGGCGTCACCTGGGTGAAGCCGGAACTCGTAGCGGAGGTGGAGTTCGCCGAACTCACCCGCGAGGGCTCGATCCGCCAGGGAAGTTTCGTTTCATTGAGGGAGGACAAGCCGCCTGCCGACGTCCATCTTGATCCCGTGGAAAAAGCAGCGGCGAACGGAAAGGACAGTGTCGTGGCGGGTATCGCGATCACCCATCCGGAACGGGTGGTGTATCCGGACGACGCCATCTCGAAGCTCGAGCTGGTGCGCTACTACGAACGTGTCGCGGACCTCATGATGCCGCATCTGAAGAACCGGCCGTTGGCCCTGCTGCGAGCTCCTGACGGGATCAACGGCGAGATGTTCTTCCAAAAGAGCTTCAAGAGTCACGTGCCGCCGCACGTGAAGACCCGCACTCTACCGGACGGAACCGATGTGATCTACATCGGCACCGCCAAGGGCCTCATCTCCCTGGCGCAATTCGGAGCGGTCGAGATCCACCCGTGGGGTGCGGCGCTGACGAACGTGGAGAAACCGGACCAGCTTATTTGGGACCTGGATCCGGATAAGACGGTGCCGTGGCGGGAAATTCTGGGTGCAGCCTTGCTATTGAGGGACTTCCTGGCGGAGCGGGGATTGGAAACCCGCGTGAAAACCTCGGGAGGCAAGGGCTTGCACGTCGTGCTCCATCTCAAGCGCATGCACGGGTGGGACGTGCTGAAACCCTTTGCAAAGGCGGTGGCGGCCGCGGTGGCGGAGCAGAACACCGGGCGGTTTACCATCAACTCCAGTTTCGCCAAGCGGGGCGGGAAGATCTACATCGACTGGCTGCGCAACGGGCGCGGGGCTACCTGCATCGCTCCTTGGGGCGCGCGGGCGCGTCCGGGAGCTCCGGTGTCGATGCCGCTGAATTGGGAGGATCTGGCGACTCTGGAGCCCCAGGGATTTACCATTCGCGAACCGTCGAAACATCCTGCCGAGTGGAAAAATATTTCCCCTCAATCGGTCTCCAAGACCCTGCTGCGCGAGATTTCAGGCCGGTAACGGGAGATAGCAGAAGGCACGGGCTAGTAATGCAATCTGCGGTGCCTCCCGTGCGGCCCCGGAATCTTGGTGGCACGGAGGGATTGGCACGGCGTTCGCAAAAAGCACCTCTCGGCCCGACTTTGGGCGCGGATCAAATCGAACTGCCATGAAACTCCGTCTTCTTCTTTGCGCATCGGCTCTCCTCGCCACGAATGTTTCCGCTCAAGACGAGCCGGTCACCTCTACCATCACCGGGAATATTTTCCGGCCGGTCAAGCTGGACGCCACCGATACCCGTATCCGCGCGCTTGCCGTGGCGGAAGGGTTCCTTGTCTCGGTCTTTGCACGCGGACTCGATGCACCCCGGATGATGGCCGTCGGCCCGGAAGGGAGGGTCTATGTGACCCGCCGCGGCGAAGAGGGCGACGTGGTGATGCTCGAGGACAAGGACAACGATGGGACGGCGGAGGAACCCCGTACGGTGCTGCGACTGCCTCACGTTCATGGAATCGCGATCAAGGAAGGCACCGTCTTTCTGGCCACGGTGCGGGAGCTCTATTCCGCCTCCATCAAAGCCGGCGGGACCTTCGGTGAATTGAAAAAGCTCTACGGCGACCTGCCGGATGCCGGGCAGCACCCGAACCGCACGTTGGGCTTCTCCCCGGATGGAACCCTTTTTCTCTCCGTCGGAAGCACCTGCAATGCAGCACCGGAGCCGAACGAGGAGTCCGCCACGCTGCTGGAGATCATGCCGGCAGGCGGCCGCAAGATTCATGCTTCGGGGCTGCGGAATACCATCGGCTTCGCCTGGCATCCGGGGACGGGGAAACTCTATGGGATGGATCACGGGATCGATTGGCTGGGCGACGATTCCCAGCGCGAGGAGTTGAACGAAATCAAGAGCGGTCGCAAATACGGGTGGCCTTTCGTTTTCGAAGAAGGGAAGCCGAACCTCGCCGATGATCCGCAGGAACACACGGGCATGACCTGGGAGCAATATGCCGCGGCGTGCGAAGCTCCGGTGTTGTTGGCAACAGCGCATAGCGCCCCGATGGCGATGCTCTTTCCCTCGCGGAAGCACTTTCCCGAGCGCTTCGCCGGCGATGCCCTGGTGACATTCCATGGGTCCTGGAACCGCGGGGTCCCCAGCGGGTACAGCGTCGGCCGATTGAGGTTCGAGGAAAGGCGCCCGGTGAGATTCGAGAACTTCATCACCGGGTTCTTCATCGATGAGGAACGCGGGCAATTCGGCCGCCCCTGCGGCCTCGTGGAATGGAAGGACGGCAGCGTGCTGATGAGCGACGATAGCGGCGGCGTGATCTACCGCATCCGCAATGCCGCCTCCGTCGAGTGACACGGGCGCGGCCTCGGTCGCTCAGGCGGCATCGGCGTTGTCCACCACGCCTTCGACCCCGGAGGAGCGGGCACAGTGGGCGCAGCAATACATCCCGCCTTCTCCCTCGACCCCGT
>CBIHMP010000129.1:0-10426 GCA_966211015.1 uncultured Luteolibacter sp. | reverse complement strand
CGCCGCGGCGGAGAACGCCCGCCTGGCCGAGGAGGTGGAGACCCACCAGGCGGAGTCAGAGGACCTTGCGGTCGAAATCGAGTCCCGCGCCGCCCGTCGGAACGAACTGCTGGAGGCAATCGACAGGGCGGAGGCCGAGCTTTCCGAAGCCCGCCGCCGCCATGCGAAGGCCGCCGAGCAGCGCGGCCGCGAGGAGGTGGCGATCACGAAGATCGAGCTGCGCCTGGAAAGCCTGGTAACGGCGATCCTGGAGCGCCATCAGGTGGAGCTGGCCTCCTTCGAGCCGGACGCGCACGCCCTGCTTTCCTGCATCGCCTCCCAGAAGTCGCAGCAGGCGCGAGGCGGCCGCCAGACCTTCGTGGAAAGCGAGGATGCGGAGGACGAGGAACCGGCGATCATCGTGGTGGATGCTTCGAAGGGTGAAGCGGAAATCGAATTGCCGCCGGAGATGACCGGCGAGCCGGATTGGCTTTTCGTGGAGGCCACGGTGGGCGATCTCAAGCGCCGCCTAGACTCGATGGGCCCGGTGAACGTGGACGCGATCGAGGAATACGAGGAACTCGAGGAGCGCTACAACGAGGTGCGTTCGAATTACGACGACCTGGTGAGCTCGAAGCAGAACCTCATCGAAGTGATCGAAAAGATCAACGAAGAGACGCAGCGGCGGTTCGCGGAGACCTTCGCGCAGGTGAAGATCAATTTCCGGGACATGTTCAAGGAACTCTTCGGCGAAAAAGGCCAGGCAGACCTGTTGCTGGTGGACGAAAGCGATCCGCTGGAGTCCGGCATCGAAGTCATCGCCAAGCCGCCGGGCAAGAAGCTGCAGAGCATTTCCCTGCTCTCCGGGGGCGAACGCTCGATGACCGCCGTGGCGCTGCTCTTCTCGATCTACATGATCAAGCCGAGCCCCTTCTGCGTGCTGGACGAGCTCGACGCGCCGCTGGACGAGTCGAACATCAACCGCTTCGTGAAGGTGCTGGACCGCTTCATCGACAACAGCCAGTTCATCATCGTGACGCACTCGAAGCGCACGATGGCCCGCGCCGACGTGATGTATGGCGTGACGATGGAGGAGTTCGGCGTCTCCAAACCGGTGGGAATGCGCCTCACCAGTGCCGACGACGTGGCGGGCAAGAGCAACGAGGCCAAGACCGCGGCACAGAAAGCCGCGCTACGCCTCGACGCATAACATAAACGATTCTTCCGACAGAAGAGGGATGGGGGGCGGAAGGCAGGCCCGGGTGGGTCTGCTTTCCGTCCCTCGAATTTTCAAGATAGCCCGCACGGTCCGCGTGAGGGGGAGAGCGGGGAGGCAGGTAAGGTTTCAGCCTTCCTTCCCGCCGCCCCTTCACAAAGGATTGTGCGGGCTAACTTTTTGAGGGACTACTGGAGCGATGCGATCCCGGCCGAACTTGCTGCTGTTTCTTTTGATCCTTCCCTGGATCGCGTGGTCGGCGTGGGCGCCGTACGATGTGGTGACCTGGTGGCTGGAAACGGTGCCGGTGTTCATCGGCTTCATCGCGCTGGGGATCGCGGCGCGCCGGGGCTGGCGTTTGTCCAGCCTGGCCCTGGTGCTGATCGGCCTGCACATGGTGCTGCTGCTGGTGGGCGGGCACTACACGTATGCCCGCACCCCTGTGGGCGATTGGATGAAGGGGTGGTTCGGCTTCGGGCGGAATCACTACGACCGCATCGGCCATCTTTTCCAAGGGATGGTGCCGGCCATCGTCTGCAGGGAGATCCTGCTGCGGAACGGGGTCTTCGCCCGGCGCGGCTGGCTGAATTTCACGGTGGTGTCATTTTGCCTGGGATTCAGCGCGTGTTACGAGCTGATCGAATGGGCGGCGGCGCTGGTTTCGGAGGAAGCGTCCGAGTCCTTTCTCGGCACCCAGGGCGATAACTGGGACACGCAGGTGGACATGTTCCTCGCGGGCGTCGGTGCCGTTTTTTCGCTGGTGGTGCTGAGACCGCTGCACGACCGTTCCATGGCGAAACTGCCGGCGGATCATGGCGACCGAAATTGAAAGGAAATTTCTCATCACCTCCGACGCCTGGCGCGAGGGTCCGCCGGGAGTGCGGATTTGCCAGGGCTACTTGAGCCTGGATCCGGAGCGGACGGTGCGGGTGCGGCTGAAGGGGGAGGAGGGCTTCCTGACGATCAAGGGCTCGACTTCGGGGATCGGCCGGAAGGAATTCGAATACTCCATTCCCTTTGCCGACGCGGAGGCCTTGCTGAAAATGTGCGATCCGGCGCCCCTGGAGAAGATCCGCTACGAAAGGCGGCACGCGGGCAAGCTGTGGGAGATCGACGAATTCGGCGGGGAAAACGAGGGGCTCGTGGTCGCGGAGATCGAGCTGGAATCGGAGGACGAGAGCTTTGAGAAGCCTGCGTGGGTAGGGGAGGAAGTGTCGGGGGATGCGCGGTACTACAATTCCAGCCTCGTCGAGCACCCGTGGAGCGAGTGGGACGACTAATGGCAACGCCGATTTCCGCGTCATCGGGGCCGTCCCCGGCTTGCCTTGTCGATAGGGCCAGGGAAGCTAGGGCGTAAACCTGTTCCCGATATGAAAAAGCTGTTCTCTGCAATTCTCGCCGGCGCCGCCCTGCTCCTCTCTGTTTCCGCCCAGACCGAGAAAGGTTTCGTTTCCCTTTTCGACGGCAAAACCTTGGACGGCTGGAAAGTCGCCGAGGACAAGGGGGCCTTCAAGGTGGAGGACGGCGCGATCGTGGTGAACGGCGACCGTTCCCACGCCTTCTATGTGGGCAAGGTGAACGATGCGAAGTTCGAGAACTTCGAGCTGCGTCTGGACGTGATGACCAAGCCGAACTCCAACGGCGGCGTTTTCATCAGCACCGTGTACCAGGAAGAAGGCTGGCCCTCCGCCGGCTACGAGGTGCAGGTGAACAACACCCAGTCCGACTGGCGGAAGTCCGGCGGGCTCTATGCCGTGGTGGATAACAAGGAACCCTTCAAGGACAACGAGTGGATGAAATACGTGATCCGCGTGGACAAGGGCGTGATCAACGTGAGCGTCAACGGCAAGGAGCTGGTGAAGGATTACAAGGCCGAGGAAGGCAAGAGCAAGCTGACCAAGGGGGGCGGCACCATCGCCCTACAAGCTCACGACAAGGGCAGCACCACGCTCTACAAGAACATCCGCATCAAGGAGCTGAAGTAAGGTGGCTTTCCCGCGGGCATGGTAGCGTGCATCTTCGCCGTCATGCCCGTGAATCCTTACGAAGCCCCCGCCGTTACCGAGGCGGAAGCTCCCATGTCCCGCGGATGGGAAATCCGGGATGGCATGCTGCTGGTGGAAAAGGAGGCGATCCTGCCGATGGTCGATCCCTACACAGGCGGGAGCGAGGACCGGATGATCCTGCTCCGCGTGGAGGTGCGGCGGAGGGATTGGTGGCCGCGGATCGTCTTTCTGATCTGCATGGTCGGGGCGATCATGAATGGGCTGGTTCTGGTAAATGAAACCATGGCGGGCAATTTCATCGGGGTCGCGGTGCTTGTCTTCATTGCGGGCCTGTTGATTCCCTTGTTCTCGGGGCGCGCTTTTTTGGACGTGTTCGTCACCTCATCCACCTACAGGAGGCACCGCTTCTTTGTCGTGGGCGGGTGGTTGAGCATTGTTATGGTCCTCCTGCTTCTCATCATGCCTTCGCACCTGCCTGTGAGCGGCAAAGGACTCGCAACCATCTTCGCGGGGGCCCTCGGCTTGGTCTTTGTCGTTTTGCTGGTGCTGCCGATGTTCCAACGCAGGATCTTCCACAAGGGGAGATCCGGCGGCCGTTTTAGGCTCACAGGCATCCATCCGCGAGCCATGGAAGCGCTGCTCCTCATGCAGGACCAGCGGTCGGCGCGCGGAGATGGATGACACCCGGTGCGGGAGGGGTTGCGGAATTCTCCCGTAGGCGGCCATACTCCGGCATGTCCGGTTCACTGCTGCGCCCGCTCTTTCTCTCGCTGGTGGTGCTGCCGCAGGTTCTTGCGGGGGCATCGCCGCTTGAGCTCAAGTTCACTCGCCAGGCGGTGAAGCGGATGGTGTTCGATGAATCGCAGGCCATCCCGCTTGCCGCCCTGGAGCCATCAAAGGTGGTGGGCCTGGAGGTCATGCATCCGATTTCCCACCGGGGGACCGGGCAAGCCACCGTTCGCTGTGAAAAAGGCGCGCTTCAATTCGAATCTCCCGCCGGGGCGGATACCAGCCTGTGGTTCGGCGGCTTCAATCCCTTCGCCACTTATTCCGTGGAGACCGGTTTTGTCAGGGGCCCGGCGAAGGTGGGTCTCGAGTTCCGCCATGAAGGTGGCAGCAACGTGGATGTCTATGCCGCTTTCCGCGACGAGCGCTGCGAGAGCATCGGCTGGAGCCTGACAAGGGATGGCAAGAAACTAGTGGAAGGGCAGGGCAAGCTGCCCGTGGACCTGAAGGGAAGGTTCCGCCTGCTGGTCCAGATGCAGGGCGTGGGCTTCAATGTTTATGTGGAGCAGGAGGGCCTCACCCGCCTGGTGGCCCGGGCGGATGTGGCCGAGCATCTGGACTTCAGGAGGCGGGAGGTTTTCCAACGAATGTCCTCCCATCTGCGCGTGGCCTCGGATGCCGCCGCCTATGTTTCGGTGGGAGCCTGCAAGGCGGAGCTGACACCCGGCATGGGGCAGGCGGACATCCGGCCGGTGACCGATGAGGAAGGCTCGCCCTTGATGGACGGCGGCCGGCTTTGGTTCACCGCCACGGTGCGGGGTGGGGGATTGCCGCATCCCGCGCAGGGCGTTTTCAGCGTGGATCCGGGAGCCTTCGACCCGCGTTTCGAGGGCATGATCGTCTTCGATCGCGGCGACGGGCTGCTCCGGAACGACCTCGCGTCCCACCTTTTCCTGGACCGTGCCAAGGGGGAATGGCGTGGATGGACCACGGGTTTTTCCGCTTACGGCGATCCCCGAAAGCAGGAGAAGAAGGAGATCCTGGCGGTCCGCAGCCGCAAGGACCCGCGCAAGGGCTTCTCCGTGATGAAGGCGGCACCGACGGGCCTGGTGGGGGACTACGAGGACCCGCACGGCGTTTATGAAAAAGCCAGCGGCAAGTGGAGGATGCTCCTCTGCCAAAACGCCGATGGCTACAAGGCCGCCGTATTCGAATCCTCACGCTGGGACGGCGGATTCACCCGCATCGCGGGGCCGGTGGATGCCGATAGCACCGGCACTACCCTGCAGGTGATCGATGGCACCCGCTACGCATTCTTCGGCAGCGCGGACCGCACTTTCCATGTCTGCTCCTTTCCCGACTTGAAACCGCTCGGGAAACTCGACGTCGGAATGCCACCGTGGAATGAAACGGCGAATGCCCGCGTGTGGCCTTGCTTGGTTCCCCTGCCCGAGGGATACGCGGCTCCCTACCTGATGCTAACCTTCGATCGCGCGAACTTTCCCGGAATGGAAGGACCGAATTGGACCTACGGAGCCATGTATCTCTACCACGGGTGGAGGTAGCGAGGCCTTGCGACGTTAAAAAAAGAAGCGGCCCGCGCGGTTTCCCGCGGGGCCGCCTCTGAATTGAGAAGCTTACTTGGTGACGGTCTCGTCCATCAGCCCGGCGTCGATGAACTGACCGCCGGCTGTTTGCTTCACGTGGATCGCCAGGACGTTGCGGCCCGGCTTGAGGGCGTCCGCGGCTTTCTCGCTCAGTTCGATCAGGGCGTAGTTCCCGGTGTGGCCGGGAAGCTTCGCGATCTCGGTTCCGTTGAGGAAGACGGTGGCGTCCTCGTCATGGAAAATCCGGAGCACCAGATTGCCCTGCGGGCGATCCTTCACTGCGAATTCACGGCGCAGCCAGATCTCCTTCTCTTTCCAATTGGTGCCGACCTTGGAATTCGGCGTTTCCCGGGTGCCGAAGCCGCCCTTGCCGTCTTTCCAGGCCTTGTCGTCGAAGCTTGGGCTCTCCCAGCCTGCACCGGGGTTTTCCAAGATGTACTTCCACTCCTGGGCCTTGTCCTCGGAGGTGGCGAGCACCGTCTTGTAATCCGCGGCATCCGGGGTGGCCAGCAGCTTGTCATGGAGCGGCTTCAGCCAGGAGGCGGGGACCTTTTCCTCGCGGTCGTACGTCAGCAGGCCGTTGATCTCGCCTTCCACGTCGGTCGTCTGGGTGTAAACGCCGGCAGCGATGCCCTGGCGGCGCAGGCCGCGGAGCACGTCGATGGACTTCGTGTAGCGCTGCTTCCACTCGTCGAGCGATTGCGGCAGGCCGCCGTAGCCCCAGTTCTCCTTGGTCGCGTCCCAGAGGTGGCCCTTCACCGGCCAGCCGTGGCCACCGAACTCGCCGACGACTTTCACATAGTCGTCGAAGCGCTTGTTACCGACGGGGAAGGCGGGGTCGGGGTAGGCGTGCTCGTCGGCGATATCGCCTATGGGCCAGAAGTTGCCGCCGGAGGCGATGTTGACCGGGCGGGTCTTATCGTAGGCCACGGCCATCTGGCCGGTCTTCATGGTGCGGTGCTGGCCCCAGGCTTCGTTGAAGGGAGACCAGACGACGATGCAGGGATGATCGCGCAGGTGATCCACCATGCGCTTGTACTCCAGCACGAATTGCTCGTGGGCGGCATCCGGCCACTCGCCCTCCTTCGGATCGGGTGCCAGGCGTGTCCACGGCGGGTTGGATCCCTTCGGCTCCGTATCCGGGCCATAGCCCATGCTGACTTGATCCTGCCACATCATCATGCCCAGGCGGTCGCAATGGTAGTAGTAGCGGCGCGGCTCGACCTTGATGTGCTTGCGGATCATGTTGAATCCCGCGGCCTTCAAGTACTCGATGTCGGAAAGCATCGCCTCGTCGGAAGGCGGAGTAAGCAGGCCGTCCGGCCACCAACCCTGATCCAGAGGACCCCAGTGGAATACCGGCTTCCCGTTCAGGGTGAAGCGCCAGTTGCCGTTCTTGTCCTTGGCTTTCCCCAGCTCCCGCAGGGCGGTGTAGGACTTGACGGAATCGAGGATTTTCCCGGAGCCGTCCGTCAGCTCCAGCACGATGGCGTAGAGATTTGGCTCGCTTGGAGACCAAAGCTTCGGCTCGCGGAGCGGGATGACGATCTTCGGGGCGGTTCCTTCCGCTGAAGCCACCAGCTTGTCGCCAAAGGCGATCCGGACGTTCAGCTTTTCACCGGCGACGGCGGTGCCTGCGAGCTTGGCATCGATGGAAAGCATGCCCTTCTTGATATCGCAGGCATAGTCGATGTCTTCGATCGCGCGCGCGTTCACTTCTTCCATCCACACGCTCTGCCAGATGCCGGACACGCGGGTGTACCAAATGCCGCCGGGATCGAGCTTCTGTTTGCCCACGAGCTGGTAGCCGCCGGTGGCATCGTGGACGCGGACCAGCAGTTCATTCTCGCCGTCTTTGAGCGCGTCGGTGATGTCGAAAGAGAAGGGGGTGTGCGCTCCCACGTGCTTGCCCACCTCCTTGCCATTGACCCACACGGTTGACTCGTAGTCCACGGCTTCGAAGTGAAGGATCACCCGCTTGCCAGGGTTCTTCTTCGCGGTGATGGAGCGCTTGTACCAGAGGGACTGGTCGGGTTGCAGCAGCTTCCCCACGCCGGACAAGGCGGACTCCGGGGCGAAAGGCACCAGGATTTCGCCGGCCCATTCGCCGGGCTTGTCGGCATTCTTCGCTGCCATGCCGTAGCTCCAGAGGCCGTTGAGATTGGTCCAATTCTCACGCTGGAGTTGCGGGCGCGGATACTCGTCCCACGCGTTGGCAGGGGTCAATTCCTTCGCCCACTTTGTCATGATCTTCCCCTCCACGGGTTTCCATTCGGCATGGACCGCGGGGACGGCGAAGAGCAGAGCGAGCAGGGATATCGGTTTCATGGTCATAAAGGTAAGGGCGGAGGTGGATTCAGGGAGCAGCGGTCAGCTTCTTGTAGAGCTCCGTCTCGGCCGGGTCGAAGGGCCTGCCGTCGCGGTGGAAAAGCTCGTGGAACCATACCTTCGGCTCTTCGTCGAAGGCCCTGTTCCAGGTTTCCCAAGGGTACTGCGTCTGGGTCTTGCCCGCCACGAGGCCCCATTGATAGGCGGCGACGTTCTTCTCCTTGAAGTAGGGCAGGATGTCCTGAAGGCGGCTGCCGGCGGTGCGTGCGAGGAACTCCGTGCACATCACGGGACGGGCATATTCAAACAGCGGCTCGGTGAACTCCTTCGTCTTCGCGAGATCGGCGTAAACGTGGAAGCTGATGACATCCGAGTGATCGAGCTGATAGGCGTTCAGCGCATCGCGCTTCTCCTTCGTGCTCCAGTCGCCGGTCCACACGCCCATCGTGAGAGGTTGCGAGGGCCGTACTGCCCAGGCCCACTCGAAGGTCTTCTTCACCAGCTCGAGCGAATACTTGGGCTTGTCTTCGATTTCCCAGCGGCCATAGGCGCTTTTGTTGAGATTGCCGGGTTCGTTGTAGAGGTCCCAGACGATCACCCGCTTGTCGTCCTTGAAGCGCGATAGCACGCCCTTCACGTAAGGCTCCAGCGCGTTGCGCTTCGCTTCGTCAAGCAAGACGGCGCGGCCGGGAGCCTGCACCCAGCCGGAGTTGTGGACATGGGGGCGAGGCTGGCGTTGCACGCCGAGGTGCGGGTGCGGATCCCATACGTCGTCAAAGAGGACGAACATGACGCCCACCTTGTGCTTGTCCGCGATGGTAAGGAACTGGTCCATCCGCTTCAGCAAACCCTCCGAATCCTGCTCCCAGAGGAGGTTGTGGAGGAAGACACGCGCGGCATTCATTCCGCAGCCGGCGGCGTAGCCCAGCTCGCGGTCGATGGTTTCCGGATCAAAGGTCTCCGCCTGCCACATCTCGAGCTGGTTGATGGCGGTGCTCGGGTTGAAGTTCGAGCCGACCATCCACGGGCGGTCTTTCGCCCATTCCCGCGCCTTTTCAGCGGTCCATTGGCCCTCGGCGAAGGCGGCCGGAAAGAGGAGCGGAAGCAAGGGGAGGAATCGAAGAATACGAAGAGTGGGTTTCACAATGCAAACAGGTTTGGAAATTACCCGCGAGGGCGTGGGGACCTTACGTCCTGCCTTGTCATCGCGTCAAACTTCCCCTGAGTCCTCATGACGGCATCCGTCTGGCGATCCGTGCCGCGGCGACGCCGTTGCCTCCCGGAGCTTCGGGGGCGGGAGAAAATGTTTCTGAAAAAATGTAACCTCCCTGCGCCCGCCGCCGGATCACCTGATAACGCTCATGGTTGTGGTGTTGCTTTCGGAAACCAAAGGACCGGGGTTCGCGGCGCGGCTGCGGGCCGCGGTCCTGACGTTTTCGCGGGGACGGCAGGGTTTATGGGTTCCTGCCGTCCCCGGGAAGCACACCCCGCGGGTGGAAGATTTCCCGCCGGATCCGGTTTGGCCGGACGACGTGAAGGGGACGGTGTCGCAAGCTGGGGAGAGCTTGGGAGTACCGGGAGGAGACCCCGGAAGGTCGTCCGGCCCGTCGGCCGGCGAAGAAGAACGGAAACAGTCCCGGTTGTTCAGGGTACAGAGGGAAAGGGCGGTGGCCGACGGCCTGGGGAGGGCGTCCGGCCATCGCCCTGCTCCCCGCCGAAGGGATAAGGGTGGGGGTGATGCGGTGAGGAGGCGGTGCGGACGCTGGAAACGGTACTTTCCGAGGGAGCCCGGACCATGAGACAAGGTGGCCGGCTCATGGGCGACAAGGCACGGGAGATCGACGCGAACGGCCGGGCGGATGCCTGGGACGGATCGTGGCTGCTGGGCAGGATCGCCCGCCGGGATGCCGAAGCCTTGGAAGAGCTCTACCGCATGTGGGGCGACCGCCTCTACAGTATGGCCCTCCACTGGGTGAGCGACGACGGCGCGGCAAAGGAAGCGCTGCAGGATTGCTTTTTGCGGATATGGAAACGAGCCGGCGAGTTCGACGCGGAGAAAAGCCGCGGCTTCACCTGGTGCGCGATGATCCTGCGCGGCCTGTGCCTCGACGTGCTCCGGAAAAGACGCCGCCGCGCTCCGGTGTGGGAAGATTGGGCAAAGATGCCCGCGCTGGAGGTGCCGGACCGCAGCGGTGTGGAAGATCTGTTTTTCCGCGATACGGTGTCCCGGGTGCGCTCCGCGCTGGGGATGCTGGACCACGCGGACGCGGAGACCGTACGCGTGGCGCTTTTCGACCCCGGAACTCTCCAGGACCATGCCGTGCGCTGGGGGGTGCCGCTGGGTACGGCGAAGGTGCGCGTGCACCGGGCGATGGAGAAGCTACGGCAGCTTTTGAAGAAAGGAGGGGCCGATGAGCCGGACTGACCGCGAAGACGCCGCCGCCAAGGCGCTGGATATCTTGCCGCCGAACGATGAGGCGCGCAGCGATCCGCGGCTCTTGCGTGTCCCGGAATTGACCGAGGAAGCGCGCCTCACCCGCGAGGCGGCTGCCGATGTGTGGCTT
>CBIHMP010000128.1:0-10441 GCA_966211015.1 uncultured Luteolibacter sp. | reverse complement strand
GACCCCCTTCCCACCCGAGCCCCGGGCCGGTTTGATGACAAAGGATTCCCGGTTCTCGAGCAGGCGCGCGAGCACGGCCGTGTCGTGGGGATTGCGCACGACTCCGTAAGTCTCCGGCACGGCCAGCTCCCGCTCGGTCGCGAGCTGCTTCGTGCGCAGCTTGTTGTCCACCAGGTCGTAGAGGCGCCGCGGATTGTTCGGCAGCAGGAACCGGGCATTCCGCATATTGATGCCGACCACTCCCATCGCGTGGAGCTCGCCGGGGGTGCGGATCCACCGGTGCCACCAACGCGGCTTCGCGGGGACAGAAGGCACGAGACCGGAACCGGCAGGCTCCGGATCCACCGCCTCACGTCTTGTGTCCTTCGTCTTCAAGTCTTGTTTCCTCAGGCCTCCTTGAAGTCCCGGAAGCGGATCAGCTCGGACAAGCGGTAGCCCGTGTAACGGCCGATCAGGATGATGAAAGCCAGCAGTACCAGCAACAGCTCCGGAAAGTAGAAGGCCCAGTATTTCACCTGCCGGATGCTCATGAAGGAATAGGCGATCACGGCCACCAGCACCGAGCCGCCTACCTGCAGCAGCGCGCTGCGTTTGCCCTCTTCCTCCCATATCAGCGACATGCGCTCGATCGTCCAGGCCAGGATGATCATCGGAAAGAGCGTGATCCGCAGCCCGTCCAGCATTCCCAAACGGTAGCTCACCACGCTCAACACCATCATCAGAAGGGTAACGATCACCACGCAGGCAGCGACCCGCGGGACCACCAGCATGTTCAGCCTCGAAAGCAGGAAACGGATCCACAGGCCCGCCGCCACGATCAGCGTGAACATGATGAGCCCGCTCTCCAGTTTCATCTCCAGCAGGGACAGCGCCAGCAGCACCGGCATGAAGGTCCCCAGCGTCGCGATGCCCACCAGATTCCTCATCACCACCACCACGAAGGCCCCCAAAGGGATGAGCACCACGTAGCGGAACACATCCCGCTCGGAGGCGGGCAAGCCGAAGATGGTGGAGACGAGCAAAGGTGAATCCTGGAGATTCGCCAGCTCCGCCGGGCGGATGAAATCCCGCGTCACCGTGAAGGCCACCTTGGAAGCCTCGCCGCCGGTGACCTCGAAAAGCGGGCCTCCCCCGCGGTTCCACACGAAGACCTTGGAAGGATCCAGGGTGGAGCCGGGTTCATCGGGATCGCGCACTTTCCAGTAAGCGCCATCGTAATACTCCACCAGGCGGGTCGGCTGCTGACCCCCGCGGGCCTCCTCCAGACGCACTCCGTAGGCGATCCGGGCCGGAACCCCCGCCATGTTCAGCAGGTCGATGCCCAGGACCGGGAGCGCCCCCCGCCCCGCTTCGTCCTCATAGCGCGCCCGCAGCAGGCCGATCTCTTGGGACGATTGGATGGCCGCGACTTCGCGGAAGATGCCCACGAAAAGCGAATCGGGATCCGCAGAGACCGCTCTGGCGCGCTGGATCACGCGTTTCGCCGCATCCTCCAGGGAGCCGGAGAAGCCGGGACTCTCCGGGATCGGGAAACCACCGCCCGGATGAGGCACCGGCTCGCCGCCGCTTTTCTTGCGGTCCAGGAAATTGATCCGGTAGTAGAGCGCCTGGTTCTCGCTCTGCTTCTCCGAACTCCAGACGGCGGTGTACTCGCCGGCGTCCTTCTCGACGTAATAGTTGTATCCCACCGACCCGGCCTCGGGGCTGAGCCCCTCGTCCACGGCGGCACCCGGGATGGAAAGCTCCGCCCGTACTTTCCCGCCTTCAGCTAGGAAAGTCAGCTTCGCCTCGATCATCCACTCGGGCGGCATGTCCCCTGCCCGGAGCGGAAGGCCCAGCGTGACGTTCTTGTAAGCCGCGATACCGCCGCCTATCAGCACCAGGATGACGACGACGAAGAGTAGTTTGATGCGCGATGCCATGAGCGGTCCCGGAGACGATCAACGCATGATCTTCTGATCCGCCAGATACGCGCGACCGGGGTCCACCCAGCCGACTTCCTTGATCGTGGTGCGGCCGATCAAAACCGGGCTGAGCATGTTGCTGCGGTTGTTCAGCGTGAAGTCGGCGCGCAGTTTGCGTTCGCCGATGGTGAAATTCAGGCGGACCACCTCGCGGGCCACCGATTTGCCGCCCGGCTCCTTGATGTGGGCGATCCTTACCAGCGGGGCCTCGATGCGGTTCCGGGGAGAGTTCTTCTCACCGGGATCCGTCACGATGAAGCGGACCCACTTCTTCCCGTCGCGCTCGAAAAGTTCTTTTTCTTCCGCATGGATCGAGCTGGTGAGGGCGCCGGTATCCAGCTTCGCGGGCATCTTCAATTTCAAATCGCCGATCAACACCCACTCCCGCCACCCATAGACCTGAACCGGGTCGGAGGACACGGGGCGGGCCACGGAGGCACCGGCTTCGGCTTCCTCGCGTTCCGCCGTCGCCTCGTCGTCCACTTCCGCGCCGTCCTCGGACGCGGGCATCGGATCTTCTTCCCCGGCAGGTGCGGGCTTTACCGGGGGCGCAGCCTTTCCATTCGCTCCCGGCTTCACGGCAGACCCGTTTTTTCCGGCAGCGGGCTTCGCTTCCTTGCCCTTCGCGGGAGCTTCTTCCTTGCCCTTCGGCGGCGTCTCGGTTGCCTTTCCCGCGGGCTCGGTTTCCGGGGCTTCAGCCGCGGCCGACCGTCCTTCTGCCGGAAGCAGACAGAGTGCCCCCAGGAGGGACGTAAAGGCTTTTCTTTCGAAGGTCACGCGGGCCGACTATCAGCAACAGAGCTAAGGAAATGCAACGGAATTCCCGGACACACGGACGCAGCGGTTTCCTCCCTCCCGGGGCGGCCGTGGCGCTTCCTGCCCTTGCAGGATTTGCCCTCTCCTCCTGCCAAGGGCTGCGCTTCGATTCCCCGCGCGAGCGCCTCGAGGTCGCCGCCCCCGCTTCATGGCAAGCCGTCTCTTCCGGCGGCGACGGGAAGATCAGCACCGGCTGGTTGGACGAATTCCACGATGCGGGGATGAAGCAGGCCGTGACGGAGGCCCTCTCCTACAATCAAGACCTCAAAGCCGCCTCCGCGCGGATGAAGCAGGCCAAGGAGTCCTCCATCGCCGGAAAAGCCCGCCTGAGACCCCGGGTAGGAGCGGATGGCTCCGCCGGCTACACGCTCAGCGAGAACGGACCGAACCCCTCGAGCGAGTCCGAGCGCTACGGCCTGACGCTCTCCGCCTCCTGGGAAGTGGACGTGTGGGGCCGCCTGCGCGACCTGAGTGCCGCCGATGAGGCGGATTTCGCCGCTGCACGCGCCACCTATCGCGGTGCCCGCCTTTCCCTGGCGGCCAATGCGGCCAAGGCGTGGTGCAATCTCACCACCGCCGAGCAACTGCTCGAGCTCGCCCGCACCACGCTGGATTCAAACCAGCGCGTGCTCTCGATCACCGAGCGGCTCTTCAAGGGCGGTGCCGGCCAAGGCGCGCTCGATGTCCAACTCGGCCGCACCAACGTCGCCGCCGCCCAACGCGCGGTGAAATCGACACAGCTTGCGCGGGACGAGGCCGCGCGCGGTTTCGAGGTCATCGTCGGCCGCTATCCCTCCGCCGAAGCCCGCGCCAGCCGGGAATTGCCGGTGCTGAAAGCAAGGGTGCCGGCGGGGATCCCCTCCGACTTGATCGAGCGCCGGCCCGACTTGGCCGTCGCCCGTGCCGACCTTTTTGCGAGTGCCCGCCGCGCCGACGCCGCACGCAAGGCGATGCTGCCCGGCATCTCCCTGACAGGAAACACCGGCACCCCGGTCGCCCGCTTCGCGGATTTCCTCGATCCTTCCTTCCTGGCCACCTCCGTGGCCGCGAATTTCACCCAATCCCTCTACGAAGGCGGCGCGCTGGCGGCCAATGCCCGCGGCGCGCTCGCAGCGAACGAGGCCAGCGTGCACGAATACGCTCAGACCGCGCTGGAAGCCTTCCGCGAAGTGGAATCCGCCCTCGGGGCGGATGCTTCCCTGGCCGAGCAGGAGACTTACCTGCTCAAAGAGGTAGAGCAGGCTTCACTTGCGGAAAAGCAGGCGGCACGCGACTATTCCGATGGCGTCAATGACGACATCCTACGCGTGCTGGAGTCGCAAAGCCGCGCCACCAATGCCCGCGGCTCCCTGATCCGGCTGCGGAACGAGCGTCTGCAGAACCGGATCGACCTCCACCTGGCCCTCGGCGGCGATTTCAAGACGGAAGCGAAGTAGCCATTACGGGAATAAAACCGCTTCTCAGCCCTCCTTCCGAAGCCCCGGCCCGCGAACGCGGTCCCGCACAACTCCAGAACCCTTCCTTCCTGTTTTGCAAGATGCCCTGCCCGGTGCATCTTACGCTTCCGCCCGATTTCAGATGCTTCTCCGACTGCTCATCCCCTTCGCTGTTCTTGTCATAGGCGCCTTGCTCGCTTGGCGCCTCGGTGTGCCCGTGGAGGAGCCGAAACCGGAACCGGCGCCGCCGCAGCTCCTGAAGACGGAGGTGATGGAGCTCCAGCGCACGAGCTTCCCGGTCATGCTGGAAAGCCAGGGGACCGTACGGGCCCATTATACCACCACCGTCACCCCGCAGGTCGCGGGGGTGATCATCGCGATCCACCCGAATTTCGAGGATGGCGCATTTTTCAGAAAGGATGACGTGCTCGCCGAGCTCGATCCGGCGGATTTCAAGGTAGCCGTCTCCTCGGCGGAGTCCGGGCTCGCCCGGGCCCAAGCGGCTCTGATCCAGGAAGAAGCCCGCGCCAAGCAGGCCCGGCTGAATTGGGATGACCTCGGCTACAACGAGGAGCCATCCGACCTGGTGCTTCGCGTGCCGCAGCTCAAGGAGGCGAAGGCCAACGTGGATGCAGCCCAAGCCGACCTCGACCAAGCCCTGCGGAATCTGGAGCGGACAAAAATCCGCGCCCCCTTCGATGGCCGCGTGCAAAGTCGCGCCATCGGGCTGGGCCAAGCCGTCGGCGGCTCCACCCCGCTCGGGGAAATTTTCGCCACCGATTTCGCGGAGATCCGCCTGCCGCTTTCCCCGCGCCAGTTGGCCTATGTCACCCTCCCCTCCAAGGAGGGCGATCCCCCGGTAAAGGTCACGCTGACCGACGCCGTGGCCGGCGAGAACTCTCCACGCTGGGATGCCAGCATCGTCCGCACGGAAGGTGCGCTCGACGAATCCTCCCGCGAGCTATTCGCCATCGCGCGGATCGATGATCCTTTCAGCGTGAGATCCGGCCGGGCACCGCTGCTGATCGGGCAGCCGGTGCGGGCGATCATCGAAGGCAACAGGCTCCACGACGTGTTCGTTATTCCCCGCCACGCGCTCCGCGGGATCAATCGCGTCTATCTCGTGGACCAGGAAAGCACTTCGCTCCGGCGGACGACGATCGAACCGATTTGGTCCACCGAGGAGGTTCTCGTGGTGCGGGATGGCTTGGAAGCCGGTCAATGGCTCTCCACGACCCGCTTGCCCTATGCTCCCGATGAAGCACCGGTCGAAATCATCAAGCCCGCTCCTCCGGCGGCCGGGCCCGCCGCAGCAGAGGCAGTGAAAGAGAAGTCCAGCGGCTCCTGAGCCCTTCCGCCGGGAGAAGACCCCGGGATGAGGCCCTCACTTGGAATCACTTGGAGGCTTATTATTAAGTTTTATTAAATTGTTCTTGTGCTGAGAGGGAATTTTTGAAAATTTCCATCTCGTCATGAGAGCACTGCCGTTCCTCGCCGCCCTTCTCTTCACCGCGCCTTTCGCGGAGGCAAAAACGGAATTGGAACTCCTTCAGGACCGCTGTCAGGAACAGGAGCGCCAGATCCGCCAGTTGGAGGAGGAAAATTCCCGCCTCAAGTCGCTGACGACGACCGCCGCGCAAATGCCTGCCGCAGCTCAGGTTCCCGCCGCCGCCAAGACCGGTGCCCCCTCGCCGGAACCGGCTGCCGACCTTCCCTCCTACGGAATCGTCCGGAAGGGAGACACGCTTACCAAGCTCGCGAAGCGCCACGGCACGAGCCCGGAGACCTTGGCAAAGCTCAACAAGATCAAGAATCCGGCACTGATCCAGCCGGGCCAGAAGCTTCGCCTGCCCGCGAAGCCTGCTGCCGCGGTGGCGAAGACCCCCGCGCCTGCCAAGGCGGCCGCCGAGGAGAAGCCTGCGGCGATCCGTGGCACGCACATCGTGAAGTCCGGTGAAACCTTCTTCAGCATCGCCCGGCACTATGGCCTCAGCGCCGATGCGCTGCAGTCGGCGAATCCGGGAATCAAGCCGATCAGCCTGCGCGCCGGCCAGACGCTGAATCTCGGCGCCAAGCCCGCCCCTGCTCCAGCCGCACCCGTGGCCAAGAAGCAGACCACTTCCCGGACCACGGCCGAAGCGGCGAAGGAGCCCGCTCCTGCAGCAGCCGAGGCCGAATCTTCCCAACAGACCGTGGCGAACACGCCACGCGTCCGCTCGGTATTCATCGATACCGAAACCGCCTTCTCGGAGTTTGCCGCAGCACACGGCACAAGCACCGCGAAACTAAATGCCTTGAACGGCCTGAACCTAAATTCCGGTACAGTCCTTGCGAAGGGATCGGAGCTGTATGTTCCCGCCCAGCCTTGAGAAAAGCAGTTCCGCTTCCTTGGTGACGGTCTTTTAAGGACATGGCACCCGCCCGGGCTCAACCCCGGGCGGGTTTTCCTTTTAGCCCTTAAGGAGCAACCGCCAGACGCTCCGGCGCGGACATTTCCTCGAAGACGAAGCCGTTTTCCTTGTAGGTCTTCAGGCGGAAATGGGTCGCGGTCGAGAGGACGCCGTCCATGGTGCTCAGTTTTTCCGAAACGAAGCGCGCCACCTCGCGGAGATCGCCCCCCTCGACCACGACCATGAGATCGTAGCCGCCGCTGGCGAGATAGCAGCTCACCACCTGCTCGAAGCGGGCGATGCGCATGGCGAGGCGGTCGAAGCCGCCCCCGCGTTCCGGCGTCAGCTTCACCTCGATGAAGGCGGAAACGTCGTTGTCACCCGCCTGATCGGAGTCGATCACCGCCTGATAGCCCAGGATCGTGCCGTTCTTTTCCCAAGCGGCGATCCGCGAACCGACCTCTTCCTCCGACAGCGAAAGCAGTTCGGCGAGTTCCTGATGCGAGTGGCGGGCTTGGCGGCGGAGCAGTTGCAAGAGCGGGTCGATCGACATGGCGGCTCGCTTTTAGACCCGGGATGAGCGGGCGGCAAGGCCGTCATCGGCGGAAGACCCCGGCCATTCCGGATTGACCCGCTGCTGGCCAAGGTTGTTGTCTTTTAGCAAGAATCGTTCGAATGCCGCTTCGATGACCTTCGCGCTGAAACGCTTGGAAAAGGAACCGTGGCACATCCTCGTGATCGTCGCCTTGGGGGCATGCGTGGTGTGGCTCGCGTTTGATCGCCAGCCCCCGAGCACGGCATTCTTTGGGTTTGGCTGCCGATCTTGATCGTGCAGTGGTGTGTGCGGCAACGCCGGTATATGAAGACCCCGGACCTGAGCTTGGAGATCGGGCCGGAGGATATGCGCCTTCAACCCGGCGAGTATTGGGGAATCGATGCAATCCCCTTCGAGTCGATCAAGGGAATGCGCGAAGAAGGTGCAGCGCTCTGGATCTACTATGATCGCAACGGTGCAGAGAAGGCCATCGAGCTAGCTCGTAACCTGTTTTCTCCCAATCAGTGGGAGGAATTGATACGAATCCTCCGTAAAAGGAAGGAGTGCCGCTTGGATTCCGGCGTTTAGGAGTTCGGGCTAGGGCTACCGGCACAAGAAAACCGGTGGCTTGCACCACCGGCTCCTTGAAGTCTATTTCCGGCAGCGACGCTCAGTCGCCCAAGGAAATCCCGACCGCTTTCGCGGCCTTCACCATCTCACCGTCCGGCTCGACGAGACGCAACTGGTTCACGGCTTCCTCGATCGGCACGGAATCGACGTGGTAGGCTTGGTAGCTCACCATGCGCCCGAACCGGCCCTCTTCCGCCAGCTTCACGGCCATCACGCCGAAGCGGGTTCCGAGGATGCGGTCCAGCGCCGTCGGCGCCCCCCCGCGCTGCAGGTGACCCAGCGTGCAGGACCGTGTTTCCTTGCCGGTAAGGGTTTCGAGACGGCGCGCGATGATTTCGCCGATGCCGCCGAGACGGACCTCCCCGCCCGCGTTTTCGGCGATGGTCGCCAGCTCGCCATCCGGCAGATGCGCCCCTTCCGCCACGACCACCAACGTGCTGTGGTAGCCTTGGGCATCGCGCTCCTTGATGAACTCGGCGACCTTTTCGGTATCGAAGGGGATCTCGGGGAGAAGAATGACATCCGCACCTCCGGCAATGCCGCCCCAGAGAGCGATCCAACCCGCATGACGGCCCATCACCTCCAGCACCATGATGCGCTTGTGGCTTTCCGCCGTGGTGTGCAGGCGGTCGAGGCCGTCCACCACCGTGCTCACGGCGCTATCGAAGCCGAAGGTCATCGCGGTGGCGCGCAAATCGTTGTCGATCGTCTTCGGCACGCCGATGACCGGCCAGCCTTCGCGGTAGAGCTGCAGGCCCGTGGTCAGGGAACCGTCGCCGCCGACGATGACGAGCGCGCGGATCTCCAGTTGATCCATCGTGCGCTTGGCCTTCGCCACGATGTCCGCCGGCACCTCGGCGATATCGCCCTTGCCCACCTTGGCGGCAAAATGACCTTTGTTCGTGGTACCCAGGATGGTGCCGCCTAGCTTCAGGATCCCGTGCGTGTCCTGCGGGCGCAGCACCTTGTAGTCCCCGGGCGGCAGGAGCCCTTCGAACCCGTCCTTGAATCCGATCACCTCCCAGCCGAGCTGGCTGGCCGCTCCCACGACACCGTGGATCACTGCATTGAGTCCGGGGCAATCGCCCCCGCTGTTTAGAATACCGATGCGCATCACGGGTGGGTGTGGATTGTTCAATTGGGTTCGATAAGTCAAAAACGCGCCATCATTAGCGGGGGTTCGGCACGTCCAGGATTTCCTTGTTACGGTTCCCGACCGGTGCCCCTGCGGCGACCCAGCGGTCGTAGGCGGTCCAGCCGGGACGGATGAAGCCGCGGGCGCGGTTGAAGCGGTCGGGATTGTTGAGCACGACGACGATCAGACGGCGGGGCGTCACGGCTTTCTCGCCGTCCGGCTTGTCCCGCACCAGCGGGTCCCGCTCGACGGAGACGGCCACGCAGGGGCCCGCCGCGGCGGTGGTGCCGGTCTTCACGCCCAGGATGTTCGGCTCGCCGATCAGTTCGTTGGTGTTATGCACCTTGAAGCCGCGCCGGCCGGCCGGGCCGTTGACCGTCACTTGCCGATCCTTTTGCCGGACGATGAAAGTGAAGCCAGGCTTGCGCATGGCATAGATGGAGAGCTTCGCAATATCGGCCGCGGTTGAAACGCACTTCTGCCTGGGCAGCTCGAGGCCGTGGGGATTGGAAAAACGCGTCTTTGAAAGACCGATCGCCTTGCCCAGTTCGTTCATCTCCGTCACGAAGACCTTCACGGGATCGCCTTCCCCGCCGCGGGCGAGCAGCAATTCCCGCCCGATGTGGTTGGCGACGGTCATCGCGGCGATGTTGTCGGAGCCGAGCATCGCGGAATAGAGGGCGTCCCGCAGCGACATGCTGTCCCCCGGAGCCAATCCCAAGGGATTCGGCCCGCCGATGGCGAGGGCGGCGGGCGGCACGCTGGCCTCCACCTTGCTGAGATCCGTCCCCGTGGCATCCGCCCAGTCCACGGCGATCACCGCGGTGGCGATTTTCGTCAGGCTTGCCACCGGCCGCTGCACGACCGAGTTCCTCGCCATCAGAACCTTGCCGGAGTGAGCCTCCACCACCATATAGGCTTCTCCCTGCTGGCCGGAGGCCGCCGCGGAAAAGAGGGCGAGAATCGAGAGGAAAAACGCACGCATCATGGACCGGGGCGGACTCTACCCGGCCCGCCCCGGGGGGCAAGGCGAAGTGCGAGGACATTGCGATGTTTACCTCGGGAACGCCGTCTCTCACCAGCGGTTCCTCGCCGTATCGTCAGGCGAATGTCGCTCGACCCCGACTCCCGCCTTGCAAATCACCCCGTCCCCTTTAAACTTACCTGCGTCAGGCAGCTCCGGACCCGTTCCGGCTGCCCGCCGCCGGCCAAACGCAGTTTTGGCAGCAGCGCTCCGCTCGGGCGGACCGCAATCGGACTCCGGCGGACGCGGACCACGCGGAGAAGCCTGAAAAACCGGGCCCGCGCGCGATAGCCGCCGAGTCCCGGGTCTATGGAAGCCCGCCCGTCCCGCTTCGAGCGGCGGATTTCCCCGGCACCGTAAAGCCGGAGACCCGGACCGGCAGGTCGAGCCTGCAGCCCCGCCCGATCGCGGGCGGCTGCCCGCCGTCGCAAGACAGGCCCGCAACAGAAACGCACAACATGTCCAACGCCACACCTGATACCAGAGGCGCCGGAGGAGAACGCCGCAGACG
>CBIHMP010000127.1:0-10502 GCA_966211015.1 uncultured Luteolibacter sp. | reverse complement strand
GGGGGAGAGATCGATGATCCGGTCGCCGATGAAGGGGCCGCGGTCGTTCACCCGGCATTTCACGGATCTCCCGTTCTCCACGTTCGTGACCTCCACCATGCAGGGGAGCGGGAGAGTCTTGTGGGCGGCGATCAGGTGCCACGGCATCACCTTTTCCCCCAGCGAGGTCTGCCCCCGCTTCAGGCCGAAGAAGCTCGATTCGTCGTACCAAGACGCGGTGCCTCTCTCCACATGGTAGATCGCCTCGTCCACCGGCATCGGGTGATAAGTGCCGCCACGCACCGAGTAGGAGCGCGTCATGTAGCCCTCGTAGTCGCCGTCCGGGTAGGCGCAGGAGGCGAGGAGAACGACATAGGAATGGCGGACGGCGAACCGCCTGACCGCGGAGAGCTTCCCGTAGGAAGCCGGGGCTTGGCCGGAGGAGGCGACCCGCTGCTTTTCTTCAACGCGCTCCATTCCACATCCCTCGTGCGGCTTCCGCCGTTACTTCTGGCGCTCGCGGATCAGGGGGAGGGTGCGGGCCACTTGCTCCTTCATCTCCTTGCCGGGCTTGAACTTCACCACGGCACGGGCCGGAATCGGGACGTCCTTGTCGGGATCCTTCGGATTGCGGCCGATCTTCGCCTTGGTTTCCTTCACCTGGAAGGCACCGAAATTCCGCATCACGACCGTGTCGCCATTGGAAAGGGAATCCGTGATCGAGTCCAAGGTGCGCTGGATCACATCGAAAACCTGTTGCTGTGTAAGGCCGGTTTCGTTGGAAATTTTAATGACGAGCTCGCGTTTGGTGATGGTGGCCATGGCTTTACGGGTGAAGTGCTTCAGAGTGCGGCGCGGGGATTGGACACCATAGGAAAGGGCCTTTGTCCCGCGAAAAATCCAAAATCATGCGGAATCCATGCCAGAGGTGTTTGAATCACCGGTGACGGCAGCGCTGGTTTTGAAGTGGAGTTTTGCAATCCTGGCGAGCGCGGCGGAACCGTGTTTGGCGACCACTTGGCGGGCGGCTTCGACCACCGCGGCGGAAGCACCGAGCGGCAGGGTTACGCCCCCGGCGATGGAAGTCTTATCCATCCAATCGACAAAACGCTCGCGGGCGAGAATGGAAGCGGCGGCCACGGCGATGTCGGATTCGCCTTTGGTCCGCTGCTCCAGCAGGATCTCCACGCCCTGCTGCTTCAGCGCGCGGGCCAGCACGTCCGGACGCGCGAATTGGTCGCTGAGGGCGCGCGGGCAGGCGGGGCGCTGGGCGGCGAGATTTCCGATCACCTTCGCATGTCCCCATGCCAGCAGGCGGTTGAGATTGCCGAAGGAGGAGAACATTTCGTTGTAGCGCTCCGGCCCGATGGCCACGACGGAGATCGCGATGCCGGGGATTTCGCGGATCTTCGCCGCCAGATCGCGGATCCGCTTGGCGCTGGAAATCCTCTTGGAATCCATGACGCCCGCGGCTTTCAGGGCGCGGGCGAGCGGAGCATCGGTATAGACCCCGGCGATCACCAGAGGGCCGAAGTAATCGCCCTTGCCGCTTTCATCGACGCCGAAATGCGGCGCGTACATCTCCGGATCCAGCTCCTCTTCGTAGCCGAGCTTCGCCTCGCCCAGGATCTCCGGTTCCAGGAGGAAGCGGATGAAATCCTCCGTGTCCTTGCCTTGAATCAGCACCTTGGGGCCCTTCTCGTACACGGACACGTTCAGCTTGCCCTTTTTGGCGGCGTAGAGCGTGTAGGGTTTCGTCTCGAATTCATAGCCGCGCTCCACCAGCAGCTCGCGCAGGCGGGCGGCTTGGGCGGAGGTGAGCGGGGCGGTGTGGGAAGTGAGGGCCACGGAAGAGGTATGTGCTGCGGGGTATCAACCGCCAAGACGCCGGAAGCGCCAAGGAATTTCAACGGGGAGAGCTTGAGGTTGCGGCACATCCGGAGTTCCGGTTGATTGCGCGGGTGTTGAAGCCCCTCGCCCGCAGCAGTCCACTGGAAGCGCCGGAAGAATTCCGCGCCGCCTTGGGCGAGTGGTTCGGGAAGAACGGCAAGGACTATCCCTGGCGCCGGACGAGGGACCCCTATGCGGTGCTCGTTTCCGAGGTGATGCTCCAGCAGACTCAGATCGCGACGGTGCTGGGGCGGGGCTTCTATGCCCGGTTCCTGGAGCGGTTTCCCGATGTCGGGGCGCTGGCGGCGGCGGAGGACGACGTGCTTTTGAAGGCATGGGAAGGCCTCGGCTACTACCGCCGCGCCCGCATGCTCCGGGAATCGGCGAGAGCGGTTCGGGAGCTTCACGGCGGCCTCTTCCCGGATGATTTCGAGGCCCTTCTCGCGCTTCCGGGAGTGGGCCGGTACACGGCCGGGGCAGTGCTCTCCTTCGCCTTCGGGAAAGCGGCACCCATCGTGGATGGGAATGTCGCGCGGGTGCTGTCCCGTCTTTTCGACCGTGCCGATCCCATCGACTGCGGCCCGATGCAGAAGTGGCTGTGGGAAACGGCGGGCACCCTGCTCGATCGGGATCATCCGCGGGAGTACAATTCAGCGCTAATGGAGCTGGGGCAGACGCACTGCCGCCCCGGCGTCCCGGATTGTTTGTCCTGTCCGGTAGCTTCGTTTTGCCGGACGCGGGAGCCTGCGGCGCTGCCGGTGAAAGCAAAGCGGCAGGCGATCGAGGAAATCGACGAGCATGCCATCTTCTCGATGGAAGGAGGAGCGATCCTGCTTGCCCGCCAAGGGCGCGGGCGGCGGGAGGGGATGTGGCGGCTGCCTGTGCGCGACAAGGCGGCCACCGGGGGCCTGCCGCTCCTCCACCGCCGGAAATACGGCATCACGCGCTACCGGGTGACGCTGCACGTCCACGGCTGCGCTGCCTCTCATCCGGTCGCCCGGGCCGCGGAGGGGGAGGAGCGGATCGTGGCCGGAGAGCTCGATCATCTGGTGATCCCGCCCGCGGATCGTGCAGCGCTTTCCGCGGTGCTGGCGGATCGCGAAGAAATCGCGTGAGACTTCACGTATCCTTTGCTTCATTTCTCCCGCATGCTCGACTTTACCCCCGCGTACTTGGCCGTCTTGGCGGCGGTCTCCCTGTCGGCATGCTCCTTCACGCCTCCGGCCCCTCCGCCGGATCTCTCGCCGCCCGGCCGCGCGGTGGTCCGGCAGGCGGCGAGCCGCCTCGCCGCCGTCGTCATTTCCGGAAAGGAAGAGCTTTCGCCGTGGGTGGAGAGCCGCTTCACCCAGGGCCGCGGGCCTGACGATGCGGACGGGGGCTCCGGCATCCCGATCTCTCGGGACGGGTATTTCATGACGGCGGACCACGTGCTGGCCCGTTCCGAGGGCCGCAATGTCTTCGTAGTCCACGGCCAGCAGGGCGGCCTGCGCGCGAGCAAGGCCCGGATCGTCTGGCGCTCCGCTTCGAGCGATCTGGCGCTGCTGCACATTCCCGTGGCGACGCCGCGCTATTATACGTGGACCTCGCCCGATCAGTGGGTGCCGGCGGGGACGCCGGTCTTCCATAGCGGAATCGCCACCGGTTTCCGCAGCGAGCCGGGCAAGCTGGTGACATCCATCCCGCCGGGGCGGGGAAATGCAACCCGCATCAAGCATGATATCCCGCTGGAGCCCGGGGATAGCGGCGGCGCGGTGATCGATGCCCGCGGGCAGCTCGTGGGGGTGAATTCGGCGGTCGAGTTCCTGGTTCCGCTCGAGACCGCCTTTTTCATTGAATCCGAGGCGAACCGGCCGAACGTGCGGGCGTTACAGCGGTTGATCGAGACCGATCGCCGCCGTAACAAGCATCTCTTGCCCGCGGTATCGTCCGAGCCATGAAGTACCTGCTGCTCGCTTCTCTCCTGCTTGCTTCGTGCGGCCCCGCCGGCCGTGGCTGGGACGCGGGGTGGACGGAGCGCGCCGCGCAGGACCGGATCATGCTGGTCAGGAATGCGCCCGAAACCCTGGGGCATCGCCGGTTGGTATTTCAATCGGCCGCCCATCCGAATCTCGATGTATTCCTGAAGGAGAAGGGCCTGCCGGATTTCATCGCGGAGACTTCCAGCGAGGACCGCCAGTATCTCATCCTGTACTACTTGGAGTCGAAGAACGCCTTCGCTTGTCGGACGCGGCGCGGTTTGGGAGAAACCATCGACTTCGCGGGGCCGTACGTCATGACGGAGCGCGAGACGAAATTGCTGCGGGAATTGCGGGAGAGCAGCCGGCAGCGGAATTGAAATTTTGTCCTAAGAAAAGCGGGGGAAGGGCGTTTTCCTCCCACCCATGCGCATCCTTTTCCTCCTTCCGGTCGTGCCGATGGCGCTTCACGCCCAGGACATCCTGGACCCTCTGATCGTCACCGCATCCCGCACCGAGACCGCCGAAAGCGACACGCCCTACACCGTCGAGCGGATCGACGCGATTTTCCTACAGGAGAACACGCGCCGGACCCTGCCGGAGGCCCTCCAGCTCACACCCGGCGTGCTAGTGCAGAAGACCGCCTACGGCCACGGCTCGCCCTATCTCCGCGGATTCACCGGCCGGCAAAACCTGCTGATGGTGGACGGCGTGCGGGTGAACAATTCCGTCTGGCGCAGCGGCCCGGTGCAGTACTGGAACACCATCGACCCCTATTCCATCGATCATCTGGAGCTGGTGAAAAGCCAGGGCTCCGTGCTCTACGGTTCCGATGCCGTCGGCGGCACGGCGAACGTGTTCACCAAATCCTCCGGCTTCCGGGACGAGACCGAGGGCGCCTTTTTCACCCACGGGTCCGCTTACTACGAGTATCGTAGCAATGGCGACGACTCCCACATCGGGCGGGTGGAAAGCTCCTTCGGGGTCGGCGGGAAATACGGCGTGATGCTGGGCATTACGGCGAAAGATTACGGCGATGTGCGGGATTCGGCCGTGGGCCTGATGCGGAATACGGGCTACCCCGAGCAGGACCTGGATTTCCGCTTCGACATGGCGCTGAACGCGCAGACGACGCTCACCCTGGTGCACCAGCAGGTGAATCAGGACGCCATCTCCCGCTGGCATTCCACGGCCTTCAATCCCGGCTGGCAGCACTCCGGCCATGTGGCCCGGCCCGGTAGCTGGCTCGCCCGCACCTACGATCAGGAGCGCTCCCTCACCTACGCCCGGGTGGAGCAGGAAAACGACGCTTCCTCTTTCATCAAGCGCTGGAATGCCACGGTTTCCTACCAGACGACGCGCGATTCCGAAGCGCAGTACCGCTCGGCCACCGACCGCCGCTATCAGATTTCCGAAGTGGACACCACGGGCCTAGACGTCTCCTTCGAATCGCCCCTCGGCGATGGCGATCTCGTGTATGGCCTCGATTACTACCGCGACACGGTGGAGGCGGAAGGCTACCGCAGGCGGGCCGCCCCCGGCCTGCCCTATGATCCCGCGACCCTCCCCGTCGCCGACGATTCCACGTACGAGATCTTCGGTGCCTTCGCCCAGTACGTGTGGAAGCCGGCGGACCAATTCGAGCTCACGGCAGGCGCCCGCTACACCTACGCCCAGGCGGAGCTGGGCCGGTATTGGGACGCTGCCGCCGGGGCCGAGCAATACGGTGCGGACCGGGATTGGGATCACCTCGTCGGCTCGTTGCGCGGCATCTATCGCTTCAACGATTGCTGGAGCGTGTACGGCGGGGCCTCGCAGGCCTTCCGCGCACCAAATCTGGATGACCTGTCCGGAAACCTGACGGCTCGCTCCGGCATCGCCTCCACGGGCTCGGTGGACGTCGAACCGGAAGAATACATCACCTACGAGGTGGGGACCCGCCATGCGACGGAGAACACCTCGATGAACTTCGCGGTCTTCTACACGGACGTGGACGACCTCATCGTAGGCGTCCCGACCACGCCGGCTGGCGGGACCACCGTCGCGACGAACGGTCGCGACGGCTACGTGTATGGCGTGGAGCTGGAAGGTGCCTGGCGCTTTCACCCGCAGTGGACCCTCTCCGGCTTCGGCGCGTGGCAGGATGGGCGCACGGAAACGAGCGCCTATCTCGGCGGGCCGCTGGTGGACGAGCCGGGGTCCCGCCTGCTTCCACTCACCGGTTCCGTCGCGCTGCGGTGGACCGCTCCTTCGGAGAAGTTCTGGGTGGAGGGCCGGGTGCTGGCGGCGGCAGAGGAGAACCGCCTCACCGCTTCCGACCGCGCCGATAGCCAGCGCATCCCTTCGGGAGGAACCCCGAACTATATCGTTTACATGCTTCACGGCGGCTGGCGTGCCGCGGAGTGCCTGGAGCTCACGGCCGGTCTGGAAAACGTGACCGACGAAGATTATCGCAGCCACGGCTCCGGCCAGAACGAACCCGGCTTCAACGCCATCGTGGGAGCGAAGGTGATCTGGTAACGCATCGCGACAAATTTCCCCCTCCAAAGGCCCCCGGCGCATCCGGGAACGGTACCGGTAAAGAAAGGCCGCGGGAACACTCCCGCGGTCTTTGCCGTGGGGGTCCGGAGCACTTGTTTCGTCGCGTTCTTCCTAGCGCTCCTCCACCTTGATCCTCACTTCGCGGCGGGTTCCGCTGCGCTTGTCCGTGGCAATCAGGACGTGGCTGCCGCTCTTGAGGCGCGCGACCGGTTCCGGTGAACCGGGAGAAAGGGAGAGCGTCTCGCAAGACCATCCGGCGATCCCCGGCAGGTTCGTGGAAAGGTGAAGCAGACCGCCGTTCGGCAGTTCGGGATCGAGCAGATAGGTGGTTCCCTCACGGGGCGCCAGAATGCGGAGCGGGGTCTCCGCGACGCGTCCGGCCGCCAGCGCGAATTGTGTCCGGCGGCGGTTGTGGGGGGACTCGTACCACTCGGTGTATGAGGAATCGAGCAGCACCAAACCTTGCTCGTTGCGATCGGTGGAGGCGGCGGGAAGCGGCAGCCGGTCGGAGGGGATGATCTCCATTGCCGCGTCCCCGCCCGGCGCGGTCAGGGACTTTCCGGTCAAGCGATCGACGAGGATCTCGAGCAGGCCCTCCGGGCGGTCCAGCCACCGCGGTTTCGTGTCGCGGTGGAGCCGCAACATCGTGCGGTGGAACACGGGCCCGGCTCCTGCAACGCCGGAAAGGCCTTTCATCGGGGAATTGTCGAAATTGCCTGCCCAGACGCCGACCGTGAAGTCCCTGGTAAATCCGAGGCACCAATTGTCCCTGAAGTCGGAGGAGGTTCCGGTCTTCGCCGCGCAGGGGAAGGGCAGCTCCAAAGGGCCGCCGCGGCCGAAGGACGGGGCGCGGGCGTCGGGATCCGATAGGATGTCGGCGATCAGGAAAGCGGATTGCGGCGTAAACACGGCAGGGGTGTCTCCCCAGGGAGGGAATGCCAGACCAAGCGTCGCCGGCAGGTGTTTCCCCTGGCGGGCCAGGGTGGCATAGGCATTCGTCAGATCCAGCAGCCGTACGGGCGCATTGCCGAGGGTGAGCCCCAGGCCGTAGCTGTCGAAGGCCGGCCCGGCGCTCTCCATCCCGAGCGAGGCCATCAGGTCGTGGAGTGGCCTGGGGCCGCCCAGCTCGTTGAGCACCCGCATGGCGGGAATGTTCAAGGAACACGCGAGTGCTTCCCGCACGCGGACCGGGCCGCGGAAGCTGCGGTCGAAGTTTTCCGGGGCATCCAGTCCTTCCTCCGTCCGGAAGCGTGTGGGGATGTCCGCGACGATGGAAGCCGGATGGAGGCCTCCTTTCTCAAAGGACAGCAGCCACGTGAAGGGCTTCAAGGCGGAGCCCGGGGACCGGGGCACCAGGGTCCCGTTGATCTGGCCACCGTTCGGATCCCGCCAATCGCCCGAGGAAACCAAGGCCAGGATTTCGCCGGTTGGATTGTGGATCACCACCACGGCGGCGTGCCGGAGATTGGAGCCGGAGAGCTTCGCGAGTTCCTCGCGCACGATCGATTCCACGTTCGCTTGAAGGGCGGCGTCGAGCGAGCAGCGGGGCCCGGTGATCCCGCCGCGGGCTTCGAAAGCGGCGGGAAGCCACGGCGCGAGGGGGCGCTCCTGCAAGGGCCGGAGCCTCAGGGCCTCCGCCCTGGCTGCTGAAATACGAGAGGTGTCGTAATCGGCCGACGCGGCCAGCCGGTCCAGGACGATCCCGCGCTTGGCCAGGGCACGGGCGGGATGCTTCAGGGGATTCAGCCTGCTGGGCGCTTGGGGCAGTCCCGCGAGCAGCGCGCACTCCGCCAGCGAAAGATCGCCCGCGGGCTTCTGGAAATAGAAGCGTGCCGCCTCGGCCGGGCCGTTGCGATGGTTCCCGTAGGGCAGGCGGTTGAAGTAGGCGACGAGGATGCGTTCCTTCGGCCACTCCATCTCCAAGCGGCGGGCCTGCATCGCCTCGCGGAACTTGGTGCGCATATCCCGGCGCGCCGGAGGGGACGAGAGCTTGATCACTTGCTGCGAGATCGTGGAAGCGCCGGAGACCGCCCGCCGGTGAAGCACCGCGTCTTTCACCGCGCGTGCCACCGCAAGCAGATCGATCCCGCCGTGCGAAAGGAAGCGCTTGTCCTCCGCGGCCAGCGTGCAGGCAACGAGATCGGGAGGGATTTCAGCGAACGACACCGGCGTGCTGCGGGTGAAGTCCGGCAGCACGAGGCGATGGAGGGGATGGCCATGCCGGTCGAGCAGGACCGGTGATGCCGCCGGATTCCTGGTCAAGTCTTCGGGAAGCGAAAAGAAGAGCGGGAGGAGATACCAAAAGAACAGGGCGGACGCCAGCGCGCCCACCGGGAGGAGGACGCGCTTTCGTCTGAACCAGCGGCGGGGTTTCATCGGATCGGGCGGGACCACGGGCCGCAGCCGGTGGCCCCCCAAGTGTCAGAACTCGCGTGAGGCGGACAGGGCGGTATGCTGCGGGTCGTACATCGACTCGACCTTGGCGGGCGGGGCGACGGCCTTCCCCTCCATCGTGCAGCGGGCGAGATAGGTGATCTCTTGCCTCCCTCCGCGCCAGATGCGGTCGAAGAAGAAGACGGCGCGGTCCGAGCGAAGTTCCCTGTGGGATACGCTCCAGTTGTTCTCGCTGGTGGCCCCGGCATTCCCGTGCGCGGCTTGGCTGGCAAAGTCGTTGTTCACGGCTTCGAAGATGGCCGGCAAGCGATCCTCCAGAACCAGATAGCGTTCGCCATCGTTCGGCAATTCCACCTGAAGCGTGACCCGCACGAGATCGCCCGCTTTGGGTTTATCAAGCGGTTCAGACGTCCCGTCGGGCTTCACCCGCTCGTAGAAGCGGGTCACTTCCAGGCCGTTCTTCGCCACCGGCATCTGCGGTGCGATGGCAGGCTTCGAGGCGAGTTTCACGCGCACGTAGGCAGCTCCATCGGCCTTCGCGGCAAGCGCGAGGCCCTCCGCCAGAGGGAAGTCGAGCAACACCGCCGGCTTCCCGGCTTCGAGAGCGATCGTCTTGCTCCCTTGGGCATCGGTGATCGTCACGGAAGCGGGCTGGATTTCGGAATGATGCTCCGCATAGGCGGCGAGCGCCATGAGGGACCATGCGTTCACCCAGGTGGTGTTCCATTCGCCGTAGGGATTGCGATCGCCGATCAAGCGGTCGAGCGCATCGGTCGCTTCGTCGGCGTTGGGATCGATGGTGGACCAAGCGAGCAAGCGGGCGGCGTGATCGGTTTCCCAGCGCATCCAGGAATCGTCTTTCAGACGGACCTTGGTGGCATCTCTCAGGATCACCGAGGGATCGTCCAGCGTTCCCGCGGCCTTCGCCGCGAGCGCGAGCATACAGCGGGCCCGGGGATTCAGGTCCGCGACCCGGTCCCTCAGGGTATTCACATAGGCATCCGGGTCCCGTCCCGCCAGTGCCAGGATCCAGACGGAACGGCAGGCGTTCTCGTAGGACGAGGAGGAATTCGAACTGGTGATGCCGCGCAGGCCGGTCTCGAGGTAGTTGCAGAGCGAGGCGAGCGAAGCCTCCGGCACCTGCGCGCCCCGCTTTTGCGCCAGCACCAGGCCGAGACCGGCGTACGAGGAAGCCCAATCGACGTCTTCGGGGTTGCCGGGCCAGTAGCTGAAGCCGCCGTTGGCCGTTTGCATCGAAAGCAGGCGATCTACCCCGCCTTGCAGGGCCTTGTGCACCTCCGCCGGCGTGTGCTTGGCAAAAGCCGGCACCACGTCCCGCAATTGGTCCACCGCCAGCCACGGCATCATGGAGGATGTCGTCTGCTCCACGCAGCCGTAGGGATAGTGGAGCAAATAGTCCACCGAGCCCGCGGCTTCCAGCAAGAGGGAGCGGGAGAACTCGAGCTCCACGTTACCGCGTCCTTTCCGCAATTCCGGGTCGAGCTTCTCGAGCAAATCCGTGTTCCCGCCGTTCAATTTCACCAGCTTCATCTGGCGCAGCAGGGGCACCGGGTAGTGGACCTGGAAGCGGGCTTCCACGCGGTCGCTGTGCTTGCTCGCGATCACCGGAGTCATCGCCACGCCATCCAGCGAGACCGGTTCCGCTTTCCATGAAAAGACGGCCTCGCCCGTGTTTCCGAAGTTGACCGGGAAGACGACCGTCGCAGAGCCGCCCGGGGCGAG
>CBIHMP010000126.1:0-10524 GCA_966211015.1 uncultured Luteolibacter sp. | reverse complement strand
CGGGCTGGAAGTGGTAGGCCTTCACTGGCTGCTGGCGAAAACCACCGGCTTTCACCTGACAACTCCGGACGACGCCATGAGAAAAGCGACGACGGACCGCGCGAAGCACCTCGCCGATCTCTGCCACGCGATGGGCGGCACGGTCTTGGTATGGGGTAGCCCCGTGCAGCGGTCGCTCGATCCGGAATGGGCTTACCAAGACGCCTTTGCCCGTGCTACGGAAGTCCTCCGCGCCGCGGCGGAACATTGCGGACCACTCGGCGTGACCATCGCCATGGAACCGCTCGGCCACGTGGAGACCAATTTCCTCACCACCGCCGCGGAAACCATCCGGCTCTGCCAAGCGGTCGGTCACCCGGCGTGCCGGCTCCACCTGGACGTGAAGGCCATGAGCTACGAGGACAAGCCGATCGGCCAAGTGATCCGGGAGAGCAAGGACTGGACCGTCCATTTCCACGCGAACGATCCGAATCTCCGCGGTCCCGGCATGGGCGCGGTGGAATACGAGCCCATTGTGGAAGCCCTGCGGGACACGGCTTACGACGGCTGGATCTCGGTGGAGGTCTTCGACTACACGCCGAGTCCGGAAGCCATCGCCACGGAAAGCCTCGCCAATCTGCGCTGCTTTTTCGGCGAGGCGTGATCAGTCTTCCGGGAGCGGCTGGTCCTTGGTTTCCGGCAGGAAGGGCAGCACGATAATTCCCAGAAGGAAGATCAGGCACATCCACGAAGCGGCGTCGCGGAAGGCGTCGATCTTTGCCGCGGATTTGAGGGCCGCAAGAGCGGCATCACCGATTCCGGGAGCGGCTTCCGCCACGGCGAGATCCTGGGCTTCTTTCCCGAACTTGGCAGCCAAGGCTCCGAGCGTGAAGGGCCCGAACGCCGCAAGATAACGGCCCACGTTATAGCAAAACGACACTCCCGTGGCGCGAAGCCGGGTCGGGAACAGCTCGGGAAGGTAGATCGAGAAGCCGGCGAAAACCGACAGATGGAAGAAGCCCATCAGCGGGGCCATCCACAGGATGTCCCAGCGCCCGTTGAGTTTCCCGATCATCTGAAAAACGAAGACCGTGACGACCAAGGATCCCGCGAAGAACATGAGAAACGCCTTCTTGCGTCCCAGCGCCACGGCGATGCGGGTGAAGATCAGCATCCCCGCGAAGGCACCCACATTGAAGACGAGCAAATTGAGGGACATCCAGAACTGCCGGCCTTCGTTGACGGCTGCGACCGTGGCACCGGCCTTGGTGAAATTGTGAGCGACGATCTCGCCCACCAAGTCCGAGGAGAACACCCCGATCCCCCACAAGCCGATGACTCCGGCGCAGGAGAGGACGACGCCGAGCAGCGCGTGCTTCCGCCAGGTCTTGTGCCCGAAGAGATCGCGGTAGGAACCGGAGCGTTTCCCCTGGGCGATCGCCCGGTCGCGCGATTCACGCCATGCTTCCGGCTCTTTCATGCGGAGCTGGATGGTTGCGACGAGGAAGGCCGGTAACGCGCCGATGACGAAAAGCCATTTCCAGTAGGAGTCCTTTTCCCCGATGGCCGTCATCGCGATGGAAAGGCCGATGATTCCGGCGGCCACGTTCCCAACCGCGGAGAAAGACTGGAGCACTCCCAGCGCCCTCGGCCGGATATGGCCGGGCACCGTGTCCGCCACGAGCGCCACCGCGAGGCCGAAGACGCCGCCCACGCCCAGGCCGGTGATGAAACGGTAAACGGCGAAATCCGTGAAACTTGTCGACAAGGCGGATAGCCCGGTGGCGATGGAATACAGCAGCACGGTGATGGAGAGCATGCGCGCGCGCCCGAAGCGATCGCCGAGCGAACCAAAGATCATCCCGCCGGTCGCCCAGCCGATCACGAAAATCGAGGTCGCCAAGGCGCCCGCCGCGATCGGGATCTCGCCGAACAGATTGATCGTCTGCTGATCGCCCAGAAGCGACTTCATCGCTGGGCTGCGCGCCAGATTGAAGAGCTGCTGATCCAGGCAATCGAAGAGCCAGGCCAAGGTCGCCACCACGAATACCAGACGCTGGTAAGGGACGAGCTGGGACCACCAGCCGTTCGCGGACGGAGCAGAGTTGTCGGACAAGTTGGCCATTAGGTGAACGTTCTTGAGTTTCCCGACTCCAGAGTGCCCGGCCCTCCCCGGCAAGCATGAAAGAGAGCGGGGGTGAAGCTCCTTCTCGACAATCCCCGAGCTGACGGCTTTTCTTGCCCCAGCGAAGTCCGCGGGCATCTTGTCATACAGCTCGCGACACGCAGCCAAACCCGCGATATTTCAATAAAAGGACATGAAATTCGGAATCATCGGTGCCGGCATGATCGGCCATTTCCATGCCAAGGCCATTACCGCCATGACCGGCGGCGAACTGCACTCGGTCTTCGACCTGCGGGGTGATGCGGCCGAAAAACTCGCCGTGGAATACAGCGCGAAAGCTTACTCCGATCTGACCGCCTTCCTTGCGGATCCGGAACTGGAAGTCGTGACCGTCGGCACCCCTTCCGGCGCCCATCTCGATCCCTCCCTGGCCGCCCTGAACGCGGGAAAGCACGTCATCTGCGAAAAGCCGCTGGAGATCACGACCGAGCGTATCGATCAGCTCATCGCCGCCGCGAAGGCCAACGGGAAGACGGTCGCAGCCGTGCTGAACCGCCGCTTTCACCCGGGCATGGATGCCTTCAAGAAAGCCGCCGATGAAGGTCGCTTCGGTAAGCTCACCTCCGCCTCCTGCTACGTGAAGTGGTATCGCGACCAAGCCTACTACGATTCCGCCGCTTGGCGGGGCACCTGGGCGCTCGACGGCGGCGGCGCGCTGATGAACCAATCGATCCACACCATCGACGCGCTTCTCTATCTCGCCGGGCCGGTGAAGGCCGTGCAGGCGAATACCGCCTGCCTCGCCCACACCGACATCGAGGTGGAGGACATCGCCGTCGCCATCCTGGAGTTCGAAAACGGCGCGCGCGGGGTGATCGAAGGCTCCACCTGCACGTGGTCGAAGGAGGGCCATCCGGCCCGCGTGCAACTCTGCGGCACCGAAGGCTCCGTCTTTCTGGCCGATGAGGCGTTCGAGCTGTGGGACTTCATGATCGAGAAGACGGAGGATGCGGAGATCCGCTCCACGCTGATGAAGGGACAAGGAGCCGGACTCGGCGCGAATGACCCGAAGGCGATCAATTTCTACCAGCACCAGCGGAATTTCGAGGAAGTGGTCAACGCCATCCGCGAGGGCCGCGAACCCACCACCTCCGCCACCGAGGCCCGCAAGCCGGTGGCGCTGATCCGCGCGATCTACGAAAGCGCACAGAACGGCGGCAAGCGGGTGGAACTCTAAGCCACCTCTCGTTCCCGTTGCCGCCGGAACCATCGTCCGCTAAGCTCCCCGCATGACCGCCCAGCCTCCCCCTGCTCCCGTGAGCATCGCCGACTATCTCACCGGCGAAGAAGGCTCGGACGTTAAGCACGAATACCTCGGTGGAGTCGTGCATGCGATGGCGGGGGGAAATAACCGCCGCAGCGCTATCTCATCCAATGCTTTGGCCGCTTTGGCGGCGCGGCTCCGGGGAAGAGACTGCCGGCCTTTCAATAGCGACGCAAAGGTCCGTATCGAATTGCCCCATCACACCCGCTTCTACTATCCCGACGCCATGGTCGTGTGCCGCCGGAATCCCGACACGGACCACTTTCAGGATCATCCCGTGGTGATCGTGGAAGTACTCAGCGACTCCACCCGCCGCGTCGATTTGACCGAAAAGAGGGAAGCTTATCTGATGATCGGGACATTGAGGGAACTGCTCCTCGTCGAGCCTGATGCAGCCCGCGTCACCGTACATCGCAGGAAGGCTTCCGGAGGATTCGAAGCGGAAGAATACACCGGCACCGACGCCGTGATCACCCTCCCGGAAATCGATGCGGAGCTACCTCTGCAAGAGCTCTACGACGGCATCGCGTTCTGACGCGCTTGAGACGCCGCTCCCTTGCCATTTTTCTTCCATGAAACTCACCGGATTCGCCGACGAAGCAGGCCGCGACCTTGAAACGCAGATCCGCGCGACCAAGTCGCTCGGATGGTCCGCCATCTCCGCCCGCATGGTGGATGGCGTGAACCTGCACGAGCTGCCCGAGGACAAGTTCAACGCCGTCGCCGATCGCTTGGACGCGGAGGGAATCCAGGTCCCGGAATTCGGCTCCCTGATCGCGAACTGGGGGAAGAAGATCGGCAGCGATTTCGACATCACGCTCGCCGAGATCGACCGCGCCATCCCGCGCATGAAGCGTCTCCGCACGCAGCTCATCCGCGTGATGTCTTACGCGCAGGAGCCCTGGGGCGAGGACCAGCAGGAGCAGGAGCGCTTCCGCAGGCTCCGGGAAATCGTGAAACGCTTTTCCGACGCCGGCCTCACCGCCATCCACGAGAATTGCATGAACTGGGGCGGCTTCTCGGCCGAGCACACGCTCCGCTTGGTCGATGAGATCCCGGGCCTGCAGCTGGTCTTCGATACCGGCAATCCGCTTTTCCAGCGCGACCGGTCCAAGGGCGAGCCCCATCCGTGGCAGGATCCTTGGGAATTCTGGAAAGCGGTCCGCGACCACGTGGTCCACATCCACGTCAAGGACTGCATCAGCCCCGCCCTCGAGGGCGTGGAGCCTATCTACACCATGCCCGGGGAGGGCGATGCGAAGATCCCTGAGATCCTGGCGGATGCGAAATCGCGCGGCTACGACGGCTGGGTCGCCATCGAGCCCCATGTCGCGACCGTCTTCCACGTGAAAGACCAGTCGCAGGTCGATTGGCAGCAGTGTTTCGACAGCTACGTGGAATACGGCAAGCGGATGGAGAAAATCCTGGCGGCTCTCTAGCACTGCGCGCCGGTCCGGGGTAAAGTCGCGGCCGGTGGAGCGACTACCCGTGAACCTTCCGTCCCTGGAGCACCGCCTCGCGGTTCGGGCACGTCCGGCGGGACGGCCGGTGATGAAGCAGCGCTGGTCCCGGCTCCTGTTTCTCCATTGGTCTGTTGACCCGGAGCTTCTAAAGCCGCTGATCCCGCCCGGCCTTCACCTCGATCTTCACCAAGGACAGGCTTGGCTAGGTGTCGTCCCGTTCCTGATGGAGCGGGTCCGGCCGGTCCTCCTGCCGGCGGTTCCCGGCCTTTCCTGGTTCCTGGAGCTGAACGTCAGGATCTACGTCCACGACGAGTCCGGGCAGCCGGGAGTGTGGTTCCTGTCTCTCGATTGCAACCAGCCGGTCGCCGTTGAGCTGGCGCGCAAACTCTTCCTGCTACCTTACAAGCACGCGCGGATGCGCTGCGGTGGCGAGCGAGGCCACTCGCGCTATCGCTGCCTCCGCAAGGGCGAAACGGAGGAGGCTTCCTATGAATACGGCCCCGCCGGCGAAGCCCGGGAAGCGGCGCCGGGCACGCTCGAGTTCTTCCTGCTCGAACGCTACGTTCTGTTTTCGAGCGGCAGGAACGGACGACTCTATCACGGACGGGTATTCCATGCGCCCTACCGGTGGGCACCCGCGAAATGCCCCCTGTGGTCCACGCTGCCGGTGAAATGGAACGGCCTTCCCGAGCCGGACGGGGCGCCCGGATCGCTCCTATGGGTCGGGCAGGTGGATGTGGAGATTTTCCCGCTGCGGCAGCTTACTGCGCCTCCTCCTTGAGCACGCCTACATATGGCAGGTTCCGGTAGCGGCCCCGGTAGTCCAGGCCGTAGCCGACCACGAATTCATCGGCGATGAAGAAGCCCACGTAGTCAGCCTCCACGGCTTCCGCCCGTTTCTTGTCCTTTGCCAGCAGCACCCCGGTCTTTACCTCGGTCGCGCCCTCTTCGAGCAAGCGGTCCCGCACGGCCTTCAGCGTGCGGCCGGTATCGAGGATATCGTCCAGCAGCAGCACCTTCCGCCCCTTCACGTCGGGCAGCTTGTGATCCAGGAAATCCACCGTGCCGCTGCTCTCGGTGCCGCCGTGATAGCTCGCCACGTTGATGCACTCGATTTCCAGCAGGCGGGGCACGCGGCGCAAGAGATCGGACGCGAAGACGAACGCGCCCTTCATGAGCACCACGACCACCAGCACCTCGCCGGGGAAATCCTTCCGGACTTCCCGGGCCATCACATCGAGCCGCTTGAGGATCACCTCTTCATCCACCAGCACGCGCTCGATGTCATTCTCCATGCCGCTGCGGATTTCTAATTCTCCGGCCGTTTGATGCGGTAGATCCGCTCGCCCTCCCGATGGAGGTTCAGCCGGTCCATCGCTTTCAGCTCCAGGAAGGCGGTATCCTCCTTCATCGCGCGGTACTCGATCTCGCGGTGCTCCTTCTCCGCCCGCACGCGCGCCTCGTCCTCCTGGACGAGTGCCAGCTTGCGTTCCAGCTCTTCCAGCTTGCGCTTCTGCGGCAGGGCGGAAGCCACCACTGCCATCCCGAGCACCAGCGCCATCACCGCGAAGATGATCCGGTTGAAGGTACAGATGACCCGCGTCTGGGCTTCCAGTCGCTTCAATTTCACGCTCGTGGTCTTTTTCCGCCGCGCGGCCATCGGATGATAGGTGATTAACACCGGTTAAGCATCCCGGACAGGAAAAAATCCTTGCCCTTGCGCGGAAGCTCCGCGGTTGACCGCACGCGGGCGCGGGGCTTACACCCGTGTCCGCGACTCGCAGCCATTCCATGAAAGCACCTATCACCGTCTCCGTGACCGGCGCCGCCGGCCAAATCGGCTATGCCCTGCTCTTCCGCATCGCTTCCGGCGCGCTCTTCGGTCCCGACCAGCCGGTGAATCTCCGCCTCATCGAGATCGAGCCCGCGCTGCCCACCCTCGAAGGCGTGGTGATGGAGCTGGACGATTGCGCCTTCCCGTTGCTCCGGGAGGTCGTGCCGACCGCGGACCTGAACGAAGGCTTCCGCGGAACAAACTGGGCCCTGCTCGTCGGCTCCGTGCCGCGCAAGGCGGGAATGGAACGGGGCGATCTGCTGGGCATCAACGGCAAGATCTTCACCGGCCAAGGCCAGGCGATCGCGCGCAATGCCGCCGCCGACGTCCGCACCCTGGTGGTCGGCAACCCGTGCAACACGAACGCCCTGATCTGCGCTTCCAACGCCGATGGCGTGCCGAAGGAGCGCTTCTTCGCGATGACCCGCCTCGATGAGAACCGCGCCAAGAGCCAGCTCGCGAAAAAGGCCGGCGCGCACCACTCGGAGGTCACCAACGTCTGCATCTGGGGCAATCACTCCGCCACCCAGTATCCCGATTTCACCAACGCGAAGATCGCGGGCAAGGCGGCTACCGACGTGATCGGCGATCACGAGTGGCTGAAGGGCGAATTCATCGCCACGGTCCAGCAGCGCGGTGCCGCGATCATCAAGGCCCGCGGGGCTTCCTCCGCCGCCTCCGCCGCGAATGCGGCCATTGACACCGTCGTGAGCCTCGTCAATCCGACCCCGGCCGGTGACTGGCATAGCGTTGCGATTTACTCCGATGGCAATCACTACGGCATCGCGAAGGGCATCATGGCCTCCATGCCGATCCGCACCGTCACCAACGGCACCTGGGAAGTCGTCGAAGGCGTGCCCGTCGATGCCTTCAGCCAGGGCAAGATCGACGCCACCATCAACGAGCTGCTCGAAGAGCGCGAGGCGGTGAAGAATCTGATCCCGGCCTGACCGCACGGCTCACCGGCCTTCATTCAGCCCCGGCAGCGCGGATCTTGCTAGATCCGCCGCTCCCGGGGCGTTTTCATCTCCCGATGAAGCTCCTGTTCGCCCTGTTCCTGCTTTTGCTTCCCCTGGCGTCGCGCGGTACGGAAACCCGGGTTCTTTTTCTCGGGGACAGCATCACCTGGGACGGCCGCTGGGCCGCACGGGTAGAGGCGGCCCTGCGCAGCGATCCCGGCTACGCCGATTGCGAAATCGTGAATATGGGCCTCGGCAGCGAAACGACCTCCGGCCTCTCGGAGACGGGCCATGCCGGCGGTGAATTCCCCCGGCCTTGCATCCACGAACGGCTCGGGCGGGTGCTCGATAAATTCAAGCCGACCCTGATCATTGCCTGCTACGGGATGAACGACGGCATCTACCTGCCGGAAGATGAGGCGCGCATGAACGCCTATAAGGAGGGAATGACCCTTCTGAGGGCCAAGGCGGACGAGAGTGGGGCGCGGATCATCTTCGTAACCCCTCCTCTCAACCGCCCTGACCTGCCGCCCGGCGAGGCCCATTATTACGACAAGGTGCTGGACGCGCAGACCGCCTGGCTGGTGACGAACCGGGCACTGGGATGGGAAGTCATCGATATCCGGCCCGATCTCCGCGTGGCGATCACGGCGGCGGAGGCGAAAGATCCCGCCTTCGTCTATGCCAAGGACGGGGTCCACCCGGGCGAGGATGGCCACCGCTTCATCGCCGAGGCGGTGGTGAAAGGGCTCTGGCCGATCCTGGGAGCCAAGGAACCTCCCGACATCGGCAACGAGGCTTCGCGCGAACTCCTCTACCGCCGGGCGAGGATGCTGCGGGATGCCTGGCTCACCGCGACGAAGCATAGCCGCCCCGGGTTACCCGTAGGCCTGCCTCTCCCGGAGGCGGTGCGGCGCGCCGAGGAGATGCTAGCGGCATACGGGATCGTGAAAGCGGCGGAGGTCTCGGAGTGGTCGGGCTACGAGCGGCTGGATTTCACGGTGGACGGGCGCAAGGCGCTGCTGGTGCGCCCGAAGTATGCAGCGGAGGGACACCCCTGGATCTGGCGGACCGAATTCTTCGGCCACGAACCGCAGGCCGACATCGCCCTGCTCGGAAGGGGCTATCATGTCGCCTACATCGACGTACAGGACCTGTACGGTGCACCGGTGGCAATGAAACATATGGATGCCTTTCACGACCATCTGGTGGAGGCACACGAGCTTTCGAAGAAGACGACGCTGGAAGGTTTCAGCCGCGGCGGGCTCTTTGCCTTTAATTGGGCGGCGCTTCATCCTGACCGGGTGGCCTCCATCTATGTCGATGCTCCCGTGTGCGACTTCAAAAGCTGGCCCGGCGGCAAGGGCGCGGGGCCGGGGTCGGCAGCCGATTGGCAAAAGTGCCTGAAGGCCTACGGCATGAGCGAGGCGGAAGCGCTAGCCTATAAGAAGAACCCCGTGGACAACCTGCAGCCCTTGGCCAAAGCAGGCATACCGATTCTGGCGGTCGTGGGGAATGCGGACGAGGTGGTGCCGGTCTCCGAGAACATCGACGTGGTGGAAAAGCGCTATAAGGAGCTCGGCGGCCTCATCGAGGTGATCCGGAAGCCGGGGGTAAAACATCACCCTCACAGCCTGCCGGATCCGGCACCGGTCGTCGATTTCATCACCCGTCGCGCCGGGCGCTGAGGAGAGAGCGGCGCAGCCGCTTTGGACTGCGGCAGCCCGCTGCCGCTTTCAGCGAGGCCAGCCTGCTGGCCGGAAGGGACTGGAGGATGTGTTTTTATCCACGTCCTGCAGCCGCTGTCGGCGATGTTGGCCTGCGGGCCGCGGAGACATGGTGATGAACGCTTCACCAACCTCACCCCCGCTGCGGGCTGCGGGGAGGAAAAGCGGCAGCAGGCTGCCGCAGTCCAAGGCGGCTGCGCCGCAGCGCCGGGTGGCTAGCTCCCCTGCCTCGTCGATTCCGGCGTGCCGAAGATGTAGCCTTGCGAAAGCCTCCGGTAATCCTCGACCTGCTGCTCTTCCCAAGCCCGGTTCTTGCCGAGTTCCGCCGCCAGGATGGCCGCGATGGCCGGTGCCGCTTGCTGGCTCGCACGGGCGTTCAGCAGCAGGCTGCGGCTGCGGCGCGCGAGCACGTCCTCCACCGTGCGGGCCATCTCCTCGCGCGCATGCCATGCCACCTCCGCGCGAGTGAGCGGAAGATCGGGATGGATGCGGTCGTTTCCCGAAGGCACCGCGGCGGCGAAGTCCCGGAGATCCGAGGCGGCGCTACCGTACATCTGCAGATGAACCTCCGGAATAGCCTGATGGGTCCAACCGTGAATCGGAAGATCCACGCTCCGGCAGGGACGGTTCTCCACCCCCGCGATCATCTCGGCCTGATCGATCACGTCTTCCGCCATCTTGCGGTAGGTGGTCCACTTGCCGCCCGTGATGGTGATCAGCCCGGAATCCGAGACGAGGATGGTGTGATCGCGGGATAAAGTGGCGGTATCCTCCGCCTCCCCCGATTTCACCAAAGGCCGCAACCCCGCATAGATAGAGAGCACATCCTCCGGCCGCGGATCGCGGGTCAGGTAGCGGGCGCAATGCTCCATCAAGAAGTCGATCTCCTGCGGCAGCGCCCGCGGCTCCAGGGAATATCCGGACAGGGGCGTGTCCGTAGTGCCCACCACCACGCAATCGTGCCATGGCACCGCAAAGAGCACCCGTCCGTCGGCCGTCTTCGGCACCATGATCGCGGCCTTCCCCGGCAGGAACTCTTTTGGCAGCACGATGTGGATGCCCTGCGAAACCGCGACTACCGCTGCCGCTTGCGGATGATCCTGCCGCCGCAAG
>CBIHMP010000125.1:0-10680 GCA_966211015.1 uncultured Luteolibacter sp. | reverse complement strand
CACGCCGACCGCGCCGTTGTTGGCGCTCATGCCCTGGTGGCAGGAAATGCCGACGATCAGCAGGCCGAAAACCAGTCCCTTGATCAAGGCGATCAGGATGTCGCTCAGGTCGGTGTATTTTCCCATCTGGCTCATCCAGTAGGCGGGATTCACATTGAAGGGACCGGTTCCCACCAGCACGGAGGCTCCGATGCCCAGCGCCGCGGATTCCCCGATGAGCAGCGGCATGGCCAGCAGCATCGCGAGCAGGCGCGGTGTCACCAGATAGTCCACCGGATGCACGCCCATCGATCGCAGCGCGTCCACCTGCTCGGTCACCTTCATGGTGCCGATCTCCGCGGCCATCGAGGCACCGACGCGGCCGGCAAGCATCAGCGCGGTGATCGTGGGGCCCAGCTCCCGTAGCATGGCCACGCTGACCAGCGCGCCCGCACCGGTTTCCATATTGAGGTTGCTGAATTGGAAAAGCGATTGCGCGGCGAGCACGGCCCCGGTGAAGGCACCGGTCACCATCACCACCGGTTGCGAGCGGTGGCCCATTTCCACCACCTGGCGGAGCACCATCCGCCAGCGGATCTTTCCCTTCACGAGCGACTCCGAGACCTGTCCGAAGAGCAGGGCGACCTCTCCCAGATACTGGAGGAAGCCGGTGACCATGCCGCCGAGAAACCTGAAAAGCCCCACGCGCGGAATGTTAGGACGCTGGAGCAGTCCTTTGAAAGGACGAACGACATCGCCGCCCCTTGCCCAAGAAAAAGCGAAACACGTTTTAATCCTGCAATTTGCCGTCGGCCCCGGGCGTAGTGCCCTGATCATGAGCAGTGACGACAAGGCGGCGGTCGAGAAGCTTCACGCTACCTACAAACAGATGAAGGAGGAACTCGGCCGGGTGATCGTCGGTCAGGAGACGGTGGTGGAGCAGGCCCTGATGGCGATCTTTTGCCGCGGCCACGCACTGCTGGTCGGCGTGCCGGGCCTGGCGAAGACGCTCCTGGTCTCGACCCTTTCCCGGGCCTTGGATCTCGGCTTCAAGCGCATCCAGTTCACCCCGGACCTGATGCCTGCGGATATCACCGGCACCGACGTGCTGGAAGTGGATCCGGAGACCGGCCGCCGCGGCTTCCGCTTCGTCCACGGGCCGATCTTCACGAATCTCGTCCTCGCGGATGAAATCAACCGCACCCCGCCGAAGACCCAGGCGGCCCTGCTGGAAGCGATGCAGGAGCACCACGTAACGGTAGGCGAGCACACGCTGAACCTGCCGAAGCCGTTCTTTGTGCTGGCGACGCAAAACCCGATCGAGCAGGAGGGCACCTACCCGCTCCCGGAAGCCCAGCTCGACCGCTTCCTTTTCAATATCGTCGTCGATTACCCCAGTGAGGAGGAAGAACGCGAAATCATCCGCCGGGTGACCAGCCCCGGCGACGCGCGGATCTCGCCGTTGATGACGGCGGACGATATCATCCATCTCCAGCAGGTGGTGCGCCGCGTGCCGGTGGGGGATCATGTGATCGACTTCGCGGCGAAGCTGGCGCGTGCCACTCGGCCGAAAGACCAATCCGCACCGGATTTCATCAAGGAAATGGTCGGCTGGGGAGCGGGGCCGCGCGCGGGCATCAGCCTCGTTTCCGCGGCAAAGGCGCACGCGGTGCTGCGCGGGCGCTTCCATGCCACCACCGGCGATGTCGCCGCCGTTGCCATTCCCGTGCTGCGCCACCGCGTGCTGACGACCTTCAATGCGGAGGCCGCGGGAGTGACCAGCGACGAAGTGATCCGGCGCCTGATCAAGGTGCTGGCCCCGCGGGAAGAGCTGGTGGTCTGAGATTTCCATAGCCTCCCGAGTTCCCGATGTCCTCCGACTCCCTGAAACTCCCCGATTGCATGCGGCTGCTGCCGCCGGAGACCATGGGCGTGATGCGCCGCCTGGAATGGTACGCACGCCGCCGGATGCAGGGCACGCTGACCGGCCGGCACAGCTCGCCGGACAGGGGCTTCTCCGTCGAATTCGCGGAGCACCGCGAATACGTCCCCGGCGACGACCCGAAGGATCTGGACTGGCGCGTGATGGCGAAAAGCGACCGCAACGTCATCCGCCAATACATCGAGGAAACCAACCTCCGGGCCACGCTGGCGGTGGACGTTTCCGGATCGATGAAATACACCGGCGATGCCGCGGCGAAGATCGGCGATATCCCGCTCTCGAAGCTCGATTACGCCAAGCATCTCGCCGCCGCGCTGGCCTATCTTTTCGTCAAGCAGGGCGACGCCGCCGGGCTCGTCACCTTTGACAAGGAGGTGCGGGGCTTCATCCGCGCGGGCAGCCGCCCCAGCCAGGTGCGGCGCATCCTGGAAGATCTCCACACCGTGGAAGCCGGGGCGGACACGGATGTGGGCGGGGTCCTGCACGGCGTCGCCGAGCGGATCCCGAAGCGCGGGCTGGTGATCCTCATCAGCGATCTCTTCGACGATCCGGCGAGGATCATCGAGGCGCTGCACCATTTCGATTTCCGCCAGCACGAGCTGGTCATCTTCCATCTCCTCGCGGAGGAGGAATTGACCTTCCCCTTCAAGAACTTCCAGCGCTTCCGCGATCTGGAGGGCATCGAGAAAATGCTGCGGATTGACCCCCAGGCCGTGCGCGCGGCCTATCTGGAACGGCTGCGCGATTTCGTGAAACGTATCGATGCCGCTTGCGGCAAGCTTCGCGCCGATTATGTGGCGGTGAATACCAAAACCCCGCTGCGGGATACCCTGCTGCGTTACCTGGGAGGCCGGAAGTAGATGCTGTTCCTGAACCCATGGCTGCTGGCGGGACTCGCGGGAGTGGCGATCCCGATCCTCATCCACTTGGTCCGGCGGCAAGCGGCGAAGCCGATCGATTGGGGTGCGATGCGTTTCCTCTTCGATACCGTGGCCGTGCGACGCCGGAAGATGGAGTGGGAGGATCTGCTGCTCATGGCCGCGCGTTGTCTCCTGCTGGCGCTGCTGGCCCTCGCGCTCGCCCGGCCTTTCGTGCCGCCCGATTCCACGGTTCCCTGGCTTTTCGTCCTGCCTGCCGCGCTGGTTGGCGTTGCCCTCCTCGGCGGCTCCTTTGTCCTGGCGGGGAAGGCGCGGTGGGTGCTGCGCCTGTCCGCGCTCCTGCTGCTGCTCGCGGCCGCCGGGCTGATCTTCCTGGAGCGCACGCTGAACCTGAAACGCTTCGAGGCGAGCGGCCGCCGGGACGTTGCGTTGATTATCGATGCCTCCGCTTCGATGGAACTTTCGCGGGACGGCCGCAGCGTCTTCGCCCATGCCGTCGAGGAAGCGAAGCAGATCGTGAAGGAGGCTCCGCGCGGGACGGCCTTTCTCGTCGTGCTGGGCGGCCCTGCGCCCGAGGCGAAGACCGCGGCACCGCTGACTCACCGGGCGGATGTCCTCGGCGTGCTGGACGCGCTCCGGCCCGTCGGCGGCAGTTTCCGCGCGCACGAGGCCCTCGGCATGGCCACGCTGGGGCTTGCGGAAGGGACGAACGCCTCCAAGGAAATCATCGTCTTCACCGACGCCCAGCGCGGCGGCTGGCGTTTCGACAATCCCCATGCATGGGAAAGCTTGGAAGCGGCGTGGAAAGCGATGCCGGGGAAGCCGAAGCTTTTGCTGCGGGACTTCGGCGTGCCGGCCACGCTGCGGAACGTCGCCCTCGCGGGAATCGAAGTGTCGCGGCGGGTGGTGGGCACGGATCGCGAAGCCGCGCTGCGGATCACCGTGGAGAACACGGGCACGGAAGCCGCGACTCCCGGGCCGGTATCGCAGGAAATCGGCGGCGCGAAGATCGCGGAGAAGCCTGTGGGCCTGCTGTTAGCCGGCCAGAAAGAGGCGGTGGAATTCCGCTACCGCTTCACCAAGCCGGGCCCGCAGGTGGTGGCGGCCCGGATCGAAGGCGGGGATGACCTCGCAGCCGACGACCGGGCGGAGCGGGTAATCAACGTGCGCGACAAGCTGCCGGTGCTGCTCGTGGATGGGAACCCGGCCGGATCCTTCTTCGAACGCGCTGCCGGTTACTCGGCGCTGGCACTGGCCCCTTCGCCGGACCTGCGGCGCGGGAAAGACGCGGGCGAATCCTACCTGATGGACCCGGAGGTAATCCCCGCGCCGGAATTGCGGGAGGACGATCTGGACGGCCGCGCGGCGGTGGTACTGGCCGATGTGTCCCGGCTGCCGGAAAGGATCGCCGGAAAGCTCGCGGGCCGTGTCGCCGATGGCCTCGGGCTCTTGTTGATTGCCGGGCAGCGCATGGAGCCCGCATTTTTTAACCAGTGGAAAGGCGGCGACGGTCTGCTCCTGCCGGTGCCTCTCGGGGAGATGGCGGTGGATGCGGAAGGCGTGTCCCCGGCACCGGCCACCTTCCTCCACGAATCCGTTGCCCTCTTCAAGGAGGAGAAAAACTCCGACCTCTCCGCGGCCAAGGTGAGGCAATGGCGGAAGACGGGGGAAGCCACCGGCGGAACGCAGGCGGCCGCTTTTCTCAACGGCGATACCTTCCTCGCCGCGAAGAACTACGGGAATGGCCGCACCTTGCTCGCCACCTGCGCCTTCGATGCCCGTTCGGGCAATCTCCCTGCCCTGCGTTCCTTCGTGCCGATGCTGCACGAGCTGGTGGCGTGGGCCGCGGGCAGCGGCGCCGAGCTCAATGTCGAAGCCGCCTGGAGTCCCTCCGTGGCCCTGCACGGTGCCACCGGAGGCCTCACCGCGAGCTATTACCGGAACGATGAATGGCGCGGTCGCCCGACGCTTGTGCGCTCGGATCCCGGAATCGACTTCCGCTGGGGGAACGAGAAGCCGGACAAGCGGATGCCGCAGGACAATTTCACCGTGGAGTGGCGGGGCCAACTGGTGCCGCCCGCCACCGGGGAATACCTTTTATCCGCGGAGGTGGACGACGAACTGGAGCTGCGGATTGGGGACAGCAAGCCGATGAAGGCGGACTACCAGGGGAACCATCTGGACAAGGTCATGCTCGAGGCGGGAAACCCCGTGCCCTTTCAGGCGAAATACCGGGAACGCAGCGGCGATGCCTACGTGCGGCTCTTCTGGACACCCCCGGGCGAAACGAAGCAGGTCATCCCGGGCTTCGCCTTCCGGCCGGAGCAGGAGCAGGTTTCCGAGCCGATGCGGGTGCTGGATCCGCTGGGGTTGCCGCGGGAGGCCTGGTTGCGACCTGCCCGTCGCGGGCGGGAACTGGCGATCGGAGGCCCGGCCGTCCCGGGCGTCTATCAGGTGACCCCGGACGGTGATCTTGCGGAGCTGCTTTCTTTGCCGGAGGGGAGCGCCCTTCCCGTGGCGGTAATCCGGGATCCGTCCGAAAGCCGTTTCGACCTGCGCACCGAGGAGGATCTGGACCTGGTGCGGAAGCACGTGGATCTGCTGCAACCGGCCTCCGCAAGCGATGTCCTCGGGGTCCTGCAGGGGAAGGGCTTCGGCCGGGAGATCTGGAAGCTGCTGGCGATCGCCGCCTTCATCCTTTTCCTGCTGGAAAGTGCCTTGGCGCGCTGGGTCTCGCGCTCCCGCCGGATGGCGGAAGACGTGAGGGTGGATTTCGGGCAGGAGGCCGTGTGGAGGGGTAACCGATGAAAAGCCTTCTCCGACTCCCGCTGATCTTTCTCGCCGTGTTGGGCCTGCTCCATGCGCTGGCGAAGCTTGTCCGCCTGGCCCCGGAATGGCCGCTTTGGGCGGTCGCACTGGGCATCGCCGCGGCGGTCGAGGCGGTGTTGGGACTCTATCGCTACGAGGCCGGAGCGGTCGCCCCGCGGCGCGGCCGGTGGATGGTGGCGCTGCGCCTGAGCGCGCTGGCGGTACTCGCGTGGATCTTGATCGAGCCGGTCTGGATCCGGGAAGTGAAGCGCGAACGGCAGCGCGAGGTGGTGGTGGTGCTGGACGAGTCGGCTTCGATGCATCTGAAGGACGAGGGCGAGGAGGCCACACGCTTGGAGATCGGGGAGGTGGGCCTGGAACAATCCGGTCTTCTCGGGAAACTCGGCGAAGCGGTCAAACTCCGTGCCATCCGCGCGGCGCGGAGTGTTCAAGCCGAAGGAGAGGGTGAAGCCGAAGGCTGGGGAGACGCGACCGATCTCGCCGCTGCCCTCGGCACGGTCTTGGAGCAGGTGCCGCCGGATGATCTCGGCGGCGTCATCCTCGTCAGCGATGGCCGGCACAATCGCCCGGGCCGGGTGGAGGACGTGGCTCGCCGCTTGGGAATCCTGGATGCCCCCGTGGGTGTGGTCGCCACCGGCAGCAGCGAGCCGCCCAAGGATGCTTCCGTGCTCGCTGTGAAAGCCCCGGAGGCGATCCACCTCGGCGACCGCATGCGGGTGACCGCTTCGCTGAAATTCGACGGCTACAAGGGCGGCGAGGCGAAGGTGCGGTTGATGCGCGATGACGAGCGCCTGGAAGAGCGCGAGATCCGCATTCCGCAGGACCACCACCGGGAGGAGATCCGCTTCACCACTCTGCCCGAGGAAGGCGGTGTGGGCGGGTTCCGCATCGAGATCGAGCCGCTGGAAGGCGAGCGCTTCTCCGAAAACAACGCGTGGGCGTTCGAGACCTCGATCACCGACGCCCGCACCAACGTGCTGATCGTGGAAAGCACGCCGCGCTGGGAGTTCCGCTATCTGCGGAATCTTTTCTACGGGAGGGACAAATCCGTGCACCTCCAGTACGTGCTCTTGCACCCGGACAAGATCGCCGGGCAGGAGGAGGAAGAGATCCCCGCGTCCGCGTCCCGTCCCTTCGGGGAAGCGCAGGCGACGCGGCTGCCCGCGAGCGAGGAGGAATGGCGGAAGTTCGACGTGATCATCCTGGGCGACATCGCGCCGGACGCGATCGACTCGGGGACCTGGGAGGTGATTTCCAAGTGCGTCACGGAGAGGGCCGCGCTGCTGGTGATGATCGCCGGTCCGCGGTTCATGCCCCACGGGATCGCTTCGGAGGCGGGACGGGAACTGGTGCCGGTGGAGACCTACGGGGAACATCGTAATTTCTACGTCTCGACCGGGGACCCGTTCCGCTTCGCGCTTACCTCGGAGGGGCAGGGACACCCGGTGACGCAACAAGCGCGCGGAGAGACCGCGAACGACTCCGTCTGGGCCGGTTTCCCCGAGCTCCGCTGGCGTCAACCGGTAAAGGGCCTGAAGGAAGGGGCGGAGGTGCTGCTGGCCGCGGACGACGGGAGCGGGGATGCCACGATCTCCGGTGGCGAAAGTCTTACGGCCGCCTTGGACGCTCTGACCCGCAGGCGGGAGAAGGAAGCCGCCGCCGCTCTGCTCGTTACCCGCCAGACGGGCAAGGGCAAGGTAGCGCTCCTGCTCACCGACCGGACCTGGCGGCTTCGCGAGGGCGCGGGCGATCTCTACCACCACCGCTTCTGGGGGAATTTGGTGGCCTGGGGTGCGGGTCCGGCCCTGCGTGCCGGCGGTGCCAAGGTGCGGCTCGGCACGGATCAACTCACCTATACGGCCGACGACCCCGTCAAGGTCACCGCACGCCTGCGCGACGCGGATCTTGCTCCCGTGCGGGACGGGGATTTGAGGGCGGAGTTGGTGCGCGACGGCGAAGCCGTGGCGAGCATCCCGCTGGCCTACGTGGAGGAATCCAACGGGCTGCATGAGGCGGAGTTCGCGCCGATTTCCCGCGCGGGCCGCTATGAAATCCGGCTGCGCGGAGCGGAGGCCGACCGCTTGAATGCCGAGGACGGCGGGACTTCGTTGGCGGCGGGATTCCGCGTGGTCGGATCGCGGGGTCCGGTCGAGTTGGCGGAGACCACCTTGAACCGCGGCCTCTTGGAAACGGTCGCCAGTCTCTCGGGCGGGAAGGTGGTGACCCCGGACCGGGCCGGCGAGCTTGCGGAGCTATTTTTGAAGGACACCAACGAGCGCTACGAGGTGCGCGAGACCCCGCTGTGGGACAGCGGCTGGGTGCTCGGCTTCCTCGCGATGCTCCTGGGGCTGGAATGGGTGATCAGGAGAGGGGGAGGACTCCCGTAAAGACCGAAGCGGAGCAAGGCCATGAACACGAGCGAAGCAAGACAGCAGATCGGCCGGCGGCTGGCGGCGGTGCGATCGGGCATCCGCCGCGCGCAGTGGAAACGTGGCGGCCTGCTGCTGGCCACGGTCGCCCTCGGCGGACTGCTCGCCCTCATGGCCGTTGACCAGTTCTTCGGACCGCTGCCGGTGGCCGCGCGTTGGGTCATGTTCGGCGCGTGGCTCGCCGCCATCCTCGCCGCCGCGTGGGCGGGCCTGCGGCCTCTTCTGCGGAAGATCGGTCTGGTGCAAGTTGCGCGCTGGATCGAGGGCAGGCATCCGGAGATCGAGGAACGCATGAGCACCGTGCTGGAGCTCGGCGGCGGGCACGCCGGGGCTTCCCCGGAGCTTCTCGAAGCGCTGGCCCGGGCCGCGGGCGAAGACATCGGCAAGGTGGACACCCGCGCGGAGATGAAAGCGGTCCGCGCCGGGAAGCGGTGGGCAAGACCGGCGCTGGTCCTGGCCTGCATCACGGTGCTCCTCTTCGCCGTCTGGCCGCGGGAGCTCGCACGGCTCGCTGTCCGGGCGGTGGCCCCCTTCAGCACCGTCGGGAATGCCGCGGCGGCGAAATTCACCATCACCCCGGGGAACCTGGAACTCCTCGAAGGCGACGCCCTGGCCATCGAAGCCGGCTACGACGGTCCGGCGGAAAAGCTGGAGCTCGTCATGGAGATGGCGAATGGCAACAGCGTCGTCCAGCCGATGTCCCGAGAGGGCGATACCTGGCATTACCGCATGGACCCGGTGCGCGAGAGCTTCCGATACCGGGCGCGTGCAGGCCGCGGCGAGAGCGATGGATTCACGGCGACCGTTTGGCCGCTGCCGGGCATCGCGCAGCCCCGCCTGAAGCTGGAGTATCCGGAGTACGCCGGCGTGCTCCCGCTGGAGGAGCCGCTCGGGCGCGGGATTGAGGCGATCCACGGCACGCGCGCGACGCTATCCGGAGTGCTCAATACCGCCGTGGAGGCCGCGTGGCTGGAGATCGGCGGCAAGCGGGCCGCGGACGCGGTGATCGATCCCGCGGCGGACGGGGGACGCATCCGCCTTTCATGGACGCTCGAGCAAGACGGTGGAGGGGATGCCGTGGTGTGGCTGAAACACCGGCTGGGTCGGGAAGTGGATGCGCTGCGCTTTCCGGTGCGGGTTCTGGAGGACACCCCGCCGCGCGTGCGCTGGCTGAGCCCGATGGCCCGGGAGCTGCGCGTGAGGCCGGACGAACTGCTGGGCCTCCGCTACGAGATCACCGAGGGTTTCGGCGTCGCCCTCGTCCAGATCGAGGCGAAGACTTCCGGCAAGGATCCCGTGCGGCTTCCACAAGATCTGCCGGAGAAATTCGGGAGCGCCACGAAGCCCGCGCGCTTCCGCGGGGCGGGGGAATTGGCGGTGGGTGCCTTGCTCGGGCGCTGGCCCGGCGCGGCTGAGATCCGGCTGCGGGTCCGTGCCGCCGATGCCCGGCCTGCGGAATGGAAGGGGCCCGGCGTAGGCCATTCCGAATGGCTGTTGCTGAAAATCGACCACGCCGCCGAATCCCTGGCACGGCAGGAGATGCGCGCCGAGCACGAGGGTGCCCGCGAAACGATCGAGCAGGCGATGCGGGCGGCACGGGAGGCCCGCGAGCGGATGGACTGGCATCGCGGGGAGATGGAGCGGCAGGAACTTAGCAAGGAGGCGGTGAAGCATTTCGAGGAAGCGCGGGATCGCCTGGCGGAAGCGCGGCAGAAGCTCGAGGAACTCTCGCAGCGCATGGAGGACAGCGTGCATGCCACCAAGGCGGAGGACGTAAGGGAGGCGTCGGAGCAACTCGCGCAGGCTCGGCAGGAATTGGAAAGCGCGCCCCTGCAGGACGGCAAACAGCAGCGGGAAGAAAAGCTGGATCACGCGCGCGAGCAATCCGAGGCCGCGGTCAAAAAGCTGGAGGAAGTCCGCAATAGGATGGACCAGGACCGGCAGAAGATCGAGGAACTCGCCCGCCTCCAAGAGCTGGCCCAGCAGCAGAAGGAGCTGGCGAGGCAAGCGGAGCAGCAAGCGGGAGAACAAGCACAGGCGAAGCCGCTTCCCGAGGATTGGCAAAACCGGCAACACAACGTGGAGGAAGCCCTCCGGCAGCAATTGCGGGAGCAACCGCAGGCACGCGCCGAAGTTCTGGCGCGCCAGGCGGAGGAAGCCAGCCGGCTTTCCGACGAAGCCCGGGAGTTGAGCGAAGCCCAGAAGGCGCTGGCGCAGCAATCGCGGCAAATGCCGGCGGAAACACCGCCAACGCCGGATGCCGCGCAGTCGGTCCGCAGCGCCTTGGAAAAGGAGCAGGCGAAGATCGCGGCGGAAGCTGCCCGCCAACTCGCCGAGGCACAGGAAAGCCGGAGCGAAGCCGCGGACCTTCTTCCCGAGGCGGTGGCGGAAGCCAGGCAGGCGAGCGAGGCACTTTCGAAAGGCGAGGATCAGACGGCGGCCGAATCCGCCAAAGGAGCGGCGCAGGCGATGCGCGAAGCGGCCCGGCCTGAGGGCCAGCCCGAGCAAGGTCAGCCCGAGCAAGGCCAGCCCGAGCAAGGCCAGTCCGAGCAAGGCCAGTCCGAGCAGGGCCAGTCCGAGCAGGGCCAGTCCGAGCAGGGCCAGTCCGAGCAGGGCCAGTCCG
>CBIHMP010000124.1:0-10726 GCA_966211015.1 uncultured Luteolibacter sp. | reverse complement strand
TTCGGCACGGCAAATGCCGACCACCAGGTGGAGGCCCATGATCCGGAGCGGGAAGACGTGTGGGATCTCTGGGAGCGCTGCCAGGGGCTGACGCCGCGGGGGCGCGGGACGGATTTCTGGAACCGCTACGAGGAAGACATCGCCGCCGCGGCCGGGATGGGCTGCAAGCTCTTCCGCTTTTCCATCGCGTGGGCGCGGGTCGAGACGGCGGAGGGCGTCTTCGACGGGGAGGCGCTGGCCCACTACCGGCGGGTGGCGGAATGCGTGCGCGCCCACGGGATGAAGGTGATGGTCACGCTCCATCACTTCGTGTGGCCGGTGTGGCTGGAACGGCACCACGGCGGGATGATCGGCGAGGCTTTCCCGGATCTCTTCGCCCGTTACGCGGCCGAGGTGGCCACCGCCCTGGGCGACCTGGTGGACTGGTGGATCACCTTCAACGAGCCGAGCCAGCTCACCTTCGGCTACATCAAGCCATGGTGGCAGAACCGCTACTACATGCCTCCCGGCCTGCCGCGGGGCACGGAAGTGGAGGCGGAGGCCGAGGCGGTGGGAAAACTGATCCCGAATCTTTTCCGCGCGCACGCCCGCGCCCGTTCCCGCATTAAGGAGCGCGATGAATCGGCCAAGGTCGGCGTGAATCCGCTGGTGACCGGTTTCCCGACCTGGCTGCAGATGCTGATGGACTGGGGCGCCTGCCATCGCGGCCTCTCGGAAGCGGTTTTCAAATTCACCACCAAGGGCGCGCTGGTCAGTGAACGCGGCGAAGTGGATCTGGTGATCGGCGGCATCACCCGGGGCGATCAGACGCGCTTCGAATTCAGCGATCCCTACCTGCGGACCGGGAAGGCCGTGCTGGTGATGGAGGGTTACGCGGGCCGGGAAATCGCCTCGCTCGCTGGCAAGGAAGTCGGCGTGATCGGCATCGGCAACCAGCCGGAAAACTGGAAACGCGATCTTCCCCCGCAAGCACGGAAGAAAATCTTCGCGAGTTACGATGATGCCCGCAGTGCCCTCGCCATGGGCAAGATCCAGGCGGTCTATGGCGACGCCTTTTTCCTGCTCCCCTTCGAGCTGAAGGACCGCGGGCACTTCCGTTTCCTCGCCACCGGCCTGAGCGAGGAGCAGTATGTGGTGGTGGCGCCGCACGGCCACGCGCGGCTCTTGAAACGCGTGAACCGCGCGGTAGCAGCCTTCCAGCACGAACTCGCCCTCGCCTGCGAAGAGCCCTGGATTTCCCGACCGGAGGAAATCGCGAAGGACATCCGCCGGCCGCTCTCCCTGCACGAGGTCTTCGCGGGCGGCGACAGCCTTCCGGACAGCATGTCCACCGGCCGCAGCATCCGGCGCATCAAACGCCGCGGGCGCATCCGCATCGGCATCCGCAAGGACGCCCCGGGGGTCTCCGCCGCGTGCGAGGCCGAGGGCCTGGAGGTGAAGCTCGCCAGGCTGATCGCGCTCGAGGTTCTGGGCGATGCCAACAAGCTCGACATCGAACCGCTCGATCCCTGCGAACGCCTGGAGGTGCTGGAGTCGAAATCCGGCTGGTTGAATTGGGCGTGGCGCTTCTGGGGCACCACCAGCCTGATTGCCAATGCGAACTGGTGGTATCTCGGCACCTCCGGAAGATTGCCCGAAGAGCTCTGCCCGCCGGAAGCGGTGGGCGCGCAGGATTTCGTCGGGCTCGACTACTACTGGGGCCTGCCCACCTGGCGGCTACACCGGTTCCGCCTGCTGGAGGAGGCCGCTCACGGGCGCTTCCTGCGGGCACCGGTCTGGCCCCAGGGGCTTTTCCACGCCCTCCAACGCTTCCACCGCTGGTTCCCCGGCCAAGAGCTGCTGGTGGTGGAAAACGGCTGCGTACCCTCCGCCGACGGCATGACGCGCGGCGACTACATCAGGGCGCACCTCGATCAAGTGGAGCGGGCTTTGACAAAGGGCGTGCCGGTGAAAGCGTACAACTACTGGTCGATCACCTCGAACCGCGAGTGGGGCCATGCCTTCGATCCGAACACCGATTTCGGCCTCCTTTTCGTCGATCTCGACAAGGACCCGGCGCTGGGGCGGGCGGAAACCGGCGAAGCGGCGCTATTCCGGGAGCTGATCCGGTCCAAGACGCGATGCTGAAAGCCAGGCCTTCCCGCCGCTTTTCAAGCCTCCTTGATTCACAGCCATCCCGGCTCTAACATCCCCGAACGGCAGTAGGAGCGATGAGCGAGATCCCCGAATTTCCCGAAACGATGCGGGTACTCCAGGCACTCGGCACGGCCTTGGGGCTGGGTCTTCTGGTAGGCCTGCAACGGGAATGGGTGCGGGACGAGGTGGCGGGCATCCGGACCTTCGGGCTGACAGGTCTTTTCGGGGGCATCGCCGGCCTCCTCGCGGGGGCCTTCGGCGGTTGGATGATCGCCGCCGGGCTCGCCTGCTGCACTGCCGTGGTGGTGGTCGGAAACGTGGCGGCCATGCAGAAGTCGGAACCGGACGTGGGCTTGACCACGGAAATCGCGATGCTGGTGATGTTCGTCATCGGTGCCCTCGCGGGAGTACAGCAGCTGGCCGTCGCCGTGATCTGTGCGGGGACGGTGATGGTGCTCCTCCATTATAAAGAGCCGCTGCACGGCATGGTCCGGAAGGTGGGGGAAAAGGACCTGAAGGAGATCGCGCGGCTCGTGCTGGCCGGGCTGGTGATCCTGCCGCTGCTGCCCAACCGGGAGATGGGCTACCTGGGGGTGCTGAATCCTTTCAAGGTGTGGTTGATGGTGGTGCTGATCGTGGGGATCAGCCTGGTGGCCTACCTGGCGGGGAAGTTCATTGGCGGGGCGAAGAGCTCCCTGATTGCGGGAATTCTCGGCGGCCTGGTGTCCAGCACGGCCACGACGGCCAGCGTATCCCGCCGCAGCCGCGCGGAGGGCGCGGCGGGCATGTCCTTCGCCGCGATGGCGCTGCTTGCCTCCGCGGTAGGATTCGTCCGGGTGATCGCGGAAGTGGTATTGACCGCGCGCGGACACATGGGAAGCCTGCTGCCGCCGCTGGCCGCGATGATGATCTGGAGCGGCATCGTCGCCACCGGAGTGCAACTGATGGCTGCGCGCTCCGGGCATTCGCCGGGAGAGGAGGAAGCTCCCTCCGAATTGAAGAGTGCCGTGATGTTCGGGCTTCTCTACGTGGCGGTTCTTTACGGGGTGGCGCTTGCCAAGCAGCACTTCGGAAACTCCGGCCTCTATGCCGTGGCCGCCATCTCCGGTCTCACCGATATGGACGCCATCACTCTCTCGACGGCCGGCCTCGTCTCATCGGGAGATGTCGATCCGAAAACGGGCTGGCGCGTCATCCTGCTTGGCGGTCTTGCCAACTCCGTTTTCAAGGCGGGACTGGCAGCGGTCCTTGGCAAAGGCTTGTACGTGAAGGCGACCCTCGCGGGCTTCGGGGCGATCTTGCTGGGCGGCGCCACGATCCTGATGCTGTGGCCGTGACAACGGCGGCTCAGGCTTCCGCGATCGCCGCATCCGTCTCCGGCTTCCCGACGCCGTGCTTCAACTCCCGGGAAAATACCGCGTACACCGCCGGCACTACGAAAAGTGTCAGCAGACCCGAAAAGATCAGACCGCCCACCACCGCAATGCCCAAGGACTGCCGCGAGCCGGCCGAAGCGCCCAGCGACAGCGCGATCGGCAGGATGCCAAGGATCGTCGCGAGGCTGGTCATCAGGATCGGCCGCAGACGCGCCACGGAAGCTTCCAGCACCGCCTCCAGTTTCTTCAATCCCTGCTCTTTGCGCTGGTTGGCGAATTCCACGATCAGGATCCCGTTCTTCGTCACCAGACCCACCAGCATGATGATCCCGATCTGGCTGAAGACATTCAGCGTCTGCCCGGTCAGATGCAGGGTGAGTAAAGCACCCGCCAGCGAAAGCGGCACGGTGAGGATGATGATCAGCGGGTCGATGAAGCTCTCGAACTGCGCCGCGAGCACCAGGTAGATGATCAGCAGCGCGAGAATGAAAGCGAACAGCAGGCTCGAAGAACTCTCCGCGAAGTCTCGCGACTGCCCTGCCAGCGCGGTGCGGAAACCCTCCGGCAGGACCTGATCGGCGATGCGGTCCATTTCCGCGATCCCGTCTCCGAGGGTCTTCCCCGGTGCCGGAGAGCCTTGGATCGTGGCGGACACGGAGCGGTTGAAGCGGAAGATCGCGGCGGGGCTCGCGGATTCGTCGAAAGTCACAAGGTTATCCAAGGACACCATCCCGCCGTTCTTGGTGGGCACGAAGAGCTTCTTCAAGTCGCCCGGGTCGTTCCGGTCCTGACGCTGCATCTGCCCGATCACCTGGTACTGCTTCCCGTCTTTCAGGAAATAGCCGAAGCGGCGGCCGGAGTATGCGAAATCCAGGATGCGGGCGATCTGCTCCACGGGCACGCCCAGCTCCGCAGCCTTGTTGCGGTTGATCGAGATGATCCCCTCGGGACGGTTGACCTTCAGATCGACATCGATCTGGCGGAGCACCGGGCTCTTGTTCGCTTCATCGATGAATTCGGGCAGCACCTCGATCAGCGCCTCCAGATTGGGCGCCTGCAGGACGTAGGCGACGGGCTGGCCCCCGCGGCGATCCCCGATGGTCGGCGGCTGGGTGGCGAAGGCGCGCACGCCGGTGAAGGCGTTCATGTCCTCCATGATCTGCTTGTGGATTTCCACCTGGCTCCGTCCGCGTTCCTCCGGCGGTATCAGGTAGATGTTCTGGATTGCCGCGTTGGCCTCGCTCCGGCCGCCGCCGCCGCCCAAGATGGAAAAGGTACGGAAGGTCTCGGGAATGCTATCGCGCACGTAGGTGTCGATCTTGTCCATCCAGCTTTCCGTGAACTCGAAGCCGGATCCCTCGGGCGCGGTCACGCTGACGCGGATATTTTCCCGGTCTTCCAGCGGGGCAAGCTCGCGCGGTACCGACTTGCCGAGCCACACGATGAGGACGGCATTCGCGGCCAGGATGACGAAGGCAAGCCAGCGGACCTTCAGGAAGCCCCCCAGCGAACCGCGGTAGCCCCTGCCCAGCATGACGAAGAACGGCTCCGTGACCCGGTAGAACCAGTTCTTCCTCTCGTCGTGCTTCTTCAGGAGGAAGCGGCACATCATCGGCGAAAGCGTCAAGGCCACGAATGCGGAGACAAGCACGCAGCCCGCGAGCGTGACGCCGAACTCCCGGAACAAGCGCCCCGTCAATCCGGAAAGGAAAATGATCGGCAGGAAGACCGCTGCCAGCGCGATGGTCGTCGAAATTACGGCGAAATAGATCTCCTTCGAGCCCTTGATCGCCGCCTCCAGCGGCGGCATGCCGTCCTCGATCTTCGCGTAGATATTCTCCAGCACCACGATCGCGTCGTCACAGACCAGGCCGATGGCGAGCACGATGGCGACCAGCGTGAGCACGTTGATCGAGAATCCCGACACGTACATGATGAAGAACCCGGAGACGATGCTGACCGGGATCGCGATCACCGGAATGACGGTGGAACGCCAGTCCCGCAGGAACAGGAAGATGATCAGTGCCACCAGGCAAAAAGCGATCACCAGCGTTTCCTCCACCTCCGAGACCGAACGCCGGACAAAGCGGGTGAAATCATAGCCAACCTCCATCGTCACGTCCTGCGGCACCTCCTTCTTCACCTGATCCAGCCGTTTGTAGAACTCGTCCGCGATGGCGATCGCGTTCGTGTTCGGCTGGGGGATGACGGCCACCCCGATGGAGTACACCAGATCGGTCTTCGTGCCCGTGCGCAGGTTTTCGGCCCCCAGCTCGGCGTAACCGATATCCCTGAAATGAATCTGCCGGCCGTCCTCTTCCTTGATGATGAGATTTTCGAAATCTTCGGGGGTGTTGAGTCGTCCCAAGGTCCGCAGGGAAAGCTCGGTCGTGCTGCCCTCCAGCCGGCCGCTGGGCAGATCCACGTTCTGTTCATCTAACGCGGTCTGGACATCGATCGGCGTTACGCCATGCACGGCCAACTTCACCGGGTCCATCCACAGCCGCATCGCATAGCGCTTCTCCCCGAAAATCCGGACCGAAGAGACGCCGGGGATCGTTTCCATGCGCTCGCGGATCAGGCGGTCGGCCAGATCGCTGACCTCCAGGATGCTCCGTTTGTCGCTGCGCATGGAGAGGAAGAGGATCGGCTGGGAGTCCGCGTCGGCCTTTTCCACCACCGGCGGATTGGAATCCACCGGCAGGTTCCGCACCGCCCGCGAAACGCGGTCGCGCACGTCGTTCGCCGCCGTGTCGAGATCGGTGTCCAGGGTGAACTCGACCGTGATCGTGGAGCGCTCCTGTCGTGACTCGGAAGCCATGGTGCGGATGCCCGCGATGCCGTTGATCACCGCTTCCAGCGGTTCGGTGATCTGCGAGGCGATCACCTCCGGATTCGCACCCGGATACTGCGTCTGCACCGTGACGATCGGCGGATCGACTGCGGGATATTCCCTCACCCCGAGGAAATGGAACCCGGTGATCCCGAAGAGGAGGATGGCGAGCGACATCACCGTCGCGAGGACGGGGCGCTTGATACTGGTTTCGGCTAGGCTCACGAAAGGAAATGGCGGATCGCGCGATGCAGGGGATGCCTTTCGCGGAACTCAGGGCTCGACGGGCTTGACCTCCACGCCCGGCCTCAGGCGGAGGAGATTGGTGGTGAGGAGTTGATCGCCCGCGCTCAACCCGCGGAGCACCTGCACCTGCCCGGCGGTGCGGATCCCGATGTCGATATCGCGGAACTCGGCTTTGCCATCCTTCGCCACGTAAACACCTTGGCCGCGAGCAGAGGGAACCACCGCCTCGCTGGGAATCGCGAAACCGTTTTCCACCGTATCGAGCTGCAAGCTGACTTCCGCGAATCCGCCCGGCAGGAGTCCCTTCGGGCTGTCGCAGATGCCGCGCACCTGCAGGCTGCGCGTGGCCGCTTCCACCGCAGGTTCGATCACCTGCACCTGGCCTTCGAAGATCGTGGCGTTTCCCGCTACGGTGAAGGTGAATCTCTGGCCGGTTTTAACCTCGCTCGCATACCGCTCCGGGAGCGGGAAATCGACCTTGATGCGGGAGAGATCCTGCAGGGTCATCAGCACCGTGCTGGGCGTCACGAGGGCGCCTTCGCTCACCCGCCGGACCCCGGTTTTTCCGGAAAAGGGCGCGCGGATGCGGGTCTTGGCCAGCTCCACTTCCTTGGTCGCTTTCTGGGCTTTGAAAACATCGAGCTCCGATTTCGCGAGGTCGTATTCCTGTCGGCTGATCGCCTTCTGGGGGAGCAGGTTGCCGGTGCGCGCCTCGTTCGCCTGCGCGAGTTTCAAGCGCGCTTCGATCTCCACGATCTCCGCATTCAAGTCGGCATCGTCGAGTAAGAAGAGCACCTCGTCCTTCGCCACTTGCGCGCCTTCCTCCACCTGGATCCGCACCAGCCGCTTCGTCAGCTCCGGCACGATATCCACCGCCTCGTTCGCCCGCAGGGTGCCCACCGTGTTGACGGTCATCGCCATCGGTGTCGCCTTGACCACATACACCTCCGCCGCCACCGGCCCGGCGGCGGAACCTTTTCCCTGCGCAAGAAGCGGAACCGGAAGGAGAAGAAGGGAACAGGCGGCTAGAGTGAAAATCGGACGGAGCATGCGAGGGTTCGGCACGGTAGGAGACGAAAGTCCGGGATCGCTTCCGGAAAAGCTCGTCGGCACCGCAAGCCTCACGCCGGACGCACCGTTCGCAAAGCGCGAAGTTCCGCCCGTGCGTTTCGCACCCGCCTCACTTCCCGAAGATCTCGGCGAAGAAGTCTTTCATCACCTCCCACGACCGGAGATCCGCCTTTTCATTGTAGGCGGAACCTTTCGAGGGATCGTCCCCCGCCATCTTCTGGGTGAACGAATGGACAGCCCCGCCGTATGCGACGACTTGCCAGTCCGCCCCGGCATCCTTCATTTCCTTTCCAAACGCCTCCACCTGCGCGGGCGGGACATGCGGGTCCTCCGCTCCGTGGCAGACCAGCACCTTCGCTTTCACCCCGCCCTGCTCCGCCGCCATGCCTTCGGCGGCGTCCAGCCCGCCGTGGAAGGATACCACGCCTGCGAGGTCGGCGCCGGCCCGCGCAAGCTCCAGCGCGCCGGTCCCCCCGAAACAGTAGCCGATGGCAGCGACCTTCGAGCCATCCGTGCGCTCGTCCTTCTTCAGCATCGCAAGGCCCGCGTTCAAGCGCCCGCGGTAGAGCTTGCGGTCGCCCTTGTACTTCCCGGCTTCCTTCCCTGCAGCCGGAGGCACCGGGCGGATGCCCTTGCCGTACACGTCCGCGGCCAGCACGTTGTAGCCCAGCCCGGCCAACATGCGGCTGCGCTGTTTCTCGTAATCGCTGAGCCCCGTCCACTGGTGGATCACCAGGACCGCCGGACGCTTCCCTTCCACGGCGTCGTCATAGACATGGAAACCTTCGAGGGTGACGCCATCGTGCTCGTACTCGACGGTCTCTTCGACAAGGGCGGCGGAAGCGGAACAAGCGGTCATGAGGGAGAGGAGAAGCGTTTTCATCGGGTTCCTAACAAAGCCCCGCCCGCCCTGCTGTCAAACCGCACTTTAACCGGCGCGGGACGCCGGGGCCCTGCGGTGCAAAGAAAGCACGATACCGCCCGCCACGATTCCCCAGAAGGCGGAGCCGATGCCGAGCAAGGTGATGCCGGAGAGCGTAACGAAAAACGTTATGGCGGAGGCCTCCCGGTAGCGCTCCCCGCCCAGGGCCGCCGATAGCGCGTTCCCGATCGTGGCCAGCAGCGCGAGCCCGCCCACCGCCAGCACCAGTTCCCGGGGGAATGCGGCGAAAAGTCCGGCCACCGTCGCCCCGAACACCCCGATCAGCAGATAGACGAAGCCCGCACACACCGGTGCCCAGTAGCGCCGCTTCGGGTCCGGGTGTGCCTCCGGCCCGACCACGAAAGCCGCGGTGATCGCCGCGAGATTGATGCCGAAGGCCCCGAAGGGTGCCAACAGGAAGGTCGCCACACCTGTCCAGCCGATGATCTTCGACACAGGGGCCTCATACCCGCCCACCCGGATCGCCGCGATACCGGGCAGGTTCTGGGACGCCATCGTCACGATGAAGAGCGGGATCCCGACCCCGATCAGAACGGGCAGCGAGAATTCCGGGGTGGTCCAGACCGGCACGGTGAGATGCCACGGCACCCCTTCCAGATGGAACTTCCCCTGCACCGCGGCGATGGCCATCCCGAGCGCCAGGATCACCGGGACATTCGCCCGCGGCCAGAAACGGCGGCCGGCCACGTAAGCGGCCACCATCGGCAGCACGAGCATCGGGTTCACGGGAATGGCGGCAAACGCATCCAGCGCGAAACGGGAAAGCACCCCCGCGAGCAGGGCCGAAGCAAGCGGGAGCGGCAGCCGGTTCATCACCTTCTCGAATCCGCCGCTGAAACCGGCAACCACGATCAGCACGGCGGAGAAAAGGAAGGCACCGATGGCCTGCGGCATGGTCAGATGGCCCGCCGCCGCGGCCGCCCCGATCACCACCGCACCCGGCGTGGACCAAGCGATGAGGATCGGCTTCCGCGTCGCCAGGGATAAGAGGATGCTGGGGATTCCCATGCCCAGGCCTATGGCCCAAAGCCACGAAGCCGTCTGCTCCGGTGTGGCCCCCAGGTTCCGTGTGGCTTGGAAGATGATCGCGACCGAACTGGTGAAGCCCACCAGCACCGAAACAAACCCCGCGACGAGTGCGGAAAAGGAGAAGTCTTTCAACATCGCGGCAGCGCCCTCATGCCCCCGTGGAGCTCCGCCGTCAATGGCGCCGGGTCCCCGGGGAGCTTTCATTGGCGGCTTCCAACGGACCCGGATGCCGAATCGGTCAATTTTTTCCGCGATCTTGCATGGATGCGGACGGAACCCGAGCATGAGCAACGGCACCATGACTCTTTCCGCGCTGGATCTCTTCACCATCGGCATCGGCCCCTCTTCCTCCCACACGGTGGGTCCGATGCGGGCGGCCTGCCGCTTCGTCCGGAGGCTGGAGGCGGAAGGGCTCGCCCCGCGGGTGGCGCGTCTCCGTTGCGATCTCTACGGCTCGCTCGCCGCCACGGGGAAGGGACACGGCACGGACTCGGCGATTCTACTGGGCTTCCTGGGCGAGGAACCGGAAAGCATCGATATCGACTCGATCACGGAAAAGCTGGCCGCCATCCGCGCCGGCAAGCTCCGCGCTCCCTGGGGAGCGGATCTGGAATTCGACGGGAAAACCGACCTTGATTTCAAGCGCCTCAAACCGTTGCCGCTGCATCCGAATGGCATGCATTTCACGGCGCTCGACGTTTCGGGAGTCCCTCTGGCGGATTCGGTGATCTATTCCTTGGGCGGCGGCTTCATCGCCACCGAAGAGGAATTGCAACACCCGGTGAAAGCGGCGGCGGATGTTCCGCATCCTTTCACCTGCGCCGCTGAATTGATGGCGCGCAGCGAGGCGACGGGCCTCTCCATCGCCTCGCTGCTGCTGGAAAACGAAGCCGCCTTCCGACCCGAGGCCGACACCCGCCGCCAACTCGACGCCATTTGGAAAGCCATGCAGGACTGCGTGACCCGCGGGTGCTCGGGGGAAGGCGTCCTTCCCGGTGGTCTGAAAGTGAAGCGCCGCGCGAAGGCGATCCATGAGAGCCTCCTTGGCAAACCCGAGGCTGCCCTTTCCGATCCCCTCACCATCCTCGATTG
>CBIHMP010000123.1:0-10824 GCA_966211015.1 uncultured Luteolibacter sp. | reverse complement strand
GTCCAATAGAGCTTGAGGTTGTCCGCGGTGGCTTCCGTGCCGTTGTAGGCGACGGCGACGTGATACCAGCCGCCTTGGGCGATGGCATTCGCTCCGGCACCGATGGGCAGCGGCACCGAGAGCGATTGCGTGCCGACGGAACCGTGAAGATTGATGAATTCCAGCAGCGGTGCCGTGCCTGCCGTATTGCCTGTCGCGCCGATCGGCACGATGCGGAATTGCCAGACCCGTGCCGAATCCAGGTCGTTTTCGGCGGTGACAATCTGCATCGGTGCCACCGAAGCCGGAGCCACGGCGGGATCGAAGTCGATCCGGACGATTCCCTCGAAAGTGAAGGCACCGTCCGCTCCCGCGTAAGCGAAGCTGACATCGTCCGTGGCGTTGGCCGCCAGCGGCAACGCGGAGAGGACGCCTGCATTTGCCGTGCCGCGGCCCGCGGAGGGGTTGAGCCCCGTGCCAAAGCCCGGCAACGAGGGGGTCCACATCTGCGCACCGTTTTGCAAGGAGGTCAGCGGCGTGCCTCCTGCGACCGCATCCGCGGCGGGCGGTGTCACTTCGTCCAGGTGCCAGAGGTGGAGCGTGCTGGCATCCACCGCATAGGGTTGGAAGGGCTCCGAGGTGTCCGGCACGGCATCGCCATCGGCATCGGTGACGGTGGAGCTGGCCAGGGCGGGGTTCGAGCCGGCGGCCTGCTCCTGGAAGTTCGTGCCGGAGTCGCCGTCGGGATTGCCGGAGGCTACTTCGTCGAGATCGGAGAAATAGAACATCTCCCAGGAGTCCACCAGCGTGTCGCTGTCCGTATCGAGCGGCGTTTGGGCGGGATCGGTGGGATCGCTACCTGCCGTTTCCTCGGCCTCGTTGTTGAAGCCGTCCGCATCGGGATCCCCCGTGCCATCTTGGCGGGAGGTGATGGTAAAGAGGTCCTCGGAGGGACTCTCGGCGAAGTAAAGGACTTCCCAACCATCGATCAGCCCGTCCAGATCGCCATCGGGCGAGGAGAGGAGTTGCAGCGGATGAGTGCCAGCCAGGAATTCGGAGGAATTGTCGTAGCGGTCGCCGTCCGGATCGTCATCGCCATCGTATTTGGCGAGGATTTCCGCGTCGGTTTCGCCGGGGCTGCTGCGGAAGTTCTCGATCTCCCACGCATCCACCAGGAAATCGCCGTCGCTGTCGCCGGCATCGACCACTTGGGGCCCGGCGTCGTGGAGGAATTCGCGCTCGTCGGGAATGAGGGCGCCATTCCAGATGCGGACCTCGTTGTAACGGGCGTTGGCGGTTGCGTCGCCCTCCCACTGGGAACGGCCCAGGTAGTTGAAGGTATCGTTGAGCAGCGCGAGCTGATTGTTCGTGCTGAAGGAACCTTGAGGGATGCCGAGGTCGGCGGATCCGGCGGGGGCGGAATACCAGGTCACCAGCGTGGAGCTATTCGTCCCCGCCCCCGGCTCGATCGTCATCACGATGTGGAATTCCGTGCCGACGGTGTAAGGCTGGTTGGTGTCCCCCGCATTCGATGTCGTGCCGCTATCGATCCATTCCACTTGGTCGGTGGCGACATTCGTGCCCCTTGTCCAGGACATGAAGAGGTATTCGGTGGTGCCGCTGCCGAAGTCGAAGATCCGGGCCCAATTCTGCACGCTCTGCTGAGTGGCCCAGAACTCGATGCTCACTGGAGTCTTCAACCCTTGGATCAGATTGGTGCCGAGCTGTGCGTAGGCGGATGTGGCGCGCGCGCCGCCACCCAGCAGCAGATCCGTGCCGGAGAGCGTGGAAGTCCCGCCGACGAGGTTGTCGTTGTCGGGATCGATCACCACGGCATTGCTGCCGCCCACGGAGTCGTCGAGGTTGCCGTTGAAGCTCCAGCGGTGGCGCAGCGCAGCCTTCAACGGGCTCCACTCCGCGTCCTCGGGATCAGAGTTGCCGAAAAACTCATCGATGTTCAGGAAGCCGTCATTATCGGCATCCACGTCGGGCAGGGCGTTCGTATTGCCGAAGTGGAAAACTTCCCAGGCATCTGCCATGCCGTCGCCGGTGCCGTTTTCGGTATCCGGAAAGGAATTGCGGTCGAGCGCGTTGGTGGAAGCGGCCTGCTCCTGTGTATTGGTGGCGTAGTCGTTGTCCGGATCACCCGCTCCGGTTTGATCGAGATGCCCGAAGTTGGTGAGCTCCCAGATGTCGGGCAGACCGTCGGCATCGCCGTCCCCGGCGTCCACGATCATGACTCCGGAGGCTTGGCTGAAGGCATAGGTGCCGTCGCCGGAGGTCCAGATGTTTCCGGATTTGGTGAAGCCGGGGATAGTGAAGGTCTCGCCGAAGGTTTCATTCAGGGTGGCACTGTTCACCAGCGTCCAGGAGGAGCCGGGCGCGGTGCTCGCACCGGTGAGGTCGAGATTGAAGGTGCCGTTGAAGGCCGCGGTGCCCGCGCCGCCGATGCTGTTGTTCACGCCGCTGGCACCGATGGTGAAGGTCAGGGTGCTGGTATCCGCGGCGGTGAAGGCACCGTTTATGGTGATATTCCCGCTCAGCGTGCTGGTGCCGGTGAACGTGGTGCGGAAGGTGTTGGCCCCGCCGCCGTCGAATGCCAGCGCACCGGTGCCGCTAATCGGCGCCGTTACCACCACCGGTCCCTGGGCGGCACTGATGCGCGAGCCGGTACCGGTCACCGAGATGTTTCCGGCCAGGGTGAAGGTCTCGGTGCTGCCCTGAAGGTGCTCCACCAAGCCGCCCGCGAGGATCAGGTTATTCACCGTGATCGTGCGCGAGCCGAGGGTCTTGTAAGTGAATTTTCCGGTGGTGGTGCCGATGGTGAGGGAATTCCCGGCGAAGGTGTAATCCGCTCCGGCGGTCGGGGTCCGGAGGCGTTCAATGTTCACCACGTAATCGTTCGCGGCCGAGGGGGCCTGGCCATCGCTCCAGTGCAGGTTCGTGTTGAACGAACTCGTATTGATGAGGTCGGCGGCCGTCAGCGTGACGGTGGCGGCTCCGGCGTTTGAAGCGAGGGCCGCGAGCGCGAGGCCGGGGATCAGACAGGTCTTCCGTTTCATGGGTTTTCGGGTTTCGCCGAAGGAAGGGACACCGGAGAAAGGAGCCGTTCCGAGGGCAGCGGGAGACTTGGGATCTCCGCGGAAATTACCGGGCACGGTAGGACCACGGTACGGCGCGATCAATGAGGGGATGGCTCTCTCCCACGCAAAGGGGAGGCCGGAGGACCAAGGTGGGCAGGCCCCGGGCGTGGTTTTCGCGCACACGTGGCTAGCCCGCCGCAAACCCGAAGGAGTCGCTGCGATTTCTCAGAATCCCGCCGCCCAGAGACTGGCGTGGATCTTGAAATCGATGAGGAAACCCTCCGCCTCCTTCTCCTTCAGCCATGCCCGCAGCTCTCGCCGGGGCACTAGATGCACTTTGATGTCCTCGTGTTCCGTGCCGCCGCCGTCGTGCTCCTTTGACAAATCCGTGGCGAGAAAGAGGTGGGTGATCTCCGGCGTCATGCCGGCCGAGGTTGGCGCGGCCAGCAGCAGTTCGATCCTGCCGGCGCGGTAACCGGTTTCCTCCAGAAGTTCGCGGGCGGCGGTTGCCGCCATCGCCTCGCCTCGGAATTCTTCCTCGTCGCCCACCAGGCCGGCGGGGATTTCGATGACCTTTTGTTGCACCGGGACGCGGAATTGCTCCACCAGCACGACCTCGTCGGCGGGGGTGACGGCGAGAATCCCCACGCAGGCGTCGGCATTCGGCCGTTTGGCGAAATCCCAGTGGCCGATCCGGTAAAGTCCCAGCCAGCGGGTTTCAAAGAGGATCTCGGGCTCGATCATAGCAGGAAGAATGATTGGCTAACGGGCGTATCAAGGGCACCTTTTCCGCCGAAACGATGCCGCGCCACGATTTCCAAATCCCCGTCACCTTCAAGCACCGCATTTGTTTCACCCGTGATGCCTTCGGCCCCGGCAACGCGCTTTTGGGTGAAATTCTGGCGGAAGGAGGGGGGCGCCGGGTCCTCGTGGCGGTGGAAGAAAGCGTCGTGAACGCCTGGCCGGACCTGGCGCGGAAGATTGAAACGTATTTCGCCGACCTCGGCTTCGATTGGCGGGGCCTGCATGTATGGCCGGGCGGGGAGGCGGTGAAGGCGGACGATCTGCTGGTCCGCCGGATCTGGGAAACGATCGACCGCGAGCACATCGACCGCCATTCCTACATCCTCGTCATTGGCGGCGGGGCGTTCCTCGATGCCGCGGGCTATGCCGCGGCCACCGCCCATCGCGGGGTTCGGCTGGTGCGTTTCCCCACCACCACGCTTTCACAGGACGATAGCGGCGTAGGGGTGAAGTGCGCGATCAACGGCTTCGGGAAGAAGAACTGGATCGGGGCCTTCGCCGTACCCTTCGCGGTGATCAATGATTTTGACTTCCTGCAGAGCCAGGACGAGGAGACCTGCCGTGCCGGCCTCGTGGAGGCGGTGAAGGTTTCGCTGGTGAAGGACGGGGAATTTTTCCGCTGGATCGAGGCCAAGGTGGACGATCTGGCGGCGCTCAAGCCGGAGGCGCTGGAGGAATGTGTGGAACGCTCGGCGCTGCTGCACGCGACCCACATTTCCCAGGGCGGCGATCCTTTCGAGACCGGGAGCAGCAGGCCCTTGGACTTCGGCCACTGGTCCGCCCATAAGCTGGAGCAGTTGAGCGGCTTCGCGGTGAGCCATGCGCACGCGGTCGCTATCGGAGCGGCTCTGGATACCCTCTATTCCGCCCGCTGCGGGCTGCTGAGGGACTGCGTGGCGGAGCGGGTGCTGGATGTCATATCCGGTCTCAGGCTGCCGCTCTGGCACGATGCTCTGGACCTCCGGGACGTCAATGGCCGGCGGTTGGTACACGCAGGTCTCGAAGAATTCCGCGAGCACCTGGGCGGCGAGCTGACGGTGTTGCTTTTGCGGGATGCAGGCATCGGGCAAGATGTCCATGCGCTTGATGAAGGGCTGGTGGACGCATGTCTGGACACACTGCGGGAAAAACAGGCGGTCCTGGACCGAGCGAGGCCGGTGCCGAAATAGCGGCACCCGCGGTGAACGCTCTCAAGATCCCGGGTTCGTCTTCGCGAGCATCTGCCGGAAGTAATCCATCCGCTCCTTGATGCGTTTCTCCAGCCCGTTCTCCCCGGGGTGGTAGTAAACCCGCCCTTCCGGTAGGTAGGCCTGCGGGACATAGCCGCCCTCATAGTCGTGGGCGTAGAGGTATTTCATCTTCTCAGCATCCGTGCCGCTGGCAGCGGCGAGCTTCTTGCGGGTCTTCGTGCGGAGATGCTCCGGGACGGCCAGCGTGCGGCCCTTCTCGACATCGGCCATCGCTTCCCCGAGCGCCATGTAGGCGGTGTTCGACTTCGGCGCGGTGGCCAGATAGACGGTGGCGTGGGCGAGGGGAATGCGACCCTCCGGCATGCCGATGAACTCGAAGGCCTGCTGGGCATCCACGGCCACCCGGAGAGCATTCGAATCGGCAAGCCCGATATCCTCGCTCGCCGAGATCACCAGCCGGCGGGCGATAAAGCGCGGGTCTTCGCCGGCGTGCAGCATCTTCGCCAGCCAATAGAGCGCGGCATCGGGATCGGAGCCGCGGATGGATTTGATGAAGGCGGAGGCGGTGTCGTAGTGGGCGTCGCCGTCCGCATCATAGACGATGGCTTTCCGCTGGATGGATTCCTCCGCGACGGCGAGGGTCAGGCGGATGGTGCCGTCCTCATCCGGCGGGGTGGTGACAACGGCGAGTTCGAGGGAGGTGAGGGCCTTCCGCACGTCGCCGTCGGACATCACGGCGAGGTGCTCGAGAGCGGAGGGATCCGCCTCGACATTCTTTCCGCCGAAGCCGCGCTCCGGATCGTCGAGCGCGCGGCGTAGCACCGGCAGCATGTCCTCCGTGGCGATGGCCTCGAGCTGGAAGATCTGCGAGCGGGAGACCAGTGGCGAATTGACGTAAAAATAGGGATTGTGGGTGGTCGCTCCGATGAAACGGACCGTGCCCCGCTCGATATGCGGGAGCAGTACGTCCTGCTGCGCCTTGTTGAAACGGTGGATCTCGTCGATGAAAAGGATCGTCGTTTCATTGCGCAGATCACGCCAGGTGCGGGCTTGCTCGATCTTCGCGCGGATTTCGGCGACATTCGACTCCACGCCGTTGAGAGCCTCGAAACGCGAGCCGGTGGAGCGGGCGATGACGCTGGCGAGGGTTGTTTTCCCGGTGCCGGGCGGGCCGTAGAAAATCAGCGAGGCGAAGCTGTCGGCCTCGATCGCGCGGCGGAGCAGCTTTCCCGCCCCGAGAATGTGCTGCTGGCCTGCGATTTCATCCAGCGTCCGCGGCCGCATGCGGGAGGCCAGCGGCTCGCCATCGCGGCGGGGCTGTCCACCTGGGGATGAGGAAGGCGGGACATCGAAAAGATCGGGCACGGGTCCAGTTTAGGACGGGAGCGGGGAGGGACAAGCGGAAGAACCGGGCGCTTCAACGGGGAGCTTTTCCCGCCGGGATGCCCGCGGGAAGCAGTGGACAAGAGCTGCCGGGCGAGGCTTGATTCCCGCGCTCATGGACACACTTTCCCATCTCTTGGAAAACAACCGCATCTGGGCCGCGTCGCAAGTGGCGGCGGATCCGGATTTCTTCAAGCGGCTGGCCAACCAGCAGAGCCCGGAATACCTGTGGATCGGCTGTTCGGACAGCCGCGTGCCCGCCAACCAGATTACCGGGCTGGCACCAGGCGAGGTCTTCGTACACCGGAACGTGGCAAACGTGGTGGTGCAGACGGATTTCAACCTGCTCTCCGTGCTCCAGTTCGCCGTGGACGTGCTGAAGGTGAAGCACGTGATGGTGGTGGGCCACTACGGCTGCGGCGGCGTCAGGGCGGCTCTGGAGAACCAGCGGCACGGCGTGGTGGACAACTGGCTGCGCCACATCCGCAACACCGCCCGGCGCAACGAGCACGAGCTCACGGGCCTGGGGCACGAGGCGGCGGTGGACCGGCTCTGCGAGCTGAACGTGTTGAAGAACGCCGATAACGTGGCTCGCACCACGATCATCGAGGATGCGTGGGAACGCGGCCAGCCGGTTTCCATCCATAGCTGGATCTACCGGCTGGACACGGGACGGATCAGCCCTTTGGCCGATCCGATCGACGCGGACTCGCCGGCCGACCACGGGTGACGCGAAAAGGGCGGTCAGGCATTTTGCCCGAACCGCCCCCTGTTTTTTCAGAGCCGCGTTGCTTTACGGTGCTTCCTCAGTCGCGGTTGCGATGATGAATCCCTTGGGGCCGCGGGTGCTGGCACCGCCGATCGCGCCGTCCAGGCGGAAGGCGCGGTAGGTCCAGCCGTCTCTGAGGGTTGGCAGGCCGGTGGTGTCCGCCGGGATTTCGGTGACCCCTTGGTCGAAGTTGTCCAGGTCGTTGCTACCTTGGATGGCGTAAACGACGCTGTCGATGGTGGCATCCTGGCCGGGACCCGGAACGGCGTCGAATGCGGCGTCATTGCGCACCGGCAGGGTGAGGACCAGAGCCTGCTCGTCTCCGACGGTCTGAATCCGCGAGCGGATCTTGCCGCTGGCGATGCCGCTGTCGGCTTCGCCGTCGAATGCGAATTCCTCGAAGTTGGTCATGCCATCTTGGTCGGGATCGGCGCTTTTTTCCGCATCCGGACCGGTGAGGGTGGGGAAATTTGCCATCCAGTCGGAAAACGGATCGGATTGATCGACCAGGATCGAGCCGCTGCCGGTGATGAGACCCGGATGAGTGGTGGCGGTGAAGGTGCCGCTGCCCTGCGGGACCCCATCGACGAGGAAGGCGGCGACGGTGTCGATCTGGCCGTGGGGTAGATTGAGCGTGGCTCCGGTGCTGATCTCCACATTGCCCGTGTCGCTCAGGGTGGCGGTATCGACTACCAGGGTGCCGGCTTCGATCCCGGTATTTCCCGTGTATGAATTGCTGCCGCCCAAGGTGAGGGTGCCGCCCCCGGTTTTGAGCAGCGAGCCGCTACCGCCGACCGCCCCGGAGAGCGTGATGTCGAAGGGGACGGAGGAAGCGTCCGCGGTCTGGATGATGAACAGATTGGCCGTGGTCACCGGCAGCGAGGAAGACCAGTTGGCCTTGGCCGCCAAGGTTCCGCCGAGCAATTGAACTTCGCTGGTGAAGACGGGAGCGTCCTGCACCAGGCCGCCGGCACCCACGTAGAGCGCGCCCGCATTGACCGTGACCCGCCCGGTACCTGCGGCGGCCGTGGCCGTGCCGAAACCGATCCGCTCGACCGTGGCGGTGCCGCCGCTGACGAGGAATTGCGCACGGTTCGCCGTCGTGGCATGCGGGCTGAGAAGCAGGCCCTCGGTGGCTTCGCTCGCCGTGAAGGTGCCGCCGCGGACTTCGAAGACCGACCAGCGGGTGTTGGTCGTGTTGCCCACGGTCACCACGCCGGCCACGCTCATGTCGCCGCCGTTGACCAAGGCACCGGCACCGGAGTTGCCGGTACCGACCTGGAAGGTGTTGGCGATGGTGGCGGTGCCGCCGGGGTTTACCACGATGCCCTCGGTTCCCACCGTGGCACTGGGATCGACACCCGTGCCGTAGTTGCGGGTGCGGCGGATGATCAGGTCGAGGGCGGAGAAGTTGCCGCCGTTGATCAAGGCAACCGACCCGTCGTTCTGGGAGGACTGCACGCCGCCGTTGAAGGCGATCGAGCCGGACTCGAGCTGGATGGCCACTCCTCCGCTCTGATAGGTGGAGAAGGCGCTGGAGGTCAGGCTGCCGCCGGTGACGAGCAGTTGCCCGCCTACGCCGACGTTGGCGCTGGTCGTGGTGATGCTCCCGGAGGGGAGTTCGAGCGTGCCGCCATTGACGGCGGTGGCCCCGGTGTAGGTGTGGACTGCGCCGAGGGTCATGACGCCGGCGCCTGTTTTGGTCAGGGAGCCGTCGCCGGAAAGGACGCCCGTGTAAATCGTGTCGGCCCCGTTGGCACCCACCGTTAGCGCTACCGGACCGGGAACGATATTGGTAAGGGTCAGGTCCTTGTTTCCTTCCAGGGCACCGAGAGTCACCGCGCCGCTCAGGTCGAAGTCGAGAGTGCCGCCGCCGTCATTATAGAGCAGGGTGCTGCCCTGGAGGCCCAGCCCGTTGAAAAGGGCGATCGAGCCGGCGTTGATCGTGGTCGTTCCGGTAAAGGTGTTCGAGGCGACCACTTGGAGGTTCCCCGGGCCATCATGGACGAGGGAGCCGGTACCGCTGACGAGGGAAGTGAAGAGGATATCGCCGCTTCGGGAGATCCGGAGTTCTCCGTTGTTCACGATGTCTCCCTGGAGTGCTCCCGTCGTGCCGCCGTTGCCGAGTTGCAAGGTGCCCTCGGCAATGGTGGTCAAGCCGAGAAAGTCGGCGTCCGCGGCGAGGGTCAGCTTGCCGGCCCCCGATTTCACGAAGTCAGCGACGCCGAAGTTGCCCACCGTGTTCGCGAGGACGACGTCGTTGGTATCGACGTCGAATCCGATGGTTCCGGAGGTGAAGCTCACGACGCGGTTGGAGATATCCTCGGTATTGCCGGGAGCCCACACCAGGGTCGAAGAGGCAAGTGAAAGGTCGCCCGCACCCAGGCCGCCATTGACGAAGGTCGTGGTGCCCCCCGATAGCGTGAGGTCTCCGAGGAAACTGTTGGTGGCCAGCAAGTCCAAGCTGCCGGGCCCGGTCTTGGTCAGGGAGCCATTCCCGCTTACGGCTCCGCTGAGGATCATGCCGTCCTCGGCCGCGGCGGTATTGACCACCGTGTCCGAGGTGAGGGTGACCGGGGCGGAGATGGTGTGGGTCCCCGCGCTGTCGAGGATCGAGGCCTGGCTCGCGCCGTTGTTCAGGATCAGGGAGCCGCCGCTTCCTGCCGCGATCGTGTAGCCGTGAAGCGGGCTGAGGAAGGTGATGCCGCCGAGGGTTTTAGACCCGTCCAGGGTGACGGTGGCCGGGCCGCTCAGACCGGTGTGGAAGTTGGCGATGGCACCGGTGGCGTTGGGGAAAGTGCCGTTCCAGTTGGTGTTGTTGATCCAGGAACCGTCGCCGTCTGTAAGCCAATTCCGCACGACGCCGGAGGTGCCGATGGTGAGGGTGACGAAGCCGCCGGAGGTACCGAAATTGTAGCTGAACCCGGGCTGAGGATTGGCCACGGAGAGCGATGAGGCACCGGCACCGCCGATGGCGCCGCTGTAAGCGATGAGATTGTAGGTGCCGACGGCGGCGAAGGGATTGACGGTGCCATCCTGAAGCAGGGTCACCGCACCGCCGTCGATGGTCAGAGCCCCTGAGGTGGATACCGCAATCTGGTCATTGCCCGTCCCGAACTCGATTGCGAGGGTGCTGCCGAAGTCCAGATCCAGACCCCCGACGGTGAGGGTGCCGACGCCTGCCCCCGGTGCGATACTGGCCTCCGACTCCACGGTGACCGTTCCCGCGATGGTGCCGGTACCGCCGATGCCGGCGCCCGTTTGCACCGTGACCGGCCCCGACCCCGTGGCCGAACCGGTTGTATTGGCGGCAATCAGCTTGCCGCCGCTCACGGTCGTTCCGCCCGAGTAGAGGTTGCTGCCTCCCAAGGTTAGGACACCTGCTCCCGCCTTCACCAGCGGACCGGTGCCGGAATTGCCGACGGAAGAAGCGAGGGACACCGCGACTCCATTGGTATCGAAGGTGGCCCCGGCCGGGCCGAAGGTAACCGGCAGTGCGGAGATATCCGCCTCCGCCGACCACTGGATGCCGCCTCCATCGAGATTCAGGGCCGGGGTCGCGCCCAAGCTGGCGACCGCGCCGATCCCGATCAGACCTCCATTGACCGTGGTGGTT
>CBIHMP010000122.1:0-10825 GCA_966211015.1 uncultured Luteolibacter sp. | reverse complement strand
TTCCCTCCCCCCCGATTTCCATGAACGGGCCTCACCTTCCGCCCCAACGAAACGAATCGTGCAGGAGGCCCGGTGGCATGAAACGCGCTTGAACCCGCCCGCCCGCGCGCTCATCTTCCGCGCCCCCGGCCCGGGGGCCGTTCGTTTCAATGTCCTCTTTTATCCAGATCCCCGAAGACGCACCCTTTTCCACCGAGCAGCGTGTCTGGCTCGGTCAATTCCTCTCCAATCTGCTGACGGGAGCCGCCGCCGCGCCCCAGCCTGCGGGCCCGGCCGTGCCGGTGACGATCCTGTGGGGCTCGCAGACCGGCAATGCCGAGGGGCTGGCGAAGAAATTCGTCAAAACGCTCAAGAAGGGCAATTTCGAGCCGGAGGTCTTCGATATGGGGGCCTACGACCGGGCGCGCCTCCCGCAGGAAAAGAACCTGCTGGTCATCACCTCCACCTATGGCGACGGCGAACCGCCGGACAATGCCGCGGAGCTCTACCACTGGATCCTCGGCGAGGGTGCCCCGCGGCTGGAGGGCGTGAATTTCTCCGTGCTGGCGCTGGGCGACACGAACTACCCGGATTTCTGCAAGTGCGGCATCGACTTCGATACCCGGCTCGAGCAGCTCGGGGCGTCCCGCCTCTTCCCGCGCATCGATAGCGACGTCGATTACGACGGCCCCTTCAAGCAGTGGTCGGAGGGCCTCCTCTCCCTGCTGGCTCCTGCGGGCGCCAGCTCCTCGAACGGTGCCGCCGCGGCGGTGGACCAGGCGGAGACGGGCTACTCGAAGAAGAACCCCTTCCCCTCCGCCATCCTCAGCAACTACAACCTGAACGGCCCCGGCGAAAAGCAGACCCACCATGTGGCGCTTTCCCTGGAAGGATCGGGCCTGGACTACGAGGTCGGCGATGCCCTGGGCGTTTATCCGCAGAATCCGCCGGAGGTGGTGGACGAGCTGATGGCGGCGCTGCCCTTCGGCACGAATGTCACCGTGCCGCTCCCGGACGGCGGCGAGGCCCCGCTGCGCGAGGCCCTCATTTCCGCCTACGACATCGGCAATCTCAACAAATCCATCATCCAGAAGTGGCAGGCCCGCAGCGGCTCCCCCTTCCTCCGCGCGCTGGTGCAGGCGGATGACAAGAAGGCGTGGGACGACTTCTGCTGGGGCCGCGATCTCATCGACCTGGTGATCGATCACCCCGCCGATTTCACGGATGCGGAGGACTTCGTGGGCACGCTCAAGAAGCTGCAGCCGCGCCTCTACTCGATCGCCTCCAGCCCGAAGGCCCATCCCGGCGAGGTCCACCTGTGCGTGGGGATCGTGCGCTACAACACCTTCGGCCGGAAGCGCGGGGGCATCTGCTCCACCTTCCTCTCGGATCGCGCGGCGGGCCTGAAGCCGGGCGTCTTCGTCCACACGAACAAGGCCTTCCGCTTGCCGGAAAACGGCGACACGCCGGTGATCATGGTCGGCCCCGGGACAGGCATCGCGCCTTTCCGAGCCTTCCTGGAAGAGCGCAAGCTGACGGGCGCGAAGGGCGCGAACTGGCTGTTCTTCGGCAATCCCTATCAAGCGACGGATTTCCTCTACGCCGACGAGCTGACGGCTTTCCAAAAGGAAGGCACGCTCCAGCGCCTCGACCTGGCCTGGTCCCGCGACCAGAAGGAGAAGATCTACGTGCAGAACCTGATGCTCAAGCAAGGCGCGGAGCTCTGGAAGTGGTTCCAGGAAGGAGCCGCCTTCTATGTCTGCGGCGATGCCTCGCGCATGGCGACGGACGTGGATGCCGCGCTGCACACCATCGCGGAAGAGCACGGCGGGCTGTCGAAAGACGACGCCGCCGCCTTCGTGAACCAGTTGAAAAAGGACAAGCGCTACCTGCGGGACGTGTACTGAGGCCCGCGCTCCGCTCCCCCGGGCCGGGGGAGCCCGCCCGCCCGCCGGATTTTTTTTAAGTGCGCCTGCCGGTGCACGGAGCTATGGCGGGAGCATGCTTCTGGGCGTCAATATCGACCACGTGGCCACCCTGCGGCAGGCGCGCTACGCCCTGCTGCCGGATTCGCCGAATGCCGAGCCCTCCCCGCTGGAGGCCGCGCACGATGCCCGCCTGGGCGGGGCGGACTCGATCACGATCCACGTCCGCGCCGACCGCCGCCACATGCAGGACCGGGATGCCTACGAGATCCGCAAGCACAGCGCGCTGCCGCTGAACCTTGAAATGGGCGTCACCGCGGAGATGACCGCGCTCGCGCTGGACCTGCGCCCGGACTTCGCCTGCCTGGTGCCGGAGACGCGGGAGGAAGTGACCACCGAGGGCGGGCTGGATGTGGCCGGCCGCCTGGCCGAGGTGAAGGCCTGCGTGGAGAAGCTGCAGGACCACGGCATCCGCGTGTCCCTTTTCATCGATCCGGACCTCCACCAGATCGAGGCCGCCGCCGCCACCGGCGCGGAAATGATCGAGCTGCACACCGGCTGCTTCGCCAACGCGGTGGACGGGGCCCTGGAGCACGAGATCGCCCGCCTGATCGAGGGTGCCAAGGCCGGCCACGCCGCCCGGATCCAGGTGAATGCCGGCCACGGGATCAATTACGACAACCTCCGCCGCCTCTTCCCCGTGCCGCACCTGGCGGAGCTGAATATCGGCCACAGCATCGTCTCCCGCGCGCTGCGCGTCGGCTTCACCAATGCGGTGGCGGAAATGAAGGGCCTCATGGCCGCCTACCCGGAAGCATGAAGATCCACGGCATCGGCATCGACGTCGTGGAGGTCGAGCGCATCGGCTCCTCCATGGCGGAATTCGGCGAGCGCTTTTCCAACCGGATCTTCACCGCCGGGGAACGTGCCTATTGCGAAGCGCAGAAGCGCCCGGAGATCCACTTCGCCGCCCGCTTCGCCGCGAAGGAAGCCATCGCGAAGGCCTTCGGCACGGGCATCGGGAAGGAACTCGGCTGGCTGGACATGGAAATCGTCCGCAAGGAAAGCGGCGAGCCCCTGCTGATCCTCAGCGGCACCGGCAAGGCCTTCGCCGAAGCCAGGGGCATCGCCGAAGTGAAGATCAGCCTGACCCACGCGCGGCACTACGCCGCCGCGAATGCCGTGGCCCTGGGGGAGTGAGCGGGTGAAAATCGACTGGCGGATAGTGGAAGACCAGATTGCCGGAACGTGTGGGACGGACCGCGGACTGAAACGTCGCGGGAATCCCCGATGGCAGCCTCTCACGGCAACAAGGTAACGTGATCGATCAGCCTCACCTCGCCGTAGAATACGGCCGCGGCCAGCACGGCGGGCTTCTTGATGTGTCCCACCGGCTGCAGCGTCTCCGCATCCACGAGCTCCAGGTAATCGATCTTTAGAAACGGCGAGTCCTCCAGGTGCTTCCGCGCGGCGGCCAGGTAGGGGGCGGCGGCGCGTTCGCCGTATTGCAGCAGGGAGCGCGCGCCCTCCAGCGCGCGGCGGATCCGCGGGGCATCGGCGCGGTGCTCCGGGGCCAGGCGGACATTGCGGGAAGACATCGCCAGGCCGTCCGGCTCCCGGATCGTGGGGTGGCCGGTGATTTCCACCGGCACGTCCAGATCCCGCACCATGCGGCGCAGGATGGCGAGCTGCTGCACGTCCTTTTCCCCGAAGACGGCGGCCTCCGGCTGGAAGAGGAGGAAGAGCTTCAGCACCACGGTGCAGACGCCATCGAAGTGCCCCGGCCGCGCGGCTCCGCAGAGGTGGCGGGAGAGCAGATCCTCCGTGACGGTGATCGAGCGATCCGGGAAATACATCGAGCCCGCCGCCGGGGTGAAGGCGAGATCCACGCCCGCGGCCCGGCATTGCGCCAGATCCTCCTCCAGCGGCTGCGGGTAGGCGGCCAGATCCCCCGGGCGGTCGAACTGGATCGGATTCACGAAAATCGACACGGCCACGGTGCCGCCGGCCCCCGCGATTTCCCGGGCCCGGCGGACGAGCGCCAGGTGGCCCGCATGCAGGGCACCCATGGTGGGCACCAGCACCAGCGGGCGGGGCAGGGCGGCGATTTCGCGGCGGAGCTCCGCGGGAGAGGTGGTGACGCGCATGGCGGGCCCGAACATCACGCCCCGAAGCCCCCGGCGCAAGGGCCGGGGCGGAAAAGCGACGCGGTACGGAGCGCCCGGGCCGGTGGAAAACGAGCTGGCCGCCAGGGTGGCACGGGGGCGCCTTGGCCGTAGGCACCGCGCTCCCCTCCCTGTCCCGAAGGGCACCACGCATCCTCTCCCCGCCCCGAAGGGCACCGCGCATCCGCCACCGCCCCGAAGTGGCATTGCAACAGAGCCCGGGGTTGGCCGACGCAGGAGGCCTACCCCGGGTTGCGGCCGGAGGAGGAGCCATCCCCGAAGGGGATGTGGACGGGAGGGTTCGCGGAATGGTGCGCCGCTGCCGCGGAATGCCGCACGCCCCCCTCCACAACACCTTCGGCGTTGGGTCCCCTACGCCGGGGATCCCGGGGTAGCTCGTGCCTCGCAACCCCGGGCTTTGTTGCGATGCCCCTTCGGGACATTCCGATCCCTTTCGCTTCCGCCCTTCGGGACTTTCCGCTCGCTTCCGCCACCGCCCCGCACGGCCCGCCCGTTCCGGGCTCTGCCTTTCCAATTCTCACTATTCACGATTCATTGTTCATTTCCCCCGCCCTCCGGGCGGGCCCGGATGGGGCGTTGACGCTCTCGCTTTTTCGGTTCAACGTGCCGCCCGATCCCAAGGGGAACCCCACTCATTCATTTCATGACCATCATCCGCCGAATCACCGCCCTCGTTTGTGCCCTTGCCCTGAGCGGCGCGGCCGCGGCCCAGGAAGGCAAGCTCAAGATCGCCACGGTCGATATGCAGCAGCTCTTCAAGGAGTACCACCGCACCAACGAGGCGCAGAAGGAAATCAACGTCGAGCGGGCGAAGATCCAGAAGGACAACAACGAGCGCCTGGGCCGCATCCGCGAGCTGGACACGGAGCTCCAGAACATGCGCAAGCAGCTCGAGGACCCCTCGATCGCCGAGGCGAAGAAGCAGACCGTCTTCAACGAGTGGAACGTGAAGCAGGGAGAGGGCATCGCCCTGGACCGCGAGCGCCGCGAATTCCTCCAGCGCCGCAATTCCCTGCTGAACGAGAAGATGGTGGCCCGCATGAAGGGCATCCTCGAAGAAATCCGCAAGCTGGTGGAAGAGAAGGCCAAGGCCGAGGACTTCGACTACGTTTTCGACAAATCCGGCCTCTCCACCTCCCAGGTGCCTTTCTTCCTCTACACGAAGGACGCCACGGACATCACCGCCGTGCTGCTGAAGGAGCTGAACAAGGACGCGCCGAAGGAGAGCACGCCTTCCGAGCCCGCGCCGGAAATCCCCGCGACCGCTCCCGGCACCGGCGCCGGCGAGTGATCGGGACCCTCTGATCCCTCTTTCTTCCCCGCCGCAAAGCACGCGCGTGGCCCTGACCCTTTCCGAGCTCGCCCGGCTGGTCGATGGAGACATCGTCCGGGGCGGGCTCGATCTTTCGGTGGATGGCATCGCCTCGCTCGACGAGGCCGGGCCCTCCGAACTCTCCTTCCTGGGGAATGAGAAATACCGCAGCCAGTATCTGGCCACGCGTGCCGGCGCGGTGATCGTGCCGCGCGGGCTGAGCGAGGGGCCGGAAGGCTGCGCGCTCATCGCCGCGGACAATCCCTCGCTGGCCTTCGGCCTGGCGGTGAAGCACTTCGTCGCCGCCCGGGCCCGCGTTTTCTCGCCGGGGATGCATCCGCGCGCCTGTGTGGATGACTCCGCGCGGCTCGATCCCGCGCAGGTCCGCATCCACGCCGGGGCGGTGGTGATGGCCGGTGCCGAGATCGGTGCGGGCACGGAAATCGGCCCGAATTGCGTGATCGGCGAAGGCGTCCGCATCGGCCGGGATTGCCTGTTTTACGGCAACGTGACGGTGCGCGAGCACTGCCTGATCGGGGACCGCGTGATCCTCCAGCCCGGCGCGGTCATCGGCTCGGATGGCTACGGCTACGAGCTCGCGGAAGGCCGCCACGTGAAGGTCGATCAGGTCGGGATCGTCGAGATCCAGGACGACGTGGAGATCGGCGCGAATACCACCATCGACCGCGCCCGCTTCGGCCGCACCGTCATCGGGGAGGGCAGCAAGATCGATAATCTCGTGCAGATCGCGCACAACGTGCAGATCGGGAAGCACTGCCTGGTCGTCTCCCAGACCGGGATCGCCGGCAGCGCGCGGCTCGGGGATTACGTCGTCGCCGCCGCCCAGGCCGGCGTGGCGGGCCACGTGAAGATCGGCGCGAAGGCCGTCCTCGCCGGGCGTGCCGGAGTGACCACCGACATCGAAGGCGGGAAGACCTACAGCGGCCACCCCGCCCGCCCCTACATGGAGGAACAACGCTCCCGCGCGCTGGTCCGGAATCTCCCGAAACTCGCCGAACGGATCAAGGCGCTGGAGAAGGGTGGGGAGTGAGGAATGAATAGTGAAAAATGAATAGTGAAAATTGGAAAGGCAAATGACGGAACGTGTGTGTTTCCGTGAGGCGGGGGCGGGAGTAATTGGCATGAATGCCCCGAAGGGGCATCGTAACAAAGCCCGGGGTTGGCCGACGGAGGAGGCCTACCCCGCGGTTACGACCGGAGGAGAGCCTTCCCCGAAGGGGATGTGGACCGGCGCGTACGCGGGACGATCCGCCGCGGTCGCGGAATGCCGGACGTCCCCCTCCGCAACACCTTCGGTGTTGGTCTCCCTTCGCCGGGGATCCCGGGGTAGCTCGTGCCTCGCAACCCCGGGCTCTGTTACGATGTCCCTTCGGGACATTCCGTTCGCCCTCGCCCTGAGGGGCGTGAATCGGTCGAGAGCTTGTCCGCTATTTCCAGATCTCTTGGAAAATATATCGTAGTTGATCCCTCCATGGCAGGAACGGCAATTCGAGCTGAATCAAGAATAGGGCAAAGTGCAGGGTCATCAAAACGAATACGGCATCGACGATGGTTAGCACGATCACGCCAGCCCTCCTATTCTTCCAAAGCACAGTCAACAATCCGGAGAAAAGAACCAAGCAGGAGAAAAACAGCGGCCCGGAAAAAGCCAGATATTGGATTGGGCGAGTCAGCAAACTCAAGCGCCATAGATCATCTTGAATGAGATGCCACCGCTTTTCCGCCGCGTAAGACAACCAGACCATCGACACGAAGAGGAACACATGCAGCGCGCCGAGGATGAGGATGGATCGGTTGGCCTTCATGCCGAAATCACCTCCCGCTTCTCCGCGCCAGCGCCCGCCCGGTCGGTGACTCCTTGATCTTCGCCACGTCTCCCGGCGGGCCTTCGGCGACGAGCCTCCCGCCTTCCCTACCACCGCCGGGGCCGAGGTCGATCACCCAGTCCGCGGCGGAGATGACGTCGAGCTGGTGCTCCACGACCAGCACGCTGTGGCCGGCCTCGCGGAGGCCGCGGAAGGCGCGGAGCAGGCGCTCCACGTCGCCGAAGTGCAGGCCGGTGGTCGGCTCGTCGAAGAAGTAGAGCGTGTGCGGCGCGGCGGGCTTGGAGAGCTCCACCGCCAGCTTCAGGCGCTGCGCCTCCCCGCCGGAGAGGGTATTCGCCGCCTGGCCCAGCCGCAGGTAGCCCAGGCCCAGCTCGCCCAGCACTTCCAGCACCCGTTTCAGCTTCGGCACCGCCGCGAAGGCCCCGAGCGCTTCCGCGGCGGTCAGCTCCAGCGCGTCGGCGATGCTCATGCCCTTGAAGCGCACCTCCAGCGTCTCCCGGTTGAAGCGCTTCCCGCCGCAGGAGCGGCAGGTGATCCACGCGTCCGGCAGGAAGTTCATCTCGATCCTCAGCCGCCCCGCGCCCTCGCAATTCTCGCAGCGTCCGCCGTGGGTATTGAAGGAAAAGCGGCCCGCGCCGTAGCCGCGCTGGCGGGACATCGGCAGCTTGGAGAAGAGATCGCGGATGTTGTCGAACATCCCGGTAAAGGTCGCCGGGTTCGAGCGCGGGCTGCGGCCGATCGGCGATTGGTCCACGGCCACCACCTTGCCCAGGGCTTCCATGCCCTCGATCGCGCGATGTTTCCCGGGCGGATCGCCGCTGCCGTTGAAGTGCCGCTTCAGCGCGCGCAGCAGCACGTCATCCGCCAGCGTGGACTTGCCGCTGCCGCTGGGGCCGCTGATGCAGACGATGCCGCCGAGCGGGATCCTCACATCCACGTTTTGTAAATTGTGCTCGTTCGCCCCACGGATGAAAAGCGCATCCCCCAGCAGGGGAAAGGCCGTGGCGCGCGTCATCGGCGGCACCGGCGTCTCCAGCCAGTTGCGGGTGGGCGAGTCCGCGGGGAAATCCTCCGGCCGCGCGCTGGCGAGGAGCGCGCCGCCTTCCTTGCCCGCGCCGGGGCCCAGCTCGATCATCCAATCCGCCGCGCGGATCATCTCCTCATCGTGCTCCACCACCACGATGGTATTGCCGCGGTCGCGCAGGCGCTTCAGCGCGGAGATCAGCTTGCCGGTGTCCTCCGCGTGCAGGCCGATGCTCGGCTCGTCCAGCACGTAGAGCACGCCGGTGAGGCCGCTGCCGAGCTGGGTGGCCAGGCGGATGCGCTGGGCCTCCCCGCCGGAGAGCGTGGCGCTGGAGCGGTCCAGCCCCAGGTAGCCGAGCCCGACTTCCTGCAGGAAGCCCAGCCGCTCCGCCACGCCGCCCGCGAGCTGCCCGCAGACCTCGGCGCGATCCTCCGGCAGCTTCAGGTCCGCCAGCCAGGCGTCCGCCTCTTCCACCGGCAGGGAGCAGAAATCCTGGATGCCCAGCCATTTCCCGCCCGCGCCCTGGATGCGCACCGCCAGGATCTCCGGGCGCAGCCGCCGGCCCTGGCAGGCGCGGCAGGGGCGCTCCGCCATCACCCGGGCCAGGCGGCGGCGCACGGCCTCGCTGCTCGCCTCGCGCAGCTTCCGCTCCGCCTCCGTGCAGAGGCCCTCGTAGCGCTTGATCTGTTTCTTCTTCTCCGCGCCGATCTTCCAGCCGGTGTCCAGATCCCCGCCCTGGAAGAGCAGCTTTCTCCCCTGCTCCGGCAGCTCGCGGAAGAGCGCATCCTCGCCGAGGCCGTGCATCCGCAGGATCGCCGCGGCTTCCTTGGCGAAGGCCTTGCCGCGCTGCGCGCCGGGCTTCCACCAGCCCTTCATGCCGCCCTTTGCCAGCGGTTCCGCGGGATCGCCCAGCAGCAGGTCCGGATCGCAAAAGGTCTCCGTGCCCAGGCCCTCGCAGGAGGGGCAGGCACCGAGGTGGGAATTGAAGGAAAAATGCCGCGGCGTCAGCTCGCCGATCATGAAGCCGGTCTTCGGATTCCGGTAGCTGGTCTGGAAGGAAAGCTCGCGCCATTCCTGCTCCTCCGCGCCCTGCACCAGCGCGCGCGCCTCCGTACCGCAGATCCGCAGGGCGGTCTCCACCGAGTCCGCCAGCCGCGCCTCGCCGCCGGGGCGGACCACCAGGCGGTCCACCACCACTTCCACGGACTTCGCGCGCTCCGGCCACGCCTTCAGCGCCTCCTCCAGCTCCAGCAGTTCGCCCTCCACGCGGATGCGGATGAAGCCCTGCCGCCGCAGGTCCCCCACCAGGCGCTCCGGCTCCCGCGCCTCCTCCTCCGGCACCGGGGCCAGCAGGATCACGCGCGTGCCCTCGGCCATGGCGGAAAGGGCCGTGACGATATCGCCCGCGCCCATCCGCTCCAGCTTCTCGCCGCTCGCGGGATCGTGCGGCACCCCGGCCGCCGCCCATAGCACCCGCAGGTGCTCGTGGATCTCCGTGACCGTGGCCACCGTGGAGCGCGGGTTCAGCCCGCCGCCGCGCTGCTCGATCGCGATCGCCGGGCTCAGGCCCTCGATCGAATCGACAGCCGGCTTCTCAAGCTGGTCGAGGAATTGCCGCGCGTAGGCGGAAAGCGATTCGACGAAGCGCCGCTGCCCCTCCGCGAAAAGCGTGTGGAAGGCCAGCGAGGATTTCCCGCTGCCGCTGGGCCCCGTGACCACCACCAGCTTCCCGCGCGGGATGTCCACGTCGATCCCCCGCAGATTGTGCTGCCTTGCTCCCCGGATGCGGATGCTGTCCACGCGGAGAGGTTCAAATGAATAGTGGGAAATGGATAGCGAATATTGATCGTGAAGATCGGATGGACGAGCCGGAGCGTGGCTCGCGACCGTCCCCTGCCGGACCGGAAGGCTCGGACGGCCTCCGGGCTTTTCATTGGAGGTCCTTGTACACCTTCGTAGTCCAGATGATGTCGCAGCCCGGACATGCGAATGAAACCGGTCCGCCATCCCGCGGCATGGCGCGCAGCATCGCCCCGCATTTTTGACAGCGCCAGCGGCGGAAGCGGATCCGCTGCAGCGTGAAGCCGACCATGAAGAAACCGAGGGCGGGAATGAAGAGGAGCGGCAGGTTCCAAATCCCTCCGACGAGGAGGAGTCCGGCGAAAGGCAGGCCCGTCATCCAGTCCTCCCGCTCCGCCTTGCGGCGCCATCCGGTCGCCAAGAGTTTCCCGTGCATCGCGGACGGTTTAGCCAAGGACGGAGCCGGGGGCAAGATGAGGATCGGAGGGCGGGTCGTGCGGCGCAGCCGCACCTTGGCCAGCTGCCGCTTTCGGCGAGGCCAGCCTGCTGGCCGGGAAGAGACGGGAGCTGCTCAAGCAAACTCCCGATCCACCGCGGAGCAGCAGAGATCGCGGAGGAACGCAAAGAAGCCATCTGCAAAATCCGAGCTCCGCGGGCTCCGCGGCCTGGCGGTTCCTACACGGCGGCAAGGCCCCGCATCAGGCTGCCTTTCCCATTTTCACTATCCACTCTTCATTCTTCATTCCCTCCCC
>CBIHMP010000121.1:0-10856 GCA_966211015.1 uncultured Luteolibacter sp. | reverse complement strand
GAGATTGACCGTGATCGCCCTGGAAGCCTTCTTCGCCCGCCACCAGGCGGGGAGCGTGCTGGTGTACGATGTCCGGCCTTCCTTCGTGAGCGCCTTCGGCCGCATCCCCGGGGCGCTTCCTTGGCCGAAGGGAGACTTTGAGAAGCAATGGGCGCAGCGGAAAGCGGAGATCCGGGAGGCGGAGGCGGCAGGAAAGGTCGTCGTGCTCTATTGCACGGATGCCGCTTGCCCGGATGCCCGGGCGGTCGCGGAACGGCTCACGGAGAGAGCCCACGATGTTTCCATTCTGGAGGGCGGCTACGCGGCGTGGAAGGACGCGGGCATGGCGACGGAGTGAAACCTTGAAATCCAAAGGTCTTTAGCAGTGTATCTGGTAACCACCGAATCCAGATATGCAAAAAGCCCCGCGTTCCCTCCTCCTCGCGCTCGCCTGCGCGGGAGCCGCCACCGTCGCCTTCATGACCCAGAGCCCCGGTGAACCCTCAACAGCCGGAAACACGGCCAAAAAGAAGATCGTCTTCGTGGCCGGACGGCCGAGCCATCCGCCGGGCGAGCACGAACACCGGGCGGGCTGCATGCTGCTTGCGGAGCAGCTCAATAAAAGCGGCCTCCCGGTGGATGCCGTGGTGGTCACCAACGGTTGGCCGGAGGACGAGAAGGTCTTCGACGGCGCTTCGGCGGTGGTGATCTATTCGGACGGCGGGGGCGGCCACCCGGCGATGAAGCACCTTTCCAAGCTGCGGGAACTGGCAAAGGGAGGTACCGGCATCGGCTGCATCCACTACGCCGTGGAGGTGCCGAAGGGCGAAGGCGGCCAGACCTTCCTGGACCTCATCGGCGGCTATTTCGAGAGCGATTGGTCCGTGAACCCCCACTGGGACGGCAATTTCAAACCGGCGAAGCACGAGATCAGCCGGGGCATCGGCAATTTCAAGATCCGCGACGAGTGGTACTACCACATGCGATTCCGGGAGAAGATGGACGGGGTGACCCCGATCCTTTCCGATCTGCCGCCCGAGGATAGCCTCAGCCGGCCCGATGGCGCTCACTCCGGAAACCCGCACGTTCGCACCGCGGTGCTGGAGCGGAAGGAGCCCCAGCACGTGATGTGGGCCTACGAACGCCCGGAGGAGCTTGGCAAGGGCCGGGCCTTCGGGTTCACGGGCGGTCACTTCCACAAGAACTGGAAGCACGACGACCACCGCGGGATCGTCCTGAACGCCATCGCCTGGATCTCCCACGTGGATGTGCCGGCGAAGGGCGTGCCGTCCCAGACCCCGACAGATGAGGAAATGGAGGCCAATTTGGATAAAAAGTGAGCGGGTAAATCCGCGGGAAAGCGGTGAGAGCAAGTGATTCACGAAACCGCAGCGCCCGGACGGACGGATAGGAGTGGCACCCCGAAGCGGTGCGGCAATGACACCGGAAAAAAATTTCCGCAATTCTTCGTGCGCGATGGCGTTTTGCCCTTAAAATGGTCGGCCCACCCGCGGGATTCACCCGCGCTGCTGTCCCACCCATGATCCGATCCATTACCCTTCTGTTGTCCGCCGCCCTCGGAGGCGTCGGTTTCGTCACCGCGCGCGATGCCCCGAAATACGTGGAGGGCGACGCCATCGTGACTTTCAAGCCCGGTCAGGACTTCAATGCCGCCGACAAGGTGCTGCGCAAGCGCTCGCTCGCCTTCAACCAGCACTTCGGCCGCCTCTCCGCGGCAAGAAAGCGCCAGACGGGGCTCGTGCGCAGCGGGAAGCTGAGCACGGCGGCCCTCATCGCCCGGCTCAAGGAAGATCCGGCGGTAGAGACCGCGGAGCCGAACTACCTGCGCTTCGTCTCCGGCGTGCCGAACGACCCCGATTTCGGCAAGCTCTGGGGCCTGAAAAATACCGGGCAAGTCGTCAACGGCCTTGCCGGCACTCCGGGGGCGGACGTCAAATTCGTACCCGCCATGGAATTGGCGAATTCTTCCGCCGCGGTGCCGGTGGTCGGGGTGATCGACACGGGGATCGACCGGCATCATCCGGACCTCGCGCCCAACCTCTGGGCCAATCCGGGGGAGATCCAGTTCAATGGCATCGATGACGACGGGAACGGCCGGATCGATGACTACCACGGCTTCGACTTCGTCGCGGGGACGAACAATATCACCGACTCTGGCGATCACGGGACCCACGTGGCCGGGACGGTGGCCGCTACGGGAAGCAACTCGCTGGGGGTCACGGGCACCAATCCCCGCGCGCGGATCATGACCATGAAGGTCTCGAGCGATGGCGACTCGATCAGCACGTCCGCCTTCATCTCGGCCCTCGGCTATGCGGTGCAGATGAAGAACAGCGGGGTGAATCTGGTGGCGCTCAATGCGTCCTTCGGCGGCGGAGGCTTCATCACGGCGGAACGGGACGCGATCCAGGCAGCGGCCAACGCCGGGATCATCCTCTGCGTGGCGGCGGGCAACGACGGGGCGAACAACGACACCATCGATGACTATCCCGCGAACTACCGCCTCCCGAACATGATCGTGGTGGCGGCGTCCGATCAGAACGACGCTTTGGCGAGCTTCTCGAACTACGGTGCCACGAAGGTCGATCTGGCTGCACCCGGCGATAATATCTATTCCACCCGGCCGGGGGCGGTCTCCCTATCGCTCCAGGCAGGTGCCGCCACCTACACTCCCGCCGCCATGGAGTTCTCCGGCTCTCCCGGCACGGTCACAGGCACGATGTTCGATTGCGGGATCGGCAATCCCGGGGATTTCCCCGCCGGGGTGAACGGGAACATTGCCCTGATCGAACGCGGCACGCTGACTTTTGAAGCAAAGGTCGCCAACGCGATGGCCGCCGGTGCCAAGGCGGCGATCATTTACAACAATGTGAACGACACTTTCAACGGCACCCTCAACGTGGACAAAAATTGGATCCCCGCCGGCTGGATCTCCCTGGCAAGCGGCAATGCAGTCAAAGCGCTGCTCCCGGCCACCGTCACGGTCGCGGCCAATCGCTCGGCGACTTATCAATTCCTGGACGGAACCTCGATGGCCACGCCCCAGGTCGCCGCGGCGGTCGGTTTCACCGCGATGAATTTCCCCGCGGATACGGTGGCGCAGCGGATCCAGCGGATCCTTTCCAACGTCGATCCGAAGCCCGCACTGGCGGGAAAGATGGTCACCGGCGGGAGGCTCAATCTCCAACGCATCATGGACAGCGATAACAACACGCTGCCGGACTGGTGGGAGAAGCAGTATTTCAATCAATTCACCGGCGGCATCTCCACCGCCGACCCCGACGGAGACGGCATGTCAAACCGCGACGAATTCCTCGCGGCCACCTCTCCGGTGAATGCCGCCAGCACTCTGAAAGCAACTTCCGGTGTCCGCGCGCCGGCAACCGGGCATTTCACCCTCCAGTGGCAATCCGTGCCGGGGAAGACCTACCGGGTCTCCTATGCCGACGATCTCTCGGGCACCTGGTTGACCGATCTGCCCGCTTCGCTGGTCACGACGCCCGCTGGCGAAACTTTGTCGAGCTACACCGACACTACGTCCGGTTCCGCTAGCAAGCGCTTCTATCGGGTGGAGGTGGTGATTCCTTAAAACCGGCGATCACCGGAATGAAAGGGTGGCGATCCGGCCACGCTCGTGTCACCCCAAGATGCGACTGCCGCCGCGGGAGGCGGGCGGACACTCTAGCAGGGTGGGCATTACTCCCACATCCAACCCTGCCCTGATTCCCATGAAAAAGACCCTCCTCGCAGCGGCGGCCACCGGGCTGCTCTCCCCCGCGCTTCAAGCCGCCATGGTCACCTGGCAAACGCCCTCCGCCATTACCGGCGCTTCCGACGTCTCCACCGAGGGCGCTTACTTCGGATCCTGGGCTCCGAACCATGCCGACGCGCCGAATTTCCCGGTGAACGGCGTCTCCTTTCAAGGCTTCTCCGATCTACCCGACTTCACCAATACCCTGGAGGACGGGGGACAGTACTATGCCGGACAGAACACCGCCGACGCGAATTACAATACCCTCCTCTCCTTCGGTCGCTTCGAATACAACGGGGTGAACAAGAGCTTCTCCTGGGGTGGCATGACCGCAGGCGAGACCTACATGGTGCAGATCTGGATCTCCGATCCCCGCAATCTCGGTGAAACCCGCTGGGCCAATCTCAGCGGTGACGGCGACGTCTCGCCGAATGTCCTCTACCCCGCCGATGGCACGGGGATCGGCAGCTACATCATCGGTACCTTCGTGGCCGACGGGACGGGAACCCAGACGATCACCATCGATCCTTCCTCCACTTCCGGCGATGGCAGCGGCCAGATCAACCTCATGCAAGTCCGGCTCGTTCCGGAGCCTGCTTCCACGGGGCTCGCAGGGCTCGGCATGGCCGTCCTGCTGATCCGCAGGCGCCGGTGAGGCCCTGACGCCCCGAAGCGAAGACGGCCGGGATTGCTCCCGGCCGCCTCTCAAAACTCCGGTGCGGCCGATGCCGCAACCTCTCCTTAGCCGATGACCTCGGGCCAGTCGGTGTGGAAGAATTCGCCGCGGGCCTTGTCCGTGCGCTCGTAGGTGTGCGCGCCGAAGAAATCCCGCTGCGCCTGCAGCAGGTTGGCGGGAAGCACCGCGCTCCGGTAGCTATCGTAGTAGCCGAGGGACGCCGAGAAGGCAGGCACCGGGATGCCGGCCAGAGTGGCGAGGCTGACGACCTCGCGCCAGTTCTTCTGGAATTCGTTCAGGAGGTCCGTGAAATACGGCGCGAGCATCAGGTTACTCAGCTCCGGGTTGCTCCGGTACGCGTCCGTGATGTCATTGAGGAAGCGCGCACGGATGATGCAACCGCCGCGCCAGATGGCGGCGATCTTGCCCAGATCGAGGCCCCAGCTCTTCTCCTTGCCCATTGCGGCGATGAGGTCGAGGCCCTGGGCGTAGGAGATGATCTTCGATGCGAAGAGCGCATCGTGAACCTTCTTCACCAGCTCGGCCTTCTCCGCCGGGATCTCCGCCTTCGGCCCCTGCAGCTTGCTGCTGGCGGCCACGCGCTGATCCTTCATCGAGGAAAGGATGCGGGCTTCGACGGCGGCATTGATGGTGGAAATCACCACGGCATTCTCCACCGCGTTCATGATCGTCCACTTACCGGTCCCCTTTTGGCCGGCGGTGTCGAGAATGACGTCCACGAGGGCCTTGCCGGTTTCCGGATCCTGCTGTTCGAAGATCTTCGAGGTGATCTGGATCAGGTAGCTCTCCAGATCGCCATTGTTCCAGTCGGTGAAGACGGTCGCCAGCTCGGCCGGCGTGAAGCCTGCCGCCTTGAAGATGTTGTAGGCTTCGCAGATGAGCTGCATGTCGCCGTACTCGATGCCGTTGTGGATCATCTTGACGTAGTGGCCGGCACCGCCGGGACCGATGTGGGTCACGCAGGGCTCGCCGTCCACCTTCGCCGCGATGCTCTCGAAAATGGGCTTCATCACATCCCAGGTGGAAGCGGGACCCCCGGGCATGATGGAGGGACCTTTCCGCGCACCTTCTTCACCGCCGGAAACACCGGCACCGATGAAGCGGAAGCCGAGGTCGCCGAGCCACTTGTCGCGGCGCTCGGTGTCGGTGTAGAGGGAATTGCCGCCGTCGATGATGATGTCGCCCTTGTCCAGCAGCGGGATCAACTGCTCGATCACGGCATCCACCGGACCGCCGGCCTTCACCATGATCATGACTTTACGAGGGGCGGCGAGGGACTGGACGAATTCCTCCAAGCTCTTCGACCCCACCAGCTTCTTATCCGGATGAGCGGAGACGAACTCCTCGGTGACCGAGGTGGTACGGTTGTAAACGGAAACCTGGAACCCGCGGGATTCCACGTTGAGGACGAGGTTCTGGCCCATGACGGCCAGGCCGATGAGGCCGAAATCGCTGTTGCTCATGATCTTGAAACGGTTCGGGAAACGGCGGCGGTGTAGGGAACCGGGAGCTTTGGTGCAACCCCTTGTTGCCATCATGCCATGCATTCCCCACATTCGGTGCGTGAACCTTCCCAATGCCATCACCATTTCCCGCCTGATCCTGACGGCGATCTTTGTGATGGCCGTAGGTTTTCCCGGGACGGCGGGATTCGCAGTGGCTCTGGCAGCCTTTTCCGTGGCAGCGGCGACCGACTGGCTGGATGGGTATCTGGCCCGGAAGCTGGGCCTGGTGACTCCGCTCGGGAAACTGCTCGATCCCTTGGCGGATAAGATCTTGGTCTGCGCTGCCTTCGTGTATTTTTCCGCCCAGCCGCCCGCCGGATATCATGCCCCGGTATGGGTGACCTGCGTCATCATCGCGCGCGAATTCCTGGTCACGGGACTGCGCCAGATCGCGGTGGAGGCGGGGCAGGTGCTCGCCGCCGACCGGCTGGGAAAATGGAAGACCACCTTCCAGCTCACCTACTGTATCACGGGGCTGGTTTGGCTCACCTTCTCCTCGGTGGAGAATCCGGCACTCCCCGGGCGCTGGTTGCGAGACCTCGCAACTCCCGGCGGCTGGCTGATGCAGCTCTCGCTCTGGGGGGCGGTCGCATTGACCTTGATCTCCGGGGGCAACTACGTCTGGAGCAGCCGTAAATTGCTGATCCAGCACCGCTGAAACGCGCGCTGCCGAGCGGCAGGCTACGCCTCCCCCTTCGCCAGCCGTTCCTTGATTTGGGAAAGGACGGAGTCGAATGCCAGCCCCTCCGCATCCGGCGTGCGGCTGGAGGACACGAAGCGCGGGATCAAGCCCGGCGGCACCCCTAGCCGCCGGTCCAGTTGCTGCGGATCCACTTCTGGGTGCAGATCGGCGCGGTGGTACTGGATCGCGAGCCCCACCGAGTGAAGATCGAAGCCATTCCGCGTGGTGTTCTCGGAAAGGCGGATGAGGCTGTCCCAAGTGATCCGGAACTTCTCCGGATCCACGTCCACCACGAAGACGATGCCGGCCACGGCGCGCAGAAGCAGCTCTTCCGCGGCATTGTATTCCACGTCTCCCGTCAACGAGTGAACGGCGACATTGAGAAAGCGGCCGTCCGGCAGCGTGTGCGGTTCCGTCCACTCCACCCGGTGCACGCGGATCGCACCGACCGGATGCTCGCGCACGGTGGCGGAACCGAAGCGGGCGGCAATCGCCCGGAGGATGGCCAGCTTGCCGGTATCGGCCGCCCCGGTCAGGGCGACCTTCACCGAAACCTGCCGTCCGTCTTGCTCCACCGTCATACGGAATGCGGCGCAAGCGGCGGGATCAAAGCCTGCCGAGTTCCCGGGCCACTATCATCAGCGTTTCGCGGACGCCCGGAGCAAAGGAGCCGTCGTTTTGAACGGCGAGCAGCACGTTCTCTTCGCGGATGAATTCGATCGGAATGCTGCCGCAGTAGAGCTTCACCTGACCGGCCCCGAAGCCGAGGCCGCCAATGACCCGCTTGAGAGCGTCGATCGCGCCGCTATCGGCGGCAGGCACGCGGGCCACGTGGCGGATGCCTGGCAGGGCACGGGCACGCTGGAGGATCTCCTCCGCGCTGAGCTCCCGGTCCACGCCGAAAATCGCGCGGAGTTCGAGCTGCCGGATCGAGCGGGAGTCGGATTCGTAGGATTCCAAGCCGCTCGCAGGTGGAGTCGCGGCGGGGGCGGCCACCGGGGCAGGAGCAGGTGCCACGGCCTGATGAACCGGCACGGCCGGCGGAATCGGCGGGGGCTCCTGGACAAAGGCGAAAGGAGAGGATGCAGGCGCGGCCGGCACAGCAGCTGCGGCGGTGGCGGCGAAAGGCGAGCCGGCAGGTGCGGGAGCTTCAAAAGGCGATGCCCCCGAAGCTTCGGACGCGAAAGGAGAGCGAGATTCCACGGCTGGCATTTCTCCAGCGGTAGGACGGCGCTCGGGCAGCTTCACCGGGCGGTTCGGATCGGCAGCCAGACGCGGCGGATTGTCCTCGCGCAGGGAGGCGAAGGGTGATTCCGGCTCTCCCACCACGGCGAAGGGGCTGGAAGCGGGGCCTTCATCGGCCACGGCGAAAGGACTCTTGGCGGGAGGGGCGGGAGCGAAACCTTCCTGGGGCTCGAAAATGCCGCGGCTGCTATTCATGACTCGGGACTTTGTTAGAAACTTGGGGCGATCCGACCGCTAATTAACTTCGTCGATACGGAAAGTCGAGCCCCCAATGCGATACGGGACGTTTCATCGCCCGCGCGCTTCCGCGGTTTTCCCTGCTCTGCCGTCCCCTTTTCAGCCCTCCTCCGTCAGCCGCCGCAGTTTGCGCCGCAGGCTGATTTTTGCGTCAGGCGAGACCCGGTCGATGAAAAGCACGCCGTTGAGATGGTCGGTTTCATGCTGCAACGCGCGCGCCAGCAGTCCATCCGTCTCGATCTCCAGCACCGTCCCGTCGAGTTGCGGCAGCGTCGCCTTCAGGGAGCTCGGGCGGTTCACATCCGCGCGGATGTCCTGGATGCTCAGACAACCTTCGGTATCTCGCTCTTTCGGGCCGGTGAATTCCAGTTCGGGATTGATAAAAACCAGCGGCATGATCGACGCGAGCGGCGCGTCTTTCCCCCCGACCTTCAGGAAGGAAATGCACTCGGGATCATGGGAGACATCGACGACCGCCAGCCGGATCGGCACGCCCACTTGCGGCGCGGCCAGACCCACGCCGCTGGCATCGTACATCGTCTCCAGCATGTCTGCGGCAAGAAGGCGGATGGATTCGTCAACCTGCTCGACGCGCTTGCAGCGCTCGCGGAGGACGGGATGGCCGTATTGAACGATTTCGAGGATCATCGGGAAATGCTGCCCGTCTCCTGTGGCAGCCGGATGCGGGCGGGCACGTCCTTAATCGGGATGCCCGCGGCGGTCAACGCGTCCCATACGGCGAGCAATTTCTCCAGCGGCAATTCCTTGTCCGCCTCGAGTTCCAGCTTCCTGCCCGGGTTCTCCTTCAGATACGCCTTCAGATAGGCTTCCAGCAGAGCCACATCCGGGACCTGCACGGAATCCAGCGAAACATTGCCGGTCTTGTCCACCGCCAGGACCGAGCTGGGAGCGACCACGCTATCGACCGGTACCGCCTTCACCGTGGGCAGCTCGATCCTCAGGATGGGCCGCTTCTCGCGCTTCGTCGTGGTGACGATGAAAAAGATCAGGACCACGAAAAGAATGTCGATCAGGGGCATGATCATGATCCCTCTCGAACGGCGGACGGGGCGATCGAACTTCATACCTTTTCGGGGATGCGGGGAAGAACCGGCGTGGCAGCGGCGCGCGGCACGGAGTGGGCGTCGGAGGAACTTCCCGGGAGCGGATCCTCGGCTCCGAAGATCCTGGCCGTCCGCTCGAGAAGAAGCTCCAGCCTGGAGACCAGCACCTCGATGCGGCGGCTGAACCACCCGTGGGCGACCACCGCCGGAACCGCGATCGCAAGGCCGACGATCGTGTTGTCCAGCGCCCGGGCAATGCCGCGCGCCACGATGTCGTGATCGGTAGTTTCGCCAAGGCCTTGGAAAATCACCACCAAACCGCTGGCCGTCCCGAGCAGGCCGAAGAGCGGTGCCACGGTGATGACCGTGTCCAGGATCGTCATCCCCGAATTCAACTGCACGACCTCGTCGCGCGCGGACGCCTGCACGGCATCGGTGATCGCCGCCCGGGGCTTGCCGCGATGCCGGGCCGCCACGCTGCCAAGCCGTGCCAACGCGCTCCCTCCTTCCTTGAAGCGGTCGATCAGCGCCTCGGCCCCGGCAGCGTCACCGCGCTGCTCCAGAAGCTCCAATTCCCTTTCGAGCCGGGAAGGGATGACAAGCTCCCGCCGGAGTGTGAGAACCTTGAAAACGATGGCCGCGAGCGCCACGAAAGACGTCAGCGCGAGGGCATACATGAACATGCCGCCGTCGTTGAAGAAATCGCGGACCGCCTTGAAGTCGATCGCGAGGAGAGGGATGGAAAAGGGAACGGGCATGGGTCTCAGAAGGTGAAACTGTAGGTAACTTCGAGCGGCTCGCCATCGAGCTGTTTTTTCATCTCGGCGGGAAAGGGCGGGATCGCGGCGGTGCGGATGCTTTCGGAGGTAAAGCCTTTCTGGATATTTCCGACCCCGAACTCCTCGACGAAACTCACCGAGCGGACCTTTCCATTGGCCTCCAGGACGAAGCGGACGATGATTTGACCGGGGGTAATGTAATCGCGGTTCCGCACGCAGTTGCGCTGCCACTCCCGCTCGACGGCCCGGCTGAGTTGCGCGTGGTAACGCCCGAGCACCGAGTCCTCCACATCGAGCGCGGAACGCCCCTGCCGGTTGATGGAGCCGTGGATCCGGTGCTTGTACTGATAGCCGCGGAATCCCGGGTCAGCCTGTCGCACGGACGGGGCCGGACGAGTGGGCGGGGTGTCCTTGCCCGGTTGTTCCTTGTCGGCAGTTTCCTGCTCCGTGGGTTCCTTCGGCAGTTCTTTCGACTCGCCCGTGGCCTGCTGCGGGGTGTTGCGAGCGGGTTCGGCGGGTTCCGGTGGCCGGGCTGCCTGTTCCTCAGGGTCCGCCTTCTCCTCGCGCTCGACGGAGATCGGCCCCTGAGCAAGTTTCTCCGTTTCCTTCGCTTGAGCCGGCGGCGGCGCAGGAGGAGGCGCTACGGCAGCTTCGGTGCGCATCGGTTCCGGTGCGTCGGGGCCGGTGGCCATTTCCGGAAGGGCCTTTGCGTCCGGACGAGCGATCCGGTCGGTCGCCAGATCCCCGTCCTGCAAGCGGCTCACCGTGGTTTCCAGATCCCCTTCATCATCCGGCTCCTCCCCCTCTTGGTTGGGCATGGCCGGAGCTTCCGGCTCGGCAGCGAGATCGCTCGTCGCGCGGGTATTGCGTTCGCCGATGAAGGCCGGATTCTCAGG
>CBIHMP010000120.1:0-10933 GCA_966211015.1 uncultured Luteolibacter sp. | reverse complement strand
GGATACGGATCAGGTTTGAAACCGGGCCCGTCACCCAATCCGAACCTGCCAGAGGAGGCCCGACGGGGCCGCCTTCGCCATTCGCGCCGTGACAGGCCATGCAGACCAGGAATCCGGCCTTTCCGGCTTCCATCACGGCGGGATCCACCGCTGCATCGGCGGCCGGTGTGAGCTGATCGACCGCGCCGAAATCCGGGCCTTTCTCGGCTGCCTTGGCCTCCGCCACGATTCCACCGGGCACGATCTGCGTGTCCTGCTTCACCGCCTCCGGTTTCGCGGAAAGAAACGTCTTGCCCACGTGCTCGAACGCCACCGAAGGCGGCACCTGCACGGTCTTGCCTTTCTCCACTTCCTTGTAGCCGAGCGCGGCCGCTTGGGCGGCATCCACGGCGGAGCGCGTTTCGTAGCGCTTCACGGCCGCCGCTTCTTCGAGCGGGTCGGTGCCCGACGGGCCGCTCGTGAAGAGCTTCATCACGAGCAGGATCACGCCGAAGAGCGAGAACACGCCGAGCGCCCACCAGAAGGCGGTGAACCGGACGAAGGGATTGTCGCTGGATGAGGACATTAGGAAAAGGGATCGGGAGCCAAGGGATCAGTTCGAAACGTTGGCGGATTCGAGGATGCGGGGATCGCGGTGCGGGTAGGTGGCCGTCTGCGTCAGCGCGCGGAGATAGAAGAACACGAAGCCGGAGCCGACGGTAAGGAAGGCGAGGATGTCACCCCAGAAGGCGCCGGGGATGGAAGTCGTCACGTTCTTGTACTCCGGCAGCATGTTCATCAGGGACACCGAGCGCTCCGGGATCACGATGATGTAGTGATCGAGGATATGCATCACCAGCGTGTAAGCGCACACGATGCTCAGGAGCTTCGGGTTCTTCTTCAGCCATGCCTGGAGCAGCACCACGAAGGGCACCACGAAGTGGCCGAAGACCAGCACCACGCTGGCGGTATTCCAGCCTCCGGTGTTGCGGATCAGGTACCACGAGGTTTCCTCGGTGATATTGGCGTACCAGATGAGGAAATACTGCGAGAAGGAGATGTAGGCCCAGAAGATGGTGAAGGCGAGCAGCAGCTTGCCCATGATGTGGTAGTGCTCCGGACCCACCACCCGCTTCAGGTAGCCGCCTTTCTGCATCAGCGTCGCGGTGATGATGATCACCGCCATCGAGTTCAGGGCGGCGCCGGCGAAGAGATAGACACCCCACATCGTGGAGAACCAATCGAACTTCATGCCCTGCAGCAGATCGATGCCCGCGAAGGTGATGGTGATCGCGAAAATGATCAGCGTGTAGGTCGAATGGAAGCGCGCGCGGAAAAGGTTCTTCGTGCCGGGGTTCGGATCGTTGTCCTGGGCGGTGGAAAGCTTGCGCAAGCCGCGGATCACCAGGCCAAGGCCGATGAAGTAGAAGGCGAAGCGGGCATACCAGGCCACCTGGTTCATGTACCACTGCTTGTTCACCAGTAGCGCCTGATGGCCTTCCTCAAGCGCGTGGCCCATCGACTTGGTGCCATAGAACCCGAAGAGGCTCTTGATGTTTTCTTCAAACACCTCGCCCCCCGACGCCCGGTGGATGTTCATCCACTCGTAGAGCCATTTCTGCACGTCCGGCAGAGCCAGCGGGATCGCGAAGATGGCCATCCATGGGAAAACCGAACCCAGGTTTTCCATCACGCGGCGCACCGAGGTCCCCCACCCCGAGTTGGAAACGTTGTGGAGGAGCGTCCAGAAGCAACCGCCCACGGCGAGGGTGAAGAAAAAGAAGAACGCGAACAGCCAGGAGTAAGCGAAGCTACCCGCCACCTTGTCCGGCGCGAAAAACAGCAGATAGGCGCTGATCAAGCCGAGCAGGACGGCGGCTCCGCCCGCGATGCGCTTGATCGACTCAAGCTTCGAGCTGGCGATGCGCTCGCCATCGACCGGGATGTCGGCTGAAGTTACGAAGTGGTGTGCCATTTCGGTGGAGAAAGAAAAGTTACTGCGCCGCCGTGGCGGTAGCGGCGGTGGCCTTGTCGTAAGCCTCCTTCACGGCCTCGTAGGGGGCCTTGCGGGCGAATTGAAGGGCACGGACGTAAGCGACGATCGCCCATCGGTCGCGCAGGTTCACGTTGTGTTTGTAAGGACCCATGTTGCCCTTGCCGTTCGAGATCACGTCGAAGAGCCGGCCGTCGGGATAGGCGGCTTGCGCGTAGGTGTCCTGCGTCAGGTTCGCGATGCCGGGCACGCCGAAGTGGCTGGTGATGCCCAGGCCGTCTCCGGACTCGCCGTGGCAGATGGCGCAGTTGACGTTGAAAACCTCTTCGCCGCGTTTTAGGAAAGCCCCGACCGTTTCCGGCGTCAGGTTCAGCTCTTCCGGCATCCCGTTGGCATAATAGCCGTCGATGCCGCCGGTCGCGTAGTAGCCGGTGCCGCCGCCGAATTCCGGCTCCGGGATCCCGCCGATTTCCGAAGCTCCTTCCGGATTGAAGCCGAGCGCTTGGGTGCCGTGCACCGGCTGGCGCGCGCCCTGTCCGTCGGCGAAGAAGCCGCTGGGCTTCTGGGCCTTCAACTTGTCCTGCTCGTCCATGTCCGGGAACAGGCGGATCGGCGCGTCCGGGGACTTGCCGCCCCGCACCGGCATCAGGCCGATGAAGAGAGCTGCGATGATCGCGTAGGCGAGGAAGAAGTATTTCACGGGCGGATCGGAAATTTAAGACCTGAAATTCGAAATCAGCGGAGTCAGTCCTCCTCTTCGACGAGTTCGATACTCTTGCCCCCGATATCCTCGAGGAATTTGCGGGTGCCGTCCGGACTGAATTTCGGATCCCGGGCCTCGACCGCGATGAAGAAGGCATCATCCGTGGCGCGGTGGAACTGGCGGCTGGCGAAAAGCGGATGATTGAGCCGCGGCAGCTTCATCAGCGCCAGCAGGCCGAAAAGCGTGGTGAAACCGGAGAAGAGGATCGTCAGCTCGAACATGATCGGGAAGAAGGCCGGCACCGTGAAGATGTTCGTCGGCTTCCCCTGCACCACCGTCGGGTAGATCTCCACCTGCGTGATGTAGGCCAGACCGAAGCCCGTCGCCGTGCCCAGCATGCCGCCGAAGAAGACGAACCAGGGAAGGATCGAGCGCTTCAAGCCCATCGCGCCGTCCAGGCCGTGCACCGGGTAGGGCGTGTGGCAATCCCACTTGCGGAAGCCGGCATCGCGCACCTTCTCGGCCGCCTTGTAGAGGGCGGAGGCGCTGGGGAATTCGGCCAGGTAGCCGTAAACGCGTTTGCGGGTGGTGCTCACTTTTCGGAAAATCGTGGGTTCCTCGTTACGGGAAAATTCAGGCCTTGCTCTCGACGGCACCCTTGCCGTGGAGCTCGTGCTGATAGGCGGCCACCGTCTCCACCCCTTGGTCCGGATGGTCGTGGTGATCGTCGTGGTGCGGATCGGATTCCGGCAGCGTCCACTTCACCTCCGCGATGTTGATGCAGGGCAGGAAGCGCAGGAAAAGCAGGAAGAGCGCGAGGAACATCCCGATGGTGCCGATGAAGAGCGCCATCTCGACATAGCTCGGATTGTAGGTCTTCCAGTCGCCCGGCAGGAACATGCGGGCCAGCGTGGTCACGATGATCACGAAGCGCTCGAACCACATGCCGATGTTCACCGCCATGGCCACGCCCATGACCACCCAGAGGTTTTCACGGCAGGCCTTGAACCAGAAGAGCTGCGGGGAAAGCACGTTGCAGGACATCATCGCCAGGTAGGCCCACCAGTAGGGGCCGGTGATGCGGAACTTGAAGGCGTCGATCTCGTACTTGGCACCCGAGTAGTAGGCCACGAAGAGCTCCATCAGGTAGGCGTAGCCGACGATCGTGCCGGTCAGCAGGATGATCTTCGCCATGTTGTCGATGTGCTTCATCGTGATCAGGTCGTGCAGCCCGTAGAGCTGGCGCGCCGGAACCATGATGGTGAGCACCATCGCGAAGCCGCCGAAAATGGCACCCGCAACGAAGTAGGGCGGGAAGATGGTGGTGTGCCAGCCGGGAACGATCGAGGTGGCGAAGTCGAAGGACACCACGGAGTGCACGGAGAGCACCAGCGGGGTGGAAAGGGCCGCCAGCAGCAGGTAGGCCATCTCGTAGTGGCTCCACTGGCGGTTGCCGCCGCGCCAGCCGAGGGAAAAGATGCCGTAGAGCATCTTCCGAAGGCCCGGCTTGCAGCGGTCGCGGATGGTCGCCAAGTCCGGCACCATGCCGAGATACCAGAAGATCAGCGAGATCGTGAAGTACGTCGAAACCGCGAACACGTCCCACAACAGCGGCGACTTGAAGTTCTGCCACACCGCGTTGGAATTCGGGATCGGGGCGAGGAACCACGCCATCCAGACGCGACCGACGTGGAAGGCCGGGAAAATACCGGCGCACATCACCGCGAAGATCGTCATGGCCTCCGCCGCGCGGTTGATCGAAGTCCGCCAGTTCTGGCGCGTCAGGAATAGCACCGCGGAAATCAGCGTCCCCGCGTGGCCGATACCGATCCAGAACACGAAGTTCGTGATATCCCAGCCCCAGAACACCCGGTTCGACATCCCCCAGACACCGACCCCCGTCGAAACCAGATACGTCAGGCCCAGGCCGACACCCACCATCGCGATCAGCGCGGAGGGCAGGAAAAGCAGCCACCAGAGGAAAGGCTGGCGGTTCTCCAGCACTCCGCAGATGCGTTCGGTGATCCAGTGGTAGGATCGGCCGTTGAGGATGAGCTTCTCGCGCTCCAGGACCGGAATTTTCGGTCCTTGGCGCGTCGGGCTCGGAGCATGTTCGGTGGCGGTGGCCATGTAATTGGGAAAATTACTAAGTTCTAAGCACTAATGACTAAACACGCGGCGGTTCAGTGCATGTGGATGGTGGACTTGCCGACCCACTTGGCGTCAGGCATCGCCGGATTCGGATTCTTCACCCGCGCGAGGTAGCTGGTGCGCGGCTTGGTGCCGATGTAGTTCAGGAGATCGTAGTTCCGCTCGCTCTTCTTGGCGCGGACCATCACCGACTTGTCCTCGTCGAGCAGGTTGCCGAATTCGATGCCGCCCGCGGGGCAGGCTTCCTGGCAAGCCACCTTCACCGAATCCACCGCAATGCGGAGGGTATGGGTGGTGACGTCCATTTCCGTCGATTTCGCGCCGGCTAGCAGGGCTTCCTGCTTTTGGCCGCGCTTCTGGCGGATCTTCGCATCCTTCAGGCGCTGGACGCAGTAGGTGCACTTCTCCATCACACCGCGCATGCGGACCGTCACGTTGGGATTGCGCTGCAGATGCGGCGCGGTGCCTACCTGCTTCTCGCCAAGGGGACCCTTGTAAAGGTTGTGGGCCACCAGCGGGTTGCGCTTGTTGTAATCGAAGAAATTGAAACGACGCGCCTTGTACGGGCAGTTGTTCGCGCAGTAGCGGGTGCCGATGCAGCGGTTGTAGGCCATCGCGTTGAGGCCGTCTTCCGTATGAACCGTCGCGTTAACCGGGCAGACGGTTTCGCAGGGGGCGCTTTCGCACTGCACGCAGGAGACCGGTTGGGGCACCAGCGCCGGGTTGCCGGGATCGAAGGTGTTTTCCTTGTCGATGGCGTAGTAGCGATCCATGCGGATCCAGTGCATCTCGCGGCCCTTGGCGATCTGCTCCTTGCCCACGATCGGAATGTTGTTTTCCGCCTGGCAGGCCACGAGACAGGCGTTGCAGCCCATGCACGCGGACAGATCGATCGTCATGCCCCACTGGTGCAGCGGATCGCTGACGTGCTGGTTGCCGCGTTTGTCTTCCTGCTTGTAGAGCGAAATATTCGGCGGCGCATGGGCGTCGTTGCCCTGCTTCGGCACATTGTGGAGTTGCTCCTGGAAGCTTCCCTTGTGGTCGCCGGAGTCGAAGGTCGAGATCTCCCGGGCGAGCGCGCGGCCATACATGCCGAAGTGCTCCTGCACCAGCGCCAGCGGGTAGCGCTTGCCGGTCTTTTCCACCGTGGCACCCGTCGCGTAGTAGGAAGTCGCCGCCGTGCGCAGCGGATAGGCATTGAAGCCCGAGTTCACGCCGACTTGACCGACGTGGCTCGCAGGGGCGTTGCCCTTCGCGTCGCGGTTGAACTTGTCCTCGCCGTCGAAACCCTGGCCGTAGCCGAGCGGGATGACAATCGTGTTCTCGGCCTGACCAAAGGCGATCATCACCGGGATCTCCAGTTCGCCCCCGTTGACCTTCACCTTGATCATCGGGCCGGCGCGTTCGGAGCCTTCGCCGTCCGGACCGCGCGCGGCTCTTTCGCTTTCAAGGGCCACGATCTCCTCGTAGAGACCCAGATTTTTAGCCGTTTCCGGCGCAATCAGGGCTGCATTGTCCCAAGAGAGCTTCGAGACCGGATCGGGAGCTTCCTGTAGCCAGCCGTTGTCGATCCAGCGGCCGTCATAGACGGAACCGTCGGTCGCGAAGACCACTTCCAAGCCCGTCGCCGCGGCGGCCGCTACCGCTACCGGAGCGGCGGGAATCGCCGGCTCGACCACCTCATAGGCGGTACCGGCGTGGAAACCGTCGCGCAGGACCTTCTTCCAAGCCTCCATGCCCGTGCCCCCGATGGCTTCGAAGGTCACCCGCACCGCATCATAGGCAGGCGAGGGCTTGCCATCGGCGGCTTCGCCGGTGACCAGCTTGCCGTCGTCGGTCAAAAGGGCGGAAAGGATCTCGAGCTCGCTCGCGCAGTCCGCGTAGAGCGGCAGGATCATCGGCTGCACCACCGTGTAAACGCCGTTCACCGTGCGCGCATCCGACCAGCTTTCAAGGTAATGACTGGCGGGCACGTGCCAGGTCGCGGCGTGCGCGGTGGCATCGGTCCGCTGACCCAGATGGATCACTGTCTTGGCTTTTGCCAGGGCCGTCGCGAAACCGGAATCGGCCGGTGCGTCGAAGACCGGATTGGCCGGCGTCAGCAGGAAAAGCGTGTCGATCACACCAGCGTTCAGATCGGCGGTCAGCGCGGTGAAATCGCCGAGGCCTTGCGCATCGGTGCGAACCACCTTGAGCGGCTTGCCTTCTCCGATGTTGCCGAGCTTCTGGTTGATCGCGAGCGCGAGGATCTGCACTGCTTCCGGCTGCCGGGATCCGGCCAGCACGACCGACCTGCCGCCGGATGCCTGGAGATCCGCGACAAGCGCGGTCACCCAAGAGAGCTGCTTCTCGTCCGTCACCGCCTCGACATCCGAGGCTTGGCCGATGCCGAGTCCGCGCGCGATCTGCGCAGCGATCTTGAGGATTTGGCTCGGGGACACCCGCAGGCGGTGGTCCGCCATGCCGCCGGTCATCGAGAAGGTGCTCTCGACCACGTAGAGGCGGTTCATCGAGGCGGGATCCGCTTTCTTCGAATAATCCGCGCCTTCCGGCTTGCGGCGGTTGAAGAAGGGGGCCGTCGGCCCGTGGGAATCGAGGCAGAGGAAATCGCTGTCGAAGGAGACGATCCGGTCGGCGTTCGTATAATCGGCCACCAGCTTCGTGCCCTCGCCCAGCACCTTGGCGGTGTTTCCTTCAAGCGCCTCGTAGGCGTAGAACTTCGCGGCGGAATACTTGGCGGCGAGCTCCTTTACGAGACGGGCGCGCGTAGGCGAGTCGTCGCGACCGAACACGAAGCCCACCTTCGCGGAGGCGTCCGCCGCGAGACCGGCGATCACGGAATCGAACTCGGCCCGGCTGGCAAGCTTGCCCTGTTTCAACACCTTGCGCGAGCGCGAGGGCGAATAGAGATCTAGCACGGAAGCCTGCACGAAGGCGTCCGTCCCCGTCGTGTCGGGGTGGAGCATGTTCGAGGCGACCTTCGTCGGACGGCCTTCGAAAGTCGTCACCACCAGCGGCGTGGCACCGCCGGAGCGGGGCATGCTGGAAGCGTAATACGTCGCCTTGCCCGGGATCACCCACTCGGGTGCCTTGCTGTAGGGAACGATGTAGCTCTCCGGACGGCGGCAAGCGGCCATTCCGAAGCCGGCCAGGGCGGTCGAAGCGCCCATCAGCTTCAGGAAGGAACGGCGCGAGGTCTCGGCGTCCTCCTCGTTCTCCATTTCGGCCACGCCCTGCGGGAACTCGCGCTCCATCCAGGAACGGAAGGCGGGGGTATCCTCGAGCTGGCCGACGCCGCGCCAGGAGACGGTGGTTTCACCGGCGGGGACTTCGGGATGTTGCCAGATGCGTTTGCTCATGGGCGAAAGGGCGGCGGACGGAAATGCGTGAAAGGAACGGAAAACGGCGGAAGACCGGGATCAGTGGTGGCAGGTGGTGCAGGAGACCTTGGCTTGGATATCCCAATGCTCCTTCAGCTTCAGACCGAGATCCTCGGTGGTCTTGATGCCCCACCGGGACATCTGCGCGGCGTTCTCGGGGTCGGCGATGTACTTCTCGGCGTCGTACTTCAAATTATAGACCTCCTCGAGCGGCCGGAGATGCTTCTCGGGCGCGTTATGGCACTCCAGGCACCAGCCCATCGAAAGGTTGTGCTCCTGATAGACCACTTCCATCTGGTCCACCTGACCGTGGCAGCTCTGGCAGGAAATCCCGCGGTTCACGTGCGCGGAATGGTTGAAATAAACGAAGTCCGGGGTCTTGTGGATGCGCACCCACTCGATCGGCTTGCCGAAATCCGGGTGCTTCAGCGCCGGATCCATCCGGTCGCGCAGCGGCTGGAGCTTCGGGCTCTCCTTTTGCACGTGCTGGTGGCAGTTCCAGCAGGTGTTGTTGCTCGGGACGTTCGAGTGACCGGAGACATCCACGAAGGAGTGACAATAGCGGCAGTCCAGCCCGAGCTGATCCACGTGAATTTTGTGAGAAAAAGGAATCGGCTGCGAAGGCTGGTACCCCTCCACAAGCGTCTTCGGCGTCGCGTAATACGTGAACGCCAACACCACGCCACCCGCCACCGCTCCTGCACAAATGGCGATTTTCAGGGGAAGAAAATTGGTCCAGCGCGGAAAGAAATTGGCCATGACGGTGGTGCGTCGGGGTGCTTTGCGGGAAAATTTTGGGCGCTTGTGAAATTTTTCACAAGCTCTTTTACGAGGAGTCGGAGTGTAAATCCGGCGCGGGCGCGGAGTCTGCAAACCCCTCCCGGCACTGGCAACCGGAAAAACGGCTAGAATCCCCGAATTTCGGCTCCTCCCGTTGCTTTTTCGCCTCTCAGGCCGAAGCTCCCGGGTTTTTCCAGTTCAGGCCCTTCTCCTCACGCCAGCGACGGAACGCCGCGAATTGCTCCTTCTTTGAGAGCTCGCGCCGCGCCGGGTTCTCTTCAAGGAAGAGCCTGAAAAGCTGCTTCTGCTCGCTGTTTGCCTCTTTCTGCTCCGTCAACTCGGGGACGGCCGGGGCTTCACGCTGCGCTTCCTTGCGGGAAAGGCGCGTCACCTTCTTCGAGAGCGAAAGCACCGTCATCAACAGAAGCGCTTGAAAGAAAAGGACCGCCCCAACCAGCGAAGGGACGAAGAGCGGGCTTTCCAGCAGGGACTCGGCAATCATGGGTGAAGGCTCGATAAATCGGCCGGAAGGTCGAGCTGTCTTTAATTCCCCGCACCACGGGTGCCGGATCGTGCGGCCTTCACCACTCGATTCCCACCCCTTCCTCCGGTATCAGGATCCTCTCGCTGATCCCCAGCCGGTCCGCCTCCATCAGCAGCCGCTCGACCGGCTCGCCGGGCGGCTCGTTTCCGAGCGGGAAGGTACCGTAATGCATCGGGATCATCACCTTGGCCCCCAGTTCGGCAAAGGCGCGGACCGCCTCCTCGGGGTTCAGATGCACATCCCGCCCGCTCGGCGCCTCGTACGCGCCGATCGGCATCAGGGCGACGTCGATATTCTGGTGCCGCCGGCCGATCTCCGCGAAGCCGTCGAACCAAGCGCTGTCGCCGCAGTGAAAGACGCTTTTTCCGCCGGACTCCACCAGATAGCCGCCGTAATCCCGGTGGATGTCGTGCAGGTAACGCGCCCCCCAGTGGTGGCTGGGGGTATGGATCACGTTCAGATTGTTGTATTCGATCACGTCCCACACCTTCATCTCGTGCACGGCGGGAAAGCCGAGGCGCCGCACCAGATTCGCGCTGCCCCGCGGCACCACGATGCCGCCGCGGGATTGCAGGACCTTGAGGCTGGGTTTGTGCAGATGGTCGAAATGCGCGTGGCTGACCAATACCAGGTCGAGCTCCGGAATCGCCTTCAGCGGGAGGCCCGGCTCCCGCAGGCGCTTCACGAAGCCATGCCAGCGCGCCCAATTCGGATCCACGATCACCGAATGGTCGGCGAATTGGAGGAGGAAGGACGCGTGGCCGATCCAAGTCACCCGCACGCAGCCGTTCTCCGGGATGCTCAGCACGGGTTCCTGGGCCAGCCCGCCGCGCTTCTGGAACATCCCCGGGACGATCCGATGGCGGAAAAACTTATAATTGCGACCCGGCCACCCTTTTTGCGGCAACAGCCCGGAATAATGGGCGTTTACTTGGCCCGTTTTCGGATAATCGCTTTCCCTCGGCATCTTCGCCCAAATGCTAGCGTGGATCGTGCCTCACGCGACTGCTTCCTGATAGGATAGGGCGATCCGCTCCGCCCAGCGCTTCGCGCGCTCACCGAAGCTAAAACCGTCATCGGCATAAAGGACTCCGCGCGAGACATTGACGACATCCGGAGCGGAACGCCGCGCCGCGGCCAGTTCGGCCAGATCGCCTCCCTGGGCACCTAAGCCCGGAACCAACAGGGGAGCGTCGGGAATACGTTGCAAAACGCCCCCCGTATTGGTCAATCCGACGACATAGCCCACGTCCGTGGCCATCCCCTTGGCCCGCTCTCCCAAGGCGGTCACCAGCTCGAAAACGGATCGGCCGTCCGCCAGCGTCTGCCGCTGGAAGTCCGCGGACCCCGGATTCGAGGTGACTGCCAGCAGGTAGATCCCCTTCCCCTCCCAGCCTAAGAAG
>CBIHMP010000119.1:0-10937 GCA_966211015.1 uncultured Luteolibacter sp. | reverse complement strand
GACCAGACCGGCCAGCATGCCGTTCAGCATCATGGAGAGATCGGGCTTCTTCAATACCACCCAGGAGGTCAGCATCGCGCCGATGCCGCCGGTGAAGCCGGCCATCGCGGTGGTCACGAAGACGCGGGAGACGGCCTGCGGATCGGCGGAGAGGACGGAGCCGCCGTTGAACCCGAACCAACCGAGGAAGAGGAGGAACACGCCGATGGTGGCGAGCGGGAGATTGTGCGGCAGGATCGGCTTCACGCCTTCCGAAGTGTATTTGCCGCGGCGGGGGCCGAGGACGATGACCGCGGCGAGCGCGGCGAAGCCACCGAAGGCATGCACCAGCGTGGAACCGGCGAAGTCATGGAAGCCCTTGGTGTTCAGCCATCCGTAGCCCCACTTCCAGGAACCGGTGATGGGGTAGAAGAAGGTGACGAGGACGGTGGCGTAGATCATGAAGCTGGTGAGCTTCACGCGCTCCGCCACGGCACCGGAAACGATGGTGGCGGCGGTGGCGGCGAACATCGCCTGGAAGAGGAAGTCGGTCCAATAGGTCATCGGGCCCGTCGCATAGGCGGTGGTCATGTTGGCAACCTGTCCCGCGTCGTCGAAGCTGTTGGTGATCGGCTTGCCGAGGGCGAAGAAGTCCATTGAGACGCCATTCTCCCAGCCGGGATACATCGCGTTGAAGCCATAGAGCATGTAGCCGAGCGCGCCGATGCAGACGATGAACACGTTTTTGAACAGGATGTTCACCGTATTCTTCTTTTGGCAGAGCCCGGACTCCACGGTGGCGAAACCGAGGTGCATGAGGAAAACCAGCGCGGCCGCCAGCATGATCCAGAGGTTGTTCGCCAGGAAGCCCACATACTCCGGACTGGCCTTGAACTCATCGTAATTGGCGAAGGCCGGAGCCTCCTCGGCGGGCGGAGCTTCCTCCGCCGCGGGGGTGGCCGGGGTCACTTCTTCCGCGGCCGGGGGCGGTGCGGCTTCTTCCTGCGCGCGGGCACTCTGTGCCAGGGGCAGGACCATCATTGCTACGGCAGCAAACGCACAGGCGCCGCGTGCCAATCGTGTTTTCAGGCTCATGTCGACTCGGTTTCGGATGGATTGTTCAGCCGGACTTTTTCGGTCCTAACTGTTGAATTGCCCCCGGAGCAGATGCCGTGCCAGTGGCTGAAAGCAGCGGTGCATCAATGATTTTTAACGATTTGTGACTTCGGAAAGGGTGCGGAAAGTGTTTGAAGTGAACAAGTCGCGAAAACGTCACTTCACCGCTGGCCGGAGGGGCTGCGCATTATTGCGGGTGATCTTTGAACGGGTGCGTCCCCGCGTCTGTCCCAAGGAGTTTCGGGCCGGTGCAGGTAAGGGCGGCAGGACCGGGATTCGTCCGGGCTCCCGCAACCCGGGGGAAGCCTGCATCGGCCCCTGCCTCCGGGGGGAGGAGCGGTGCCCGCGGAAGAGCCGGGCCGTGCCGCCCTCTAGCAAACCGGGGATGTACCGCCCCCCGAGTATCAGGCACTTCCGGCGAGCCCCGGGTGGAATCGCCCGCGCTTTTCGCCCTTGTCAGATTTGCGGGGCCCCTCTAGTTAGACGCCCGGCCGTCGAGCCGACCGCGTTCTTTTAGCTGGACATTACTATTCGGGTTTCTTAACAAACTGCCCGATAGGCAGCGTCCGTCGTGCCGCAAGCACGTGGTCCGCAAGATGCCGAAAGCCTCTCGGGGAAGCAGGGGAAAACTTGGTTTCCCGGAGGTTACAGCAACCGAACAACCGAATACCAAGATGCGCAAACACACCAAATATGTCGGCGCCCTGGCCGCTGCCTCCGCCCTCGTGGCTGGCTACGCCTCGGCGGAAATTGAAGGGGAAGTGCACGTGGGCTACAGCTCGCTTTATGAGTTCCGCTTTGTGGACCTCGGCAGCGACCTGATCGAAGCCGGCGTGGATGTTTCGTACGAGATCAGCGACGGCCTCGCGGTCAGCGCCGGTGCCTGGTACGGTTCCGTGAACGACTCCCAGACCTTCGGCAACAGCTTCAACGAGCTGGACCTCTACGCCGCGGTGAGCAAGGAGCTCGGTCCGGTTTCCTTGGAACTCGGCTACATCTTCTACAACTTCCAGGACACCCCTGGTACCGCCGACACCCAGGAAGTTTACCTCGGTGCCAGCTATGAAGTGGCCTGGGGCATCACCGCCGGAGCCACCTTCTACTACGACTTCGACTCCAACAACGGTTGGTACCTGCAGCCGGAGATCAGCAAGAGCTTCGTGTTCAACGATTGCCTCGCGCTGAACCTCTCCGCCGGCGTGGGCGTGGCCGATGGCCACGGCCTCCAGGTCTCCGACACGCTCGGTTCCATCGGCACCGCCGACGGCTTCCAGGGCTGGTTCGTCAAGGCCGAGCTTCCTTGGGAGTTCCGCGAAGGCGTGACCCTCGCTCCGTACGTGAAGTACGTGGACGCCGACAGCAAGCTCGTTTCCGATACCCCGATCGTGGGCGGAACCGGCACGCTCGGCGGCCGCGAGCACCTCATCGCCGGTGTGAAGCTCTCCGTCGGCTTCTAAGCTGACCGGAGGTTCCCCGTATTGATTTGAAGGCGGCTGCGGAAACGCAGCCGCCTTTTTCGTGCCCTCCGTGCCGCGGAGCGCGGCTGCGAGCTACTGCATCCGCCGTACCCGCGTCCCTCCGTGCCGCTACTTTGCCCGCGGGTGCGCCTCGTCGTAGGCTTTGCGCAGGCGCTCCTTCGTCACGTGCGTGTAGATCTGCGTGGTGGAAAGGGAGGCGTGGCCCAGCAGGCTCTGCACCGAGCGCAGGTCCGCCCCGGCGTCCAGCAGGTGGGTCGCGAAGCTATGCCGGAGCTTGTGCGGGGAGATCTTGAAGGGGATGGAGCTCAGCCTGAGATATTTCTTCAGCAGCTGGTCGATAGCCTGCTGGGTGATGCGGGTGCGGTTCTTGCCCAGGAAGAGCGGGCCTTGCGTGACCGCGGCTTCGCGCTGGTAGCGTTGCAAGGCGGCGATTGCCGGGCCGCCTACGGGCACGATGCGTTCTTTCGCACCCTTGCCGAGGACGCGGACGTTCTCGCCCAGAAAATCGACATCTTTCACGTCGAGCCCCCGCAGTTCGGAAATGCGCAGGCCGCAGGAGTAAAAGAGCTCCAGGATCGCCGCATCCCGCAGCGGCATCCACGGCTTCGTCTGCCGGTGCACCGCGGCTTGGAGGGGGAGTGCCAGCAGCTCGTCGATCTGTGCGATGGTGAGCACCACCGGCAGCTTTTTCTCCGGCTTCGGGAGCTGCACCTCCGCCACCGGGCTCTTCGCCAGCCCGCGGCGGTGGACCAGGAACTTATAGAAGGAGCGGATGGCGGCGAAGCGCAGGCGGATGGTCGCCTTCGCCAGCTCCTGCTTCATCATGTCGAAGAGCCAGCGGCGGAAATCTTCCGCGGAGCTGTCTTTCCAGCCGGCGAAGCTATCCCCGGCCCAGGTCCGGAAGGAGCCGAGCGCCAGGCGGTAATTCAGGATCGTCCGCGGAGACGCGCTTCGCTCCGTGTCCATGAAGCTCAGGAACGCGGCCTCCAGCTCCTCATCCATGCGGTTCGGGTTTTTTCCGGGACCGGGCGATCGCCATGCCGATCAGGACCAGCCCGGCGGCGAGCATGAGCGCGACGAAGCCCATGCCAATGTAGGCCATCTGGAGCTCCGAGCGGGCGAGCTGGTTCAACTCATCCCCGCCTTCCGATGTTCCCCCGATCTCCCGCGCGCGCTCCAAACGCTGCAGCACCAGGAAAATGAGGATCGTCGCGGAGACAAAAAGGGTGAGGGCAATGCGGACCAGACGGTTCATGCGCAGGCGGGGCAGGTGCCGAAGAATTCGAGTTCGTGGTAGAGATTGCGGTAGCCGGTCTTTTCCCGGATCTCGTCTTCCAGCTCGTGCACGGGGCAGGGGGCCTTCACCGCTTCGATGCTGCCGCACTCCGTGCAGATAAGGTAGTCCTGATGCCGGCCAGGCACCAGCAGGGTGAAGTAGGCGGCCCGCTCGTGGAGGCCGAGACGCCGTACCACGCCCTTTTCCGCCAGGCGCTGGAGCAGGCGGAAGACCGTCGCTTTGTCGCACTGGTCCCGGAGCCGCGGGGAGGAGGCCAACTCCGAAAGAGTCATCGGCCGCGCCGAGTCCAGCAGCGTGACGATGAGCTCCTCGAGCGCCTTCGTGCGGCGCAGGCCGGCGGCACGGCAGCGGTCGATGGTTTGGGTGACGATTTCAGACATCCGGGAGAACTCTAATCGGGAGATTCGAGAATGAGAAATGGAAATGGCCGAGGGAGCTGCTGCTGACGGGAAGAGGCGCCTTGGATCGCTTCGTCTCCTTGCCTTACTTGTTTGGCCCGGCCTTTTGGGGAGTGACGCCCTTCTCGAAACGGTCCTTCTCTTCCTGGGGAATTGGCATCAGTTCATTGAAAACTTTGGCCAGATCCCCGCCATCGGCGATGCCGCTCCATTGCGCACCGTCAGGGTAGTGGACATAGAAGTTGCCACAGTGCCAGCAAATGCTCGTTTGGAAGATGATCTTCTCCCCGCTGAAAACCCTTATTCCATGAACGGGAAAGTGGCAAAAGGGGCCGTCGGAGGGGTCGGCGATCAATATCTTCGTCAAGGCAGGAAGGAATTCCTTGCGTTCCTCCGGCGTGAGCCGGGCCCTCTTCAAGATCTGGGATTTCACTCCGTAAGGCATGATCGGAAACTCCCCTTCCTCTAGGTCAGTCTCCCAACCCAGGTAGTCCGATCGCGTCTCTTTGGTCTCGTGATCGAGTAGGTAAACCTCTATTTGATCACATGTCGCGAGGATCTTGGCCAGTTCCCTGTTGTAGAAAGTCTCTGCTGCAACCTTGGCTTGATAAAAGCGAGTGGTCGCCTCCGCGAGCTTTTTGACGGCCTCATCCTGACCCGAGGCACCTGGCACTGACGAAAGCAAAAATAACGATGCCAATGCCGCGATTAGGAAACGTCTCATAATCTTGATGTTGGTTTATAAGGTGCTCCGTCTGACACGGTTGAGGATAGCTTACGTAGTTACTTGCCGTTCTGTGCCGTACTCTGCAACCTGTTCAAAAGCTACTCACAGCAAAGTCGGCTGTCCGTCCGCAGGCGGCGGCATCGTGGCCCCGATCTTCGTGTAAGCGGCGGGCAGCGCGATCCGGCCGCGCGGAGTCCGCTGGAGGAAGCCTTGCAGGATCAGGAAGGGCTCGTGCACCTCCTCGATGGTCGCGGCGTCCTCGCCCACGGCCACCGCCAGCGAGCCGACGCCCACGGGCCCGCCGTTGAATTTGTAGATCAGCGCTTCGAGGATGCGTTTGTCCATTTCATCGAGACCCTGCTCGTCGATTTCGATCATCGCCAGCGCGGCATCGGCGGCGGGTCCGGTGATGGTGCCGTCGCCCTTCACCTGCGCGTAGTCCCGCACCCAGCGCAGCAGCGCATTCGCCACGCGCGGCGTGCCGCGGGAGCGGGCGGCGATCTCCAGCGCCCCCTCCGGCAGGACGGGGATATCCAGCAGACCGGCGGACCGCTCGATGATCCGGGCGAGCTCCGCCTGCGTGTAGTAATCGAGGCGGTTCACCAGGCCGAAGCGCGAACGCAGCGGCGCGGTGAGCATGCCGGACCGGGTGGTGGCCCCCACCAGCGTGAAACGCGGCAGGTTGAGCTGGATCGAGCGCGCGGAGGGGCCGGAGTCGATGATGATATCCAGCCGGAAGTCCTCCATCGCCGGGTAGAGGTATTCCTCGATGGCGGGGTGGAGCCGGTGGATCTCGTCGATGAAGAGGACATCGCCCTTCTGCAGATTCGTCAGGACCCCCGCCAGATCGCCCGCTTTCTCGATCTGGGGTCCGGAAGTGACGTGGAGCTGGGAGCCGGTGGCGCGGGCGATGATATTTGCCAGGGTCGTCTTCCCGAGGCCCGGGGGACCGGAGAGCAGCACGTGGTCCAGCACGTCGCCCCGCTGCCGGGCGGCCTCCACCATCAGCAGCAGGCGGTCCTTGACCTTTTCCTGGCCGATGAATTCCGAAAAGACGGGCGGCCGCAGGGAAACGTCGAAGGACGTGACCGGTGCGGAGGTGGTTTTCTGGTAGAAATTCTCGCTCATCCGGGGCGCGGCCAGAGAAGACCATGCCGGAGGTCGGATGAACACGATTTTTCGCGCGAGAATCGGCTTTACATGCTCCGCGGCTTGCCTATGGTCCGCGGCCCCGCAACGCAGCGTCATTTTTCCCATGAAAGTTCTTTCCTCACTCGCCTCTGCCAAACGCCGCCACTCCGCCTGCCAGGTGGTGAAGCGCAAGGGCACGCTCTACGTGATCTGCAAGTCCAACCCGAAGTTCAAGGCCCGCCAAGGTGCCACCAAGGGTACCCGCCTTTCGAAGCAAGGCGTGAAGTAATCTTTCCGCGGGACCTATGTCCCGGGTTTCAGACGACGAAAAGGCGGCCTCCGGGCCGCCTTTTTGTTTTCCCTTTGATAACGCGGGTTGCACCCCGCCGCGGCGGTGGTTTCAGACGATCACTCCCGCCTCGCGGAAGGAGAAGTACGGTTCCCTGCCGCCATCGGGCCTGCCGACCACCACGTGGTCCAGGAATTTGAGCAGGAGCAGATCGGCCGCCTCGATCATGCGGCGGGTGAAAAGTTCATCCGCCTTGCTCGGCGAGGGATCGCCGGAAGGGTGATTGTGGATCAATACGAAGCCGAAGGCGCCGCGCGTGATCACCGGGCGCAGGACCTCCCGCGGGTGGGCCACCGTTTCGGTCAGGCTTCCCGCGCTCACCTCCACGGAGCCGGCGTGCCGCAGGCGGCTGTCCAGCAGCGCCACGATCAGCTTCTCGTGCCGCAGCCACGCGAGTTGCGGCGCGAAGGTCCGGTAGATCAATTCCGGGGCGTCCAGCGGGATCTGGGCGAGCTGCTCGCGCGCGGCCCGCGCCCCCAGCTCGAAAGCCGCCACCAGCTGGCAGGCTTTCGCGAGCCCGAGCCCCGGCTGCCTTGCCAGCTCTCCCGCCCCCGCGCTGCCGAGCGCGCCGATGGACCCGTAGTGATCCAGCAGGTCCCGCCCGATCTGGATCGCGCTGCGGCCCTTCGTCCCGGTCCTCAGGAACAGGGCGAGCAACTCCGGATTATCGAGCGCGCCGGCCCCGAATTTTGCCAGTTTCTCCCGCGGCCGCTCGTCCAGCGGCAGGTCCGTAATGCGCTCAGACATGATCGAATGAACACGCGTGCGGCGGCCCTTGGCCAGAAGATTCGGAGCCTTCTTCCGAAGCGGCGTCCGTTCCGGCGCGGGCCCGGCGGGGTCGCCCGGGATCGCTTTCCCCTCTTGTCTTTAATGCGATCGTTGACGAGATTTCATACCCATTTCGCTTCCCCCGCGGGTGACTTTCGGCGAAACCGCGGCTCAGCCTTATGACCAATCCGTTTCGCGAAGATCTCGTCTCCCGCTCGCGTCCCGAGCCCTGCACCGTGGTGATCTTCGGGGCCACCGGCGACCTCACGCACCGCAAGCTGGTGCCCGCGATCTACAATCTGGCCGTGGACGGCGAATTGCCGCCCGGCGTGAAGATCGTCGGCTTTGCCCGCCGGGAGAAATCCGATGCGGAATTCCGCCAGGGGCTGGAGGAGCTGAACCGCAAGGTCTCCCGCTCCGGCCACGACGAGGCGCTGTGGTCGAAATTCATCGAAAACATCCACTACCACCAGAGCGAGTTCACGGATGCGGAGGGCTACAAGAGCCTCGCCGAACGCCTGGACGCGATCGACCGCGAGCGCGGCGGGAAGGGGAACCGCCTCTTCTACATCGCCAGCGCGCCGGAATTCTTCGACGATATCCTGACCCATCTGAAGGACGCGGGCCTCAATCAGGCGAAGGAGGGCTGCTGGTCCCGGGTGATCGTGGAGAAGCCTTTCGGTACGGACCTTGCCACCGCGCAGCATCTCAACGAGGTGGTGAACCGTACCTTCCAGGAAAAGGACACCTACCGCATCGACCACTACCTCGGGAAGGAAACGGCGCAGAACATCATGGTGCTGCGCTTCGCCAACGCGATTTTCGAGCCCCTCTGGAACAACCGCTACATCTCCCACGTGCAGATCACCTGCTCGGAGAATCTGGGCATGGAAGGCGGCCGCGGCGGCTACTATGACAAGTCCGGCGCGCTGCGGGACATGGTGCAGAATCACCTGCTCCAGCTCCTGAGCCTGGTGACCATGGAACCGCCCACCGACCTGAGCGCCGACGGCGTGCGGGACGAGAAGGTGAAGGTGATCCGGTCCCTGCGCCAATGGGATACCCCGGAGAAAGTGGCGGAGAACGTGGTGCGTGCCCAGTACACCGCCGGCCATGTGGACGGGAAGCCGGCGGTAGGCTACCGGGAGGAAGACCGCGTGGATCCCGAGAGCATGACGGAGGCCTACGTGGCCGTGCGCCTGATGATCGATACCTGGCGCTGGAGCGGGGTGCCTTTCTACATCCGCATGGGCAAGCAACTGCCGAAGAAGGCGACGGAGATTTCCGTGCATTTCAAGGCACCGCCCTGCGTGCTTTTCAACGTGCTGCCCGGCGGCGTCCCCGGCGCGAACGTGCTCGTCATCCGCATCCAGCCGGACGAGGGGATTTCCCTGCGCATGGTCTCGAAGATCCCGGGCACCAGCCTCCGCCTCGAGCCGGTGAAGATGGACTTCCACTACGCCACGAGCTTCGGCAAGGGCAGCCCCGAAGCCTACGAGCGCCTGCTGCTGGACGCCATGGCCGGCGATGCCACCCTCTTCGCCCGCCGCGACGAGGTGGAGGAGGCCTGGAAGTTCATCGACCACATCGAGCACGCCTGGCACAAGAGCGGCACCCCGCCGCCGATGGCCGAATACGTCGCGGGCACCTGGGGCCCGAAGGAAGCGGACGAGCTTCTCAAAAAGGACGGGAATTCCTGGCGCAGGCTGTGAAGAAGAGTCGAGAGTTCCGGGTTGAGAGTCGGAAGCAAGAACCCCGCGTCGTTTGCTCTGCCCTCGGTCTCTAACTCTCAACCCTCAACCGAAGACTCCCGACTTTCCATGACCACTCTATCCATGCACCCCGAACTCGGCCGCGAGGTCCCGGTGGGCTCCATCGACAAGGAACTGCGCAAGCTGTGGGAGGAAGACGAGGCGCGCACGAACGCCTCGCTGATGAATCTCGCGGTGTATTCCGAGGCGCCCGGTGCGCTCGAGAAGAACTCCGAGGCGGTGCGCGAGCTGACGGCGGAGCATGCCTGCCGGGCGCTGCTGATCGGGATCGATCGCGCCGCGCCGGAGGCCTCCATCCGCGCATGGATCACCGCGCATTGCCATCTTTCGCACGGGCGGAAATCGGTGTGCTGCGAGCAGATCGCCTTCGCCCTCACGGGGAAGGCCACCGGCCGCCTGCGGAATACCGTCTTCGCCCATCTGGCGTCGGACTTGCCGCTGATCTTCTGGTGGCAGGGCGAACTCTCGCCGATCTTCGAGGACCGGCTGTACAGCCTGGTGGACCGTTTTGTCTTCGACAGCGCCGATTGGGCGAATCCGGTGGAGTCCTTCCGCCGGATCGAAGAGGCGGTCGGTAGCGCGACCAAGGATTTGGTGGTGCAGGACCTCGCGTGGACGCGCAGCTTCCAATTCCGCGTTTCCATCGCGGCGCTGTATGATGACCCGCTGGTGCTGGCCGCGCTGCCGCATGTGGAGCAGGTGGAGATCGTGCATCATCCCGCCCACCGCGGCACCGCCCTGCAAATCCTGGCGTGGCTGGCCGTGCAAGCCGGGTGGCGGGATGGTATGGAGCTCGATCTCGCCGTCGCCCGCCATGCGGGAAACAAGGAGGGCTTCTCCTTCGAAGACAGCGCCGGGCGAAGCATCGCCGTGACCCTGACGGCGGAACCGGCATCGGCTCCGCTCGGCCTGGTCCGCATCACGGGCGGCGGCGTGGCCATCTCCGTCTCGCGCGAAGACGGAGGCTCGCACCTCGTGCGCCGCATCGAAGCGGCGGGCCACGTCATCGAGGCACCGGGTCCGATCGATCCGGACGACAGTGCGGGACTCATCGGCGAGCAACTGGCACGCGGCGGGAAGAACTCGCTGTTCCAGAAGATCATGCCGCGCTTCCGGCAGTTTCTGGAAAGATGATGGCACCGGGGCTCGGAGCGCGAGCCATGGTTCCAGACGGGGTTACTCCGCCAGATAAGTCGCCAGCTTCTCCCGCAAGGTTGTCCGCGCGCGGAAAAGCAGGCTCTTCACGGACGAGACCGAGGTGTTCAGCACGCCCGCGATCTCCTCGTAGGGCAGGGACTCGTAGCTGTAGAGGATCACGGCCGTGCGCTGGGCCTCCGGCAGGGTGGCGATGGCGCGGTCGATCTGCCGGTGCATCTCCAGCTTCATGGTTTCCTCCTCCGGGCCGTGCCGGGATTCGGCGGCCATCTGGAAGCCGCTGTCTTCCTCCCGCTCCTCGCTGGAGACCTCCTTGCGGCGGGAACGGCGGCGGCTCTCGTTGAAGACGAGATTGCGCGTGATCGTGAAGAGATACGTGGTGAATTTCGCTTCCGGACGCCAGCGCTTGGCGTGTTTCCAGATGCGCAGGAAGGCGAGCTGGGCGATGTCCTCCGCCTCGGTGGGATCGCCCAACATCCGCGCCACGGTGCCGACCACGGCATTCTGGTGGCGCTCCACCAGCTCCCGGAAGGCGCGCTCGTCCCCGTCCGCGATGCGTTTCATCAACGCCACGTCCACGCTATCCCCGTCCGCGCTTTCGGTCGCTGGGATCGGGCGGGGTGACGGCATGCGGATCGGCGGGAAGGTCAGTGCGGCTTCCATGCTCTCCGGGGAAAACCACCGGGCGAGCCTGAAGTTGCGGAATCAAGGAAGGGGAAGAATCCCCGCCGCCCCCCTGTCCGGCCCCCGGTGGCAAACGAAGAAGG
>CBIHMP010000118.1:0-11062 GCA_966211015.1 uncultured Luteolibacter sp. | reverse complement strand
GAGCTGCGTTCGGCGAAGGTTCCGCTTCAGGCGCCGACCGGGCCTCGGCGGCGGGCGGCGCAGGCGGTGGGGCCGGCTTCTCCGCTTTGGGGCGCAGGGCAAGGAAAGTGGCGGTCGCTGCAAGAATGAGGACGAGGATGAGCGGCGTGGCCTTTTGCATGGGGTGAAAGTGGCGGTTGGGTGCCGGGGTGGCAACGTCGAAAGCGGTGCCGGAGCAAGGGCTTGTTTGCCGTTAAATGCGATTCCCTGTAAAATCGGTATTGCATTCCCCGGGGGCGCATGCTGTTTTCTCCGCCCCGGCGCAACCCGCCGGGGAAGTCATTCGCTCGGATGGCGGAATTGGTAGACGCGCTAGATTCAGGTTCTAGTGGGGGCAACCCCGTGGAGGTTCGAGTCCTCTCGCGCGCACTTTGTTTTATTTGCAACGAGTCCCGAAGCTGAAAGGCCTCGGGATTTTCTGTTAGAAAAGACCGCTTCAGGGCGGATGAATCGCTCCGGATGGGGAGGGCAAGCGGCGTGGTGGCAGATGACGAATGCGGGGGCGGGAATCCGGTGGCGCCCGACCTGCCGCTGGCGCTTCCATGCAAGGTCCGGGAGAGCGGAAACATCAAATCTGGAACCGATTTGGAATTCGCCGGATCTCGCTCCTTCGTTTAGTTTCTCGTGCGCAATGAGCGACGTCACCAGGATCTTGCGGACGGACGACCGGACGTCCGAAGAGCTGCTTTCCATGGTCTATGAGGATTTGCGGAGGCTGGCGGCAGCCCGCATGGCGCAAGAGGCTGCCGGGCAGACACTCCAGGCCACGGCACTCGTTCACGAGGCTTGGCTCCAGCTCTCCGCGACGGGCGACCGTTCATGGCAAAATCGAGGCCATTTCTTCGGCGCGGCCGCGGATGCGATGCGCCGGATCCTGGTGGACAATGCCCGCCGGAAGGCCCGGCAGAAGCGGGGCGGCGGGTGCGAACGCGTTGACATCGGGGAGGTGGAGATTGCCGAAGCGGTTCCGGATGAGGACCTGCTCCTGGTCAACGAGGCACTGGAGAAGCTGGAGCGGGAGGACCCCGAGCAGGCCCGGATCGTGGTGCTGAAATTCTTCGGCGGGCTGACCAACGAGGAGGTCGCCGAGACGCTGGGCATCGGCGAACGCACCGTGTACCGGCAATGGGTCTGTGCCAAAGCGCGGCTTTTCCGCTGGGTGCGGCCCCATGAATGAGCCGGATTTTTTTCTGGCAGGTTTTCCGCGCGAACGACGCGTGTTTCATCAAACAGGTTTCAAATGTCAGTAGCGAAGCAACTGGAAGACTCGGTGTTCTTCGCGGCCCTCCACGTGACGGACGCGGAACAGCGGAAGGTCTTCCTGGATCAGGCCTGCCTCGATAATCCCGGGTTGCGATCGGTCGTCGAGGAGATGCTGGCATCCCAAGAGGATGCCGACCGGTGGATCGACCGCGGGTATACGGCGCTGGTCCTGAGTGCGGAGGAATTGCCGGATGCGGTTCCGGACGGGGCGGCGGGCAAGGGCGAGCTGGCGGACGATCGGATCGGCAAGAGGATCGACCGCTACACGATCGTGCAGTGCCTGGGCGAAGGCGGTTGCGGAGTGGTCTATCTGGCGGAGCAGGAGGCACCGGTGAAGCGACTGGTGGCCTTGAAGGTCATCAAGCTCGGCATGGACACGCGGAGCGTCATCGCGCGCTTCGACGCGGAGCGGCAGGCCCTGGCGATGATGGACCATCCGAATATCGCCCGGGTTCTGGACGCGGGTGCGACGGACACGGGCCGGCCCTACTTCGTGCTGGAGCTGGTGCGGGGCACCCGCATCACCGAATTCTGCGATTCCAACCGCAGCGATCTCCGGCAACGGCTCGAGCTCTTCATCCTGGCGTGCAAGGCGATCCAGCACGCTCACCAGAAGGGCATCATCCACCGCGACGTCAAGCCGTCCAACGTGCTGGTGGCGATGCACGACGGCGTGCCGGTCCCGAAGGTGATCGACTTCGGGATCGCGAAGGCCATCGAGGGGCGGCTGACGGAGGAGACCCTGCACACCCATCACGAGCAACTGCTCGGAACGCCAGCCTACATGAGCCCGGAGCAAGCGGAGCTCCGGGGCATCGACGTGGACACGCGTAGCGATGTGTACGGCCTCGGTGTCCTGCTCTACGAATTGCTGACCGGCAGGACGCCCTTCGATAGCAAGGAGCTTTCCCTCGCCGGCCCGGAAGGCATGCGCCGGATCTTGAAGGATCGGGAGCCGCTGAGACCCTCCGCGGCTTTGGCCGCGATGGATGCCGCGGAGTTGAAGGCAGCGGCGGAAGAGCGCCACACCGAACCGGCCCGGCTCCTGTCCCAAATCAAGGGCGATCTCGACTGGATCGTGATGCGCGCGTTGGAGAAAGAACGTACCCGCCGTTACGATACCGCCAACGGGCTTGCCATGGACGTGCAACGGTATTTGTCCAACGAGGCGATCCTGGCCCGTCCTCCGAGCCGGCTCTACCTGCTGCGGAAGCTGGTGCGGCGGCATACCATCGTCTTTCTCTCGGGCGCCGCGGTCGCCCTGGCCTTGATCGCGGGATTGGGAGCATCCACGTGGCTTTATCTCAGAGCGAAAGAGGCGCTCGCGAATGAGGAGGTGTTGAGACAGGAGGCGGAATCCCGGGAGAAGCTCACGGATGCTGTGATCCGGGTGCGGCAAGGAGATCACGAGGGAGCTGCAAAGGCGCTGGAGGGGATCAAGGAGCGCCCGAGGCAGCCGAGCTTGGACGGCGTGACCGCGCTTCGCTCTGTCGGCGAGTGGCTTGCGCTCCAAGGCCGTTGGCAGGAAGCCGCGGAGCGTTTCCTGTGGTTGTTGGAGATCGACAAGCTCGATCCGTGGGGACCGGTAACCTTGGATATCCAAGCCTGCGGAGTGGTCCTGGTGGAGAGCGGTGATACGGAGGCCTTCCGCAAGTTTTCGGTGGATGCCATAGCGACTCAAGCCAGCTTGAGCAATGGCGACGCGGTGAGCCGGGTTCTCAAAACCTGCCTGCTATTGCCTGCAAACGGCGACCAGATGAGCCGCCTGCAACCGTTTGGCGACACCACGGAGCGATGGTTCGCCACACTGAAAGGTGACAAATCCGGTTGGGCAGCGCTTCCGTGCAGCCTGTGGCGCTATCGTCAGGGCGATTACCCCGGGGCGATCGAAACCGCCCGGCCGGCCGCGGACGGCTCGACCCCGGCCGGCGCGCTCCACCCGACGGTGAAAGCGATCCTGGCCATGGCGGAGTGGCGCACGGGAGACGAGAAGGAGGCGCGCCTCCATCTCGCCCAGGCCCGGGATGCCGTGGACCGGCGGTTCGTGCAGCCGATGAGCGGTGGCGACGGCGGGCGCGGCTTCTGGTACGACTGGCTCTTTGCCCGCATTATGGTTCGCGAGGCGACGATGTTGATGGGAGACCCGGAACCGGAGCGTTAGCGGAGGGGCCGAAAAATATTCCAAGTTTGCTGGCAGGTTTTGCCGGGCGAATGGCGCGTGGGGAACTGAAGCCTCGGACCCGGAGGCGAAACCCCTATGAAATCCAAGCTCTCCGACACCGGTCGTGCTCTGCAGTTTTGTCGCCCGGCCTTGCTCCTTGCCGCGCTTTCCGTGCCCTGCGCGGCCGCGCCGCTTGCGTGGCAGGCTCCGGCCACCGTGACCTCGGACAACGCCATCAGCCTGAACGGCTTCCTTGTTCACGCGGGCAACTTCCGCAGCAGCGACGAGATCTCGGTGGCGGTCGGCGCGGAAAACATCCTTTTCGAGAACCGTCCCGCCCAGAATGCCGCCGGAGCCTTGCTCGCGGGCGAGGAAGCACGTGTGGTGCAAGGTTCGGGCGGCAAGCAGACGAATACGGCGCTCTTCAACGTCACGGGCACGAGCGTCTCGTCGGCTTTCGATGCGGTACTGGACGGGTCGGCGTGGGAAAACGGCGACGCCGGTCCGGCACCGGGGCTGACCGACACGATCCTGCGTGTCACCGGCGTGGACGGCGCTCCATTGAGCGAAGGCCAGAGCTACCAGATCCAGGTCTTTTACTCCGACGACCGGACCGGCCCGAACGCCCGTGGCCAACGTTACCATGACGGCCTCGGGAATTTCAGCGACCCGGTGATCGCTGGAGATAGTACGGGCGTCATCGGAACCTTCACGGCGGACGCGACCGGCTATCAGGACATCCACGTCCAGAATACCACCGGAGGGGCGAACTTTCCGGTCGCTGTGAATGCCTACGTGCTGCGCGTGATTTCCAACGAGGACACCGACGGTGACGAACTGCCGGACTTGTGGGAAACCGCCCATTCCCTCGATCCCCAAAACGCTACCGGCATCAATGGAAAACTCGGCGACCCCGACGGCGACACCCACTCGAATTTCGACGAGTACTCCGCCGGCTCCGATCCCCAGCTCGCCGCATCGGTCCCCGGCAACGTGGACGGCGACGGGTTGCCGGACTCGTGGGAAACGACGCACTTCGGAGGGCTCGGCCAGACCGAGTTCGACGATCCGGACGACGACTTCGCCTACAACGACGAGGAACATGCAAAGGGCACCGATCCCACGGACCGCCTGGATGCACCGGATGAAGACGGCATCGGCGGTGCGGGAGACGGAATGGGGGACGGGTGGGAGATCTTCTATTTTTCCGACACTTCCCGGGCACCCGAGGGCGACGAGGATAGCGACACGGTCTCGAATCTCGATGAATGGCTCAACGGCAGCGACCCGGCCGATGCCAGCGATCCTTTTCCCGGTGTCACGACGGTGGCCTGGAGTAGTCCCGTCACGATCACCGGCGACTCCATCCTCAGCGGTGGCGGGGCAGTGGTGCACGCGGGGAACTTCCGCTCCGATAACCTGGAAGTCGTGGTCCCCGTCGGTTCGCAGACGATCACCTTCAAGAACCGCCTGGCTGACAATGCGGGTGGCGTGCTCGGAACCGGCGAGGAGGCGCGCGTCATCTCCGGAGCGGGCGGCCGTCAGGTGAATGCCGCCCTTTTCAACGCCGAAGGCAGCACCGTTTCCCCCGATTTTGAAGCCGTGCTCGATGGTTCTGCATGGGAGAACGGCGATCCCGGCCCTGCCCCGGGCGCGACCGACATGGTTCTGCGGGTGGCGGGTGCGGGCGGCGTGCCGCTGACGGAGGGACAGGAGTATCACATCCAGCTCTTCTACTCGGACGACCGGGCGACCAGTTCGACCCGCGGCCAGCTCTTTCACGATGGCCGGGGGAATTCGAGCGCTTCGTTCCTCGCCTCTTCCAGCTCTTCGGTCACCGGCACCTTCACCGCTACCGCGGCCGGCTACATGGACATTTTCATCCAGAACACCACCGGCGAGGCGAGCTTCCCCGTGGGGATCAATGGCTACGTCCTACGCGCCGTCGTCGCCGGGGATTCGGATGGCGATGGCATGCCGGACGCATGGGAATCAGCCCACGGCCTGGACCCGAACACCAGTGACGCGGGCGGGGATGAGGATGGCGACGGCGTGAGCAACCTGGGCGAGTTCGCCTTCAAGGGCGATCCGCAGGACGGCTCCGACAGCGGGGCCAATACCCCGGCGCTGCAAGACACCGACTCCAGCGGACAAAAGGAGCTGACGCTCACCGTGGCGGTGCGCAGCGGTGCCGCCTTTGCCGCCGGAGTGGACGGCACGCAAGTCGCCTCGGTGGACGGCCTTTCCTATACGATCCGGGGTTCGCTCGACCTGGCCGGCTTCACCAGTGCGGTGGCGCATGTCGGTTCGACCGCTTCGGACGATCCCGAGTACGAGCTCCACACCTTCCGTCTGACCGCATCCGAAGGACTCTCCGGCAAGGGCTTCCTTCAAGCCTCCGCTCTCGCCGCTCCCTGAAAAAACCAATGAAACTGATACCGACCATGAAATCCTCCCTGATCCTGCTCGCCGCCACTGCTGTCCATGCCCAGGCGGCGACTCTGAGCTTCGTATCGAACTCCACCGTCACCAGCGATTCCGCGCTGGATGCCCCGTTGGCGCTCCATCCGACCGCGACCCTCTCCCAGGCGGTGTCCTTCGGGGGAAGTGCACAGAGCGTCGCGACGACCGGCGGCCAGACGATCAACTTCGCCCTCCTGTCCACGGCCACGAGTGTGGACATGCCCGCGGCGGCAACCGGCTCCACGGCGATGTATAACGGCGGCTTCCAGAGCAATGGCGCCCTGTTTGCCGGAACGACGGGAGACACTCAGTTCGATGCCGTCCTCGATAGCGGCGCGTGGCATAACAACGCCAGCGATGCCACCCGGCCCCTGACCCTGCGCATCGGTGACCTCACCATCGGACAGACCTACCTGGTCTCCCTCTTCTCCGCCGACGCGCGGACTGCCGACCGCAGCCAGGCGTATTGGGACACGTTCACCGGCGGCACCTTCAGCGGCGGGACTTCGGGATCATTCTCGCAGAACCCGGCGACGATGACGATGTTCACCTTCACCGCCGATGCGGCATTCCAGGACATCTTCATCGAGGAGACGGACAACATCGCGAATGCCGACACCAATCTCTCCGCCTTCACCCTTTATGCCGTTCCCGAGCCGTCGGGCGCGGCACTGGCAGGAGCGGCGGGACTCCTCGCATTGCTCCGCCGGCGGCGAATCTGATTCTCCAGGAGGTCAAATGCCTTCCGGCGGGGCGGCCCTTGTTGGGTTCGAGGTCCCCCCGCCGGAAGAACATTGTCCGCCGCGGCCCCTGCTGAGGGTTTGCAGGGTCCGCGGCGGACTCGACCGCCGTTTTTGATCCACCGGTCTGCCCCATGATTCGACCTATCTGCAGTTGCGCCCGCCTTTTCGCGAGGGCACGGGCGCTGTTTCCGCTCCGCATCCTGCTCCCGCTTCTGCTGCTCGCCTCCGTCTTCATGGCGCTGGCGGATGGCGGAGGTGAGGACGGCACGGAGAAGATCAAGGTACTCATCGTCGAGGGGGTGACGAACCACGCTTGGGAAAAGCGTCTCAACATCGTCCGTGCGATCCTCGCCAGGGACGGTTCCTTCGATGTGGACTTCACCGTCACGCCGACCGCGGCCGGCGATCCGGCGTGGGATGCGTGGCGGCCGCGGTTCAGCGACTATGACGTGGTCATCTCCGGCTACAACAATCTCGGCGGGCTGCCCTCGTGGCCCCAGGAGGTGAAGGACTCGTTCGCCGCCTACGTCCATGGCGGCGGCGGCTTTTACGCCTTCCACGAGGCGAACAACTCCTTCGTGGAGTGGCCGCAGTATAACCAGATCATCGGCCTCGGCTGGCGCGACAAGAGCTTCGGGAAGGCCATCACCGTCAATGCCGACGGCTCCCTGAACGAGATCCCCGCCGGGGCGGGCGAAAGCACCGGCCATGGCGCCCGCCAGGACGTGCTCGTCACCAGGCGCGGCACTCATCCCATCCATGCCGGATTGCCAGCCGCCTGGATGGTTGCGGATATCGAGGTGTATCGCTACGCCCGCGGGCCGGCGGAGAATCTGACCGTGCTCTCCTACGCTGCGGATCGTGACGGCACCCGCTTTCCCATCGATTGGACCGTGGAGTACGGTTCCGGCCGTACGTACGCGAGCAGCTACTGCCACGTCTGGGGTGATGTCGCCCAGCCGCCGGGAGCGCGCTGTGCCGCTTTCCAGACGGTCTTCGTCCGCGCGATGAAGTGGCTCGCCAAGCGCGACCCCGGCGCTGCCGTGCCCGCCGATTTCCCCACGCCTGCCGCGATCTCGCTGCGCGCCTATGAAGAAGGCGTGAGCGGGCTCGATTCGATCCCCGCGGTCGGCCCGTTCCATAACGGCATCCTGCCGACCAAGCCGACGCCGGTCGATAGCGTGGCCATCGAGCGGGCCTTCGGGAATCTTGCCTGGGACTCCCCGATCCAGATCACGCCCTTTCCGGATTCCACCGACCTCCTCATCGCAGAGACCGATGGCCGTATCTACCGCGTGCCGGACGACGATACCACCACGACGCGGGCACTGGTCCTGGATATCCGCGACCGGGCGTGGTACTACAATTGGACCCCCAATGACAACTCCACCAAGCACGGCGGGATGCAGACCTTCGCCCTGCACCCCCGCTTCGGAAAAGGGGAGGGGAAGGACTTCATCTATGTCTTCTACCTGCACAACCCGGACGACGCCGCGACCGCCGGTGCGCCCTACTATGACCGGCTCTCGCGCTTTACCTGGAATCCCGGCGGCGCGGCCTTCGATCCCGGGAGCGAGCTGATCCTCATCAACCAATACGACACCACCAAAGGCCACGATGGCGGTGGCCTGGTCTTCGGGCCAGACGGCTTCCTCTACATCGCCTTCGGGGACGAGGGCATCCAGGGCACCGGAGCCACGGGCTATACCCAGATGCTGGATGGGCGCGTACGCTCGGGCGTCTGGCGGATCGATGTGGACCAGCAGGGGGGAAGCATGAGTCACCCGATCCTCCGCCAGCCGTACAATGAAGCGGCCTCGCACGGGTCCTATACCCAAGGCTACTACATCCCCGACGACAACCCGTGGGCAAACGCCGACGGATCCGTGCTGGAGGAGTTTTACGCGATCGGCCTGCGCCAGCCGCACCGCATGAGCCATGACCCCGCCACCGGCTTTTGGATCGGGGATGTGGGCCATGAGACCCGTGAAGAGATCGATTTATTGGACGCACCGGGCCTGAATTTCCAATGGAACTACAGGGAAGGGAACGCGCCCGGCTTCCGTGCCGTGCCATCGCCCTTGATCGGCACCGAGCGCGCGCCGGTCTTCGATTACAGCCATGCCGGCGCGGATTCCCTGGGGAACTGCGTGATCGGCGGCTACGTCTATCGCGGCTCCGCGATCCCCTTTCTCCAGGGGAAGTACGTCTTCGGCGATAACGGCTCGCAGGGCATCCATGCGCTCGACTACAACCCCGTCACCCGGACCGCGAACTCCGTGACGCGCATCGGGCAGGCGCGCAGCGGCAACATCTGGACCGGCATCTCGTCGTTCGGCCAGGATGCCGGTGGCGAGCTGTTCGTGATGCAGATGGGCGCAGGGCAGGCGGGTAATGGCCGGATCTTCCGCATCAAGCCGGACACCGGCGCGATCCAGAACTCCGTCTTTCCCGCGACACTCTCCGGTACCGGACTCTTCACCGATCTCCCGGCCCTGACCCCGGTTCCCGCATTGATTCCCTACGAGGTGAACATGCCGCTTTGGTCGGACGGTGCGGAGAAACAACGCTGGATGATGATCCCCGGCGACGGAACGCCGGATACCGCCGCGGAAAGGATCACCTACAGCGACAGCGGCCGCTGGAACCTGCCGGTCGGCTCGGTGCTGGTGAAGCATTTCGGATTGCCCGGCGGAGGGAAGCTCGAAACCCGCGTCCTGCTCCGCGGCAGCGACGGCGAGTGGGGCGGGGTCACCTACAAATGGCGCGCCGATGGCAGCGACGCGGATCTGCTGGAAGAAGGTGGGAACGAGACGCTCAACATCGGCGGTCAAACGGTGGATTATCTTTTCCCTGCCCGCACCCAATGCAATAGCTGCCACTCGCCCGTCGCCGGCGGCGTGCTGGGACTCACGACGCGGCAGTTCAACCGCAGCATCCTCTACCCGGCGACCGGCCGCACGGCGCATCAGATCGAGACGCTCGGCAAGCTCGGCCTCATCGAAAGCAAGCCGAACGAGGTCTCGCTTCGCAACGCCCTGACCTCGGCGGACCGCGACGGCGGGAACGTCAGCGACGAGGACTTCGTCCGCTCCTACCTCGATGCCAATTGCGCGCACTGCCATCTGCCCGGGGGCAACCGGGCCAGCTTCGATGCCCGCCTGACCACCCCTCTCGCCTTCCAGAATCTCATCTGCGGCGCGGTGAACGACGACTTGGGAATCGCCGGCTCCGCAGTCGTCAAACCGGGCTTGCCCGCTCAATCGGTCGCCTTGAGCCGGATGAACACCAATGCGGGCCACCGCATGCCGCCGATCGGGCGGGGGAGTATCGATGGCGAGGCGGTGGCGCGCCTCGCCAACTGGATCTCGGGCATGGAGGCCGATTCCTGCACAGGTCCTCAGGGCAGCCTCGCCGCACTTGAGACCGGGCTCGCGGGAAATGGCAACCAGCCTGCGGGCACGGTGGTCGCCGACACCTGGCAATCGAACATGGTGATCAACAAGACCGATACCTTCACCAACTCCACCGGCGCGGCGCTCGACATCACCTTCGACCGCTTTCTCTTCCACGCCACCAATGCGAGCGGCACTCCGCTGACTCCCTTCGTCGTGCGGGTGGACAGCGGCACCAACAACTTCACCGTCCGCGCCATCGGCGACACCGTCACCACGCATTCAACCGGGGCGAACGACGTCCCCTTCGCCGCCACGCCGGTGACACTCACGCTGGCCGCCGGGGAAACCATCGCCATGGGCTTTCTCGACGCCTATCCGAACGGCTCCGGAGCCGGGGGCGTGGGCGACATTTCGTTCGACACCGCGTCGCCGGCCGATGCGATCCACTACTCCGGTGCATCGGGCGTCAATGGCTCCTTTAGCGTCACGGTTGGTTCTCCGCCGGACTTTGCCTCGACCGTCAACACGAGCTTCGGGCGGAACTACTACTTCTCCATCAGTTTCCTCAAGCCTTGGCGTATCGGCAATGAGGAGTCCCCGGGCGCGCCCCCTGCCGCCGACACCTGGGCGTCGAACATGGTGATCAATGAAACCGACACCTTCACCAACGACACCGGCGCGGCGCTTGAGATCACCGTGGACCGCTTTCTCTTCCACGCGGCGGCGGTCACCGGCACGCCGCTCACGCCCTTCGTGGTGCGGGTGAACGGCGACGACAACTTCACCGTGATCGCCGTGGGTGACACCGTGACCGGCCATGTCACGGGCGCGAACAATCTGCCTTTCGCTGCCTTCCCCGTGCCCCTGACCCTGGCACCGGGTGAAAAGATCGCGATGGGCTTCCTCGATGCCTATGCGGATGGCTCGGGCCCCGCGGGAGCCGGCGTGATTTCTTTCTACGCCTCCGCGCCCGCCGATCAGGTCCACTACTCGGG
>CBIHMP010000117.1:0-11100 GCA_966211015.1 uncultured Luteolibacter sp. | reverse complement strand
GAGTCCGGCGTGCGCAGCTCCTCGATGGCGGCGAAGATCGGGCCCGGCATCATCAGCATGCCCTGCCCGCCGCCGCACAGGGTATCGTCCGTGCGCCGGTGCTTGTCCGTGGACCAATCGCGGATGTTGTGCGCCAGGATCTCCACCAGACCCGCCGCGCGTGCGCGCTGGATGATGGATTCGCTCAGCGGCGCGAGCGCAATTTCGGGGAAAAGGGTGAGGATATCGATGCGCACGACCCCGGAACCGTGTCCTGATGCCCCGGAGCGGACAAGCCCCGAAGAACGCCGCGTGGAAGCCGGCGATCGGGGGGAGGATTAGTCCCAATCGCCGCGCTCGTCCTTTTCCAATTGGATGCGGTCGTTGAGATTGCGTGCTTTCACGCGGTGGGTCCTTTTCGCCCATCGTTCCACCGTCATCTGCCGCTTCTTGGCCAGATGGCGCAGTTTCTCGATCTCATCGTCCAATTGCAGGAAACTCTCCAAGCGGTGGAGGTCCAGCTTGCCCGCGGCGACCGCGGCGCGGATCGCGCAGCCGGCATCGTTGCCGTGCTTGCAGTCGGCGAAGCGGCACCCCTGCGCCATCGCCTCCACGTCGGCGAAGCTTTCGCGCAGCGTCTGCTCGTCCGTCCACATCTGGATCTCCCGCATGCCGGGATTGTCGATGAGCATCCCGCCGTAGGGCAGGGGGACAAGCTCCCGGGAGGTGGTGGTGTGGCGGCCCTTGCCGGTCACCTCGTTCACCTCGCTGGTCCACTGCCACTCCTCGCCGTAGAGCTGGTTCACCAGCGTCGATTTTCCGACTCCGGAGGAACCTACGATGCACATCGTAATCCCATCCTTCAGGTAGGACTGGAGCAGATTCAGGCCTTCGCCGCTCAGCGCGCTGGTGACATGGACATCCGCCTCCGGGCAGAGCGCGCGCAGCTCCGCCGCGCAGGCCTCGTTGTGATCCGGAGGAAAGAGGTCGGACTTGTTCACCAGCACGACCGGCTTCGCTCCGCTGCGGCCGATCAAGGCGAAGTAGCGCTCCATCCGCCGTGGATTGTGATCCGGCCCGGAGTCCGTCACCACGGCCACCACGTCCACATTCGCACCGATCACCTGCTCCTCCACGCTCTTGCCCGGCATCTTCCGGGAAAAGCAGGATTTGCGCGGCAGCCGCGCGCGGATCACGTGGTCCTGGTTTTCGCCGCCGAGTTCCACCGCCACCCAATCGCCAACCGCCGGCAGATCGGCATCCGTCTGCGCCTCATGCCAGACCTTGCCGGAGAGTACCACATCGATCTCCTCCACCTCGTCCGCCTCCTCGCCGACGAAGGCGCTGTAGTTGATCGTCGTCTCCCGGATCAGGCGCGCGGGCACCCAGCCCTTCGCCCCGTAGGGGGCAAAGGCTTCGGCAAAAAAGTCGTCCCAACCCAGTTCGGCGAGCGTCATCCGGCGCGGACCCTAGGCCGCGACCTTGCCGCTGTCGATCACCGGTCGAGGGCGTTAGAGCAGGATCCGCCGTCTCACAAGGCACCCGTTCCCGGCTTTTTTTCCTGTGAAGCCGCCCGGCGGGAAAGCAGGTTCCCGCGTCTTGTCCACCCCGCGAAATACCCAGATCGACGGCTGGCGCGCCTTTTCCGTATTCGGCGTGATGGGCTTCCATTGGTTCCCGCCCGAGTGGCGCGGAGGCTGGCCGCTGGAGATCGGGCTCTATTTTTTCCTGACTCTCACCGGCTTCCTCATCACCCGGGTGCTGCTGAAGGACCGGGCGGCGGGCGAGCAGCTTGGAAAGCCGTGGAAGCGGGACGCCTTCAGGCATTTCCAGAAGCGCCGGGCCCTGAGGATTCTCATTCCCTGCTACGCCGCCATGCTGTTCGCCTTTGCGGTGGGTGCCGATGACATCCGCGAGCACCCATGGTTCTACGTCACCCATACGGTGAATTTCCACATCGCCTTCATGCCCGGCTGGCCCTCCGGTACGGCCCATTACTGGACCCTCGCCATCCAGCAGCAGTTCTACCTGTTCTGGCCGCTGTTGATCTACGGGGTGCCCCGGCGGCTGCTCTTTCCGGCTCTGCTCGTGGCGGTGGCCCTCGCTCCTTTGTCCCGTTGGGCCATTTTGCATTATTTTCCGGAGGTTCACCACGCCGGGGCGATCAGTACCGCCGCGCTCGATTATTTCGGTGCAGGAGCACTGCTTGCCTTGCTCATGGAGCGCGGGATGAAAGCGGGCGACCGCCGGCTCTCTCTCGCCGCGGCCATCGCCTTCGTTCCCTACGCGATCCTCTACTACCTCGATGCGTCGGGCCAACCGGCACCGGGCTTCCGGCACATCCAGCAGACGCTGGTCTCGCTTGTCTTCGCCGGGTTGATCTCCGCGACCCTGGCGGGTCTTCCGGGAATCCTGGGCCGCCTGCTCGAACACCGGGCGGTGCAGCATTTCGGCCGCCTCAGTTACGGCCTTTACCTCTTCCACACCTCGATGCCGCTCTTTGTCGGGAAGGTTCTTCCCTGGCTGTGGGAGGCGGGGGTGCCGCTGGCCGTACGCATCCTCGCATGGTTTCTTTTTTCCTGGGGAGCGGCTTGGCTTTGCTGGCGCTATCTGGAGCAGCCTTTGGATCGATTCCGGCTGCGCAAGCGCGCGGCTTAGTCACTTTTCCCAGCGAAAGGATATTTCCCTAGCTCCCCGTTTTGCCGCGTGCACCATCACCGCGGCATCCATGAAAGCACTCGTCAAAGCCACGGCCGGTCCCGGTCTCGAAATGATGGACGTCCCCATGCCGGAAGTCGGGCCGATGGACGTCCTCATCAAGATCAAGAAGACTTCGATCTGCGGCACCGACGTCCACATCTGGAAGTGGGACGCTTGGGCGCAGCGCACGATCCCGGTGCCGATGCACGTGGGGCACGAGTTCAGCGGCGTGGTGGAAGCGGTCGGTTCCGGCGTGACCGATATCGTCCCCGGCGAGCTCGTCTCGGGGGAAGGCCACATCGTCTGCGGCCGCTGCCGGAATTGCCTCGCGGGCCGCCGTCACCTCTGCCCGAACACCCTCGGCGTCGGCGTCAATCGTCCGGGGGCCTTCGCCGAATACCTTTCGATCCCTTATCGCAATGTTTACAAGGTGGACCCGGCGATTCCGGAGGATGTGATCTCCTGCTTCGATCCGCTGGGAAATGCGGTCCATACCGCGCTTTCCTGGGACCTCGTCGCGGAGGACGTGCTTATCACCGGTGCCGGGCCGATCGGATGCATGGCGGCGGCCGTCTGCCGCTTCGCCGGGGCCCGCCATGTCGTCGTGACCGACGTGAACCCGTGGCGTCTCGAGCTCGCGGCGAAGCTCGGTGCGACCCGCACGGTCAACGTCGCCGAGGAATCCCTGGGCGATGCCATGAAGTCGCTGGGGATGAGGGAAGGCTTCGATGTGGGCCTGGAGATGTCCGGCCATCCCTCCGGCCTCACCGATATCCTCAACCACACCTCGAACGGCGCGAAGGTTTCCTTGCTCGGCATTTTCCCGGACAAGGTGGCCATCGATTGGGACAAGGTCATTTTCAAGGGCCTCATCCTGAAAGGCATCTACGGCCGGGAGATGTTCGAGACCTGGTACAAGATGAGCAGCATGATCCGCGCGGGTCTCGATATCTCGCCAGTCATCACCCACCGCTTCCCGGTGGCCGACTTCAAGCTCGGCTTCGAAACCATGATGTCCGGGCAGTCGGGTAAGGTGGTACTGGACTGGACGGCTTAGGATCCGCGGGGATCGCAACGAAGCACCTCATCACTTGCTCGAGTCGAAGTGCTTTTTGAACTTCGCCGGGTCGCTCCAGCTTCCCATCGGCAGCTTCAGCTCTCCGAAGATCGCTGCGAGAGCAGGGAAATCCTTCCACTTTGCTGCGGTGTCGGGCTCAGTACGGGCGTTCAAGCAATCGAAACAGATCTCGACGAAGGCCACGGGCTTCTTCTCCGCGTCATAAAACACGAAGGCGTTGTGCGGAGAGTAGCACCGCATCAGCCCGTGCTCAGGATGAACACCGGTGATCGCCGCCTGAAGTCGTTTGAGCTGATCCGGGCTCAGTATCGCTCCATCCGGATTGATGACATCCTTCCTGAGTTTCATTCCCGCCAGGATCACGTTCTTTCCCTTCTTGTCCGGATCGTCCGGCCAGGCATAGGCGCGAACTTCCGCGAAAGGGAGAGCCGGCCAGTTTTCCGCCGCAGACACTGCACGCGTCAAAAGCAGGATGGCGAAGATGGCAAATTTCATCCAAGGAGTCTTCATGGGGTGATCAAGCTAGCGGAACTGGGTTGGCACGGATTCGTGGTGTCACACTTTAACGGCGCGGGACGACGCACGGATAGTAAAAGCCACGTAAATTAACCGAAGGGCCGTGGCTATCAGGGCACGAAAAACCCCTGCCCGCTTTCGCAGACAGGGGTGTGAGCTCCTGGGGGGAGTAAAAGAGGATCACTTGGCGGCCGAGGCCTTGAACGTGCCCTTCAGGAAGGGTTCGCCGGCCACGCCCTTGAACTCCTTGAGGATCTTGAACTGGCCGTCCGCGCGAGTCTCGCCGATATAGACGTTCTTGGTCACGTGGTGGTTTTTCTGGCTGGTCACGGTGCCGCCGGGGCCGTCGAAGGAGATGCCCTTTTCAAGCTCCGCCACGACCTTTTCCACATCGAAGGTGCCGGCCTTTTCGACCGCCAGCTTCCAGAGATAGACACCGTCGTAGCTCAGCACCATGGGCGAACAGGTCACGCGGCCTTCCTTCACGATCCCGGGGGTATCCGTCTTCGCGACCCATGCCTTGAAGCCGTCCACGAACTTCTTGTTGGCCGGGGTGCGGATGGATTGGAAGTAGGTCCAGCAACCGAGTTGTCCCACCAGTTGCTTGGCGGGGAGACCGCGGAACTCGTCCTCGGAGATCGAGAAGCTGACCACCGGGCAGGTCTCCGCGGTGAGGCCGGCAGCGGCATACTCCTTGAAGAACGGCACGTTCGTATCGCCGTTGAGGGTGTTGATCACGCAGGCGCTGCCACCGGCCGCGAACTGTTTGATCTCGGCGACGATCTGCTGGTAATCGGTGTGGCCGAAGGGGGTGTATTTGCCCGCGGAGACAATGTCGTCGCCTTCCTTGCGGAAGCCGCCGCCGATGTTGTCGAGCGGCACGCCCTTGCTGAGCAGGTACTCCAGCAGGACAAGGTTCGTGGTCTGGGGGTAAACGTAATCGGATCCCAGCAGATAGAACTTCTTCTTTCCCTCCGCCAGCATGTAGTCCACCGCGGGAGTCGCCTGCTGGTTCACGGCCTCGGCGGTGTAGATGATGTTCGGGGACATCTCCTCGCCTTCATACTGCACGGGGTAGAAGAGCAGGCCTTTTTTTTCCTCGAAGACCGGCAGGACCGACTTGCGGCTGACGGAAGTCCAGCAGCCGAAGGTCACGGCCACCTTGTCCTCTTCCAGGAGCTGCTTGGCTTTTTCGGCGAAGAGCGGCCAGTTGGAGGCACCGTCCACGACGACGGGTTCGATCTTCTTGCCGAGCACGCCGCCGGCGGCATTGATCTCGTCGAAAGTGTAGAGGAGCACGTCGCGCAGCGAGGTCTCGCTGATCGCCATGGTGCCGCTGAGGGAGTGGAGCACGCCCACCTTCACGGTGTCTTGGGCGGAGGCAAAGGGGGATGCGAACACCGTGGACAGGGCCGCGGTGGCGATCAGGCGTTGGAAAACGGAACGGTTCATTGGATGGGACAAGTTTGGGTTAGCTCTAAAAAGTCGGCGTCAGGCCGGTTGCCGGCGGCGAAAAGGCCCGTTCTTGGAGGGGCTCCTTGAACGGACCTTCCCGCGGCAACCGATATGATACCAAGGAAAGGGGAGGAGCCTCAGAAGGCGCAGCCGATGCCGATGTTGGCGGTCAGGAAGTCGTTGTCCGGGCGGCCGGCGCGGGTATTTCCCACCACGTCGCTGTCGGTGAGATAGTAGGTGAAGCCGCCATGGAGATTCCATTCGCCGTAGCTGCTGCCCAGGAATTCGAGCGGCAGGGTGGCGCTCACTCCGAGCGAGCCGTAGCCGATGCCGCTGTCGATGCTGCCGGGGTGGAAGTCGTCATCGACGAACCAAGCGACGTTGAGAGGGAAGGCGATTGTCACCGGACCCGCTTCGATCGAGTGGGAAAGCCCCGCCACCACCACGGTGCCGTTGCTGCCGCCGGAAGCACCCGGGTCCACGCGGTTGTGGATCACCAGCGAGGGGCTCAGGAACGTATCGTAGGCGAATTTGAGATCGACGATCTGTTCGTTTTCGCTGGCGTAGATCCAGTTCTGGTAGAGCGCGGTGATGCTGAGATCGCCCCACTTGTAGCCGAGGCCGGCCCACACGTCGATTTCCTGGAGCTTGCCGCCGATTGCGGAAGGCACCTTGCCATTCACATCCCACCAGGTGCCGAGGATGGCGGAGAAGTTTGCCGGCAGAGCCCAGTTAAGTTCCAGAGAAGGGTTGAAAGTGGGTCCTTCCAAATCGTTGCCGTCGCCCCAGACGTCCAGACCGTAGGAGATGAAGTGCGAGTTGTAATCCAGATTGAGGGTGCCGGAGAAGTTGTCCTCCGCTTCGGTCATCGTCGGAGCGGGAGCCGGAGGTACCGGATCGCCCGCATGGGAGACGGCGGTCCCCAGCAGGGAAGCGAGCAGGGCACTTTTCAAGACAATGGCATTCACAGGTGTCTTCATGGTTGTCGGTATGGTTTTTGGCGGGAGGCTTGCCCGCGGGAGCCACCGAGCATTCGCATGGCCAAAGGTTTGCCCTGCCGATGATGTATGACAGGAATCCGGCTCCTCCCTAACAAACCGGTCCATGCACCCGGCTCATGGGCCGGAGCAAAGGGTCACCGTCTGACAGGTACGATGCCGAAACAGGCGTATTCGGCATTCGAGCTCAAAGGCACATTCCGAGGCTCCGGAGGCTTTCCGGCGCTCCGCTAGGGAAACAATCTCCCGAGCCGGGGCGCGCTGCGGCCAAGCGCGGTGTAAAATGTCTGCCGCAGGTCCCCGAGCAGTGCCCGGGCACGGATGCTATCGGCACAGAGCGCGCGGACCATATGGATGCCGGAGGGCAGGGGGCCGTGGCCGAGGTAAACGTGCTCACCTGAAAAAGCATCCAATGTTTCGCCCGGCCAAGCCTCCGCGGGGAGGCCGGCTACATACGCGGAGATATAGTGCGCCGCAGGAAAGCGGTCCCGCAGCGCGGTGAGACTATGATCCCCGGGATTGAGATCATAGCGTTCCCGGGCCACCAGTCTTCCGCCGACCTCCAGATCGAGCTCCCAGCGCAGCCGGGCATATTCAAAAACCTCGCCCCTTGCCACGCGCCCCGGAGAAATCCAGTCGAAGAAAAACAGTCCCGCCCCCGGTGCCAGTGCGATTGTCGTCTTCTGGTGGTACCGTGCGCCTGCCTGTGGGATGAAAGGCTCCGGGATCCACTCCAGGAAAGCGTCCTCCTCCACCGTCAGGTGCTGCGAACACACCGCGGCCTCTTCCCCGCGTGCGCGGTGGACCCGCGAGGCCCCGGGCGTGCTAAGGACCACCCGGGACCCTCTGCCCGCTTCCACCCACAGGTCGAGGCGATCGCCGTCGAAGAAGCCCGCCGTGGGATTGACCAGTTGGACTACCAGTGTCCCGGATTCCAGGTGGGGCTTGCTCAGATGGATCGGCGCGCGGAAGGACTGCCGGGACAAATAGCTTGTCCCGTCCGGCCGCGCGTCGCTGCGGAGATCGAGGTGACCCCGGATTGCCCGGCCCGTGACGCCGTCTGGATGTTTGGTCGGTTCCACGGGCAGAGCGTGAGGGAGGGGATCAGGCCAGCAGCGCGGTCAAGCGCCTGCAGACTTCCTCCACGTTCGCGCGGGAGTTGAAAGCGGAAATGCGGAACCAGCCTTCACCCGCGGCACCGAAGCCGGCACCGGGCGTGATCACCACCTGGGCCTCTCCCAGCATCTTGTCGAACATGTCCCAGGAGCCGAGGCCGGCGGGGCAGCCTACCCACACGTAGGGGGCATTCTCACCGCCGAAGACGCGCAGCCCGGCATCCGTTGCCGCCTTTACCAGAAGCTTGGCATTGCCCATGTAGTGTTCGATCAGAGCCTTCACCTCCGCTTTGCCCTGTTCGGAGAAAACCGCGGCGGCGCCTTTTTGCACCGGGTAGCTCGCACCGTTGAATTTCGTGCTGTGGCGGCGGCTCCAGAGCTGGTGCAGAGGCACGCGGCTGCCATCGTCGCTTTTGCCGGTGACCATCTTGGGGATGACCACGTAGGCGCACCGGACCCCGGTGAAGCCGCCGTTCTTCGAGAAGGAGCGGAATTCAACCGCCACGTCGCGGGCACCTTCGATCTCGAAAATGGAGCGCGGGATGGAGGGATCCTGGATGAAGGCTTCGTACGCGGCATCGAAGAAAATGATCGTGTCGTTTTCCTTCGCATACTTCACCCAGGCTTCGAGCTGCGCGCGGGTCGCGACCGCCCCCGTCGGGTTGTTCGGGAAGCAAAGGTAGACGAGGTCCACCTTCTCTTTCGGGAGATCCGCCACGAAGCCGTTCTCCGCGGTGCAGGGCAGATAGACGAGACCGGCGTAGGCACCCTTCTCATCGGCATCCCCGGTATTCCCGGCCATCACATTGGTATCGACGTACACCGGATAGACGGGATCGGTGATGGCGATCACGTTGCCCTTGCCGAAGATGTCGAGGATGTTGCCCGTGTCGCACTTCGAGCCGTCGGAGATGAAGACTTCGTCCGCCGAGACGCCGAGCCCGTCATACTGATTGTCCACGATCGCCTGGCGCAGGAACTCGTAGCCCTGTTCCGGGCCGTAGCCCTTGAAGGTCTCGCGGTTGCCCATTTCGTCGATCGCCTCGTGCATCGCGGCGCGCACCGCGGCAGGCAGCGGCTCGGTCACATCGCCGATGCCGCAGCGGATGATGCGCGCGGCCTTGTCGGGATTCGCGTCGGAAAAGGCCTTCACCCGGCGGGCGATTTCCGGGAAAAGGTAACCTGCTTTGAGCTTCAGGAAGTTCGAGTTGATCGTGGCCATGCGGCGGGAGGTTTAGACGCCGTCCGGACGGGTCGCAAGGCCTACGTGGCGAGAGCGATGCCCGCGGCCTTCTCGGCCTGCCAACCGATTATTTCGCGATTCCCACCCTTGCCGTGACCCTCGCATGGTCGGAGCCGTGCCAGGAGTGACGGGTGCCGGACACCTTCCATGCCTTCCCCAACCAGATCTGGTCCAGCGTCCACAGCGGAAGTCCGTAAGCCCAGGTCTCGCGGAAACCGCGGCGCGGACCATCGTTGGCTAATGTGAAGCCGGCACCGTGCCAGTCTCCGTACCATTGGGAACCCGGAGGAGTATTGAAGTCTCCGAGGATGATTGTCCGGGGGTCACTTTCCGCCGCGTCAAGGATGGTAGCCAACGCCCGCTCCCGGGAGATCCAAGGCTGCGAGCGCACGTCAGCCACGATCACCGCCAACTCGCCGTGGGACGGCAGCAGGACCCTGGCCCGGTGGCAGCGGAAACGGTCGTGAACTCCCAATGACTCGTGCGAAAGGATTCTCCCGCGGACGCCAAGCATCACACTGGTATCCATACGCAACCATGTCATCCCCGGTGTCGCCTGGGCGAAGCTTTCCCGCTCGTCTTTGCCGAAGTCTCCTGCTTCCACCAAAACTTGTAGATCGCTCGCAGGGAGCTGTGGCCACGCGCCCTTCAACCGGGATAGCTTCCGCCCCGCATTCCACACGGAAATCTGCAGCGTGCCTTCCGCGACCGGAGGTGGAGGGCTCCAACGGAACGAATGCCATCCTTCCACCAGCGAAAGCAGTACGCAGGTTGCCGCCATCAGGCGAAAACCCCGATGCCTCAGGACGACAACCGCTAGCAATCCCGAGAGCAGGCGCAATAGCCAAGGCGTCGCGTAATAGAGAATGGCTCCGGCAGTGGTTCCGTCCTTCCCCTTGAAGACAATTCCAAGCCAAGCGAACGCCAAGCCCGCCACCGCAGTGCCGTGGAGGAGCCGCTTCCACCGCTCCCGCTTCATTTCCCCAGATTCAGGATCTGCTCGAGGATGGCGAGGTAGTCCTCGAAGGCTTTCCTGCCGGGGCCAGTCAGCGTGTAGAGCGTCTGCGGCCGGCCGTCTCCCGTCAGCTTCTCGCCGGAGATATAGCCGGCTTGCTCCAGAGTGCGCAGGTGCGTGATGAGGTTCCCGTCGCTCATCTCCAGTTCGGCTTTCAGATCCTGGAAGGGCCATGGGTTCGCCCGGGAGGCGAGCAGCGTCATGATGCCGAGCCGTCCCTTCTCGTGGATCGTTTTGTCCAGTTTTGAAAAATCGATCATGCGCCCGGCCCCTCGCGGCGGGTGGTGGTGACGATAGCCGCCCCGTAAAGCAAGTGGAAGCCGCCGAAGGTGGCGGCCATCAGCCCGGAAGGACCGAGCCGGTTCAAGAACGGATTCATCGACTGGATGAAGGTGCAGGCTGCGAAGGCCCCGATGCCGGTGGCGAGGAAAGCGACACCCAGCCAGGTCATGGACTTCGGTGCGAACTCGCGGATCGCCAGGAGGGCGAGCCCGTAGTGGAGAATCCAAAAGGAGGCAGCGAAGAGCTCCGCCTTGGGATAAGCCGCGTCCCGCGATCCGTACTTCAGGTAAAGCAGCCCGAGGAAGCCCCCCGCGATCAGCGAGGGCAGCGCGCCCCGGAGCGCGACCTTGAGCCCGTGCGACCAAAAAGGACGCTCGTGGGCCTCCGAGAGCCGGTGGAGCTGCCATACCGCGAAAAGCATTACGACGGCCAGGCCGCTCAGCCACACGCTTCCCCAAGCCCAGCCGGTTTTCCCGTCCGACATCCATCCCGCCGCGAGCGACATCGCGCCACCCAGGAGGGCGGCTTCGCCGGAGAGAGCGCGGAAGATCGTCGCGCGCTCCATCATCGTCCGGATCACCCGCAATTGTTCGGCGGCTTCCTGATGGGTCGTCATGCGACCTGCTTTGCCATGCAAAGTAGTCGTTTCCAAGCCGGAAATTGAGAAAACCAACAATGCGGCTGAGAACGGCCAGCAGGTAGAAGCGGGCCACGCGGGG
>CBIHMP010000116.1:0-11111 GCA_966211015.1 uncultured Luteolibacter sp. | reverse complement strand
TTCTTGCCCTTCGAGCAAAAGATGCGGGCCGCGGGCGTCATGAATGCGGCAATCATTGCATTCCGCCACAACTACGAGGCGCTTTGCCGCGAGGAGACGGGCCTGATCCCGGAGGAAAAGATCCGCCCGGCGGAGGGGCTGGCCGTTTTCGAGCCGGGCCGGGGGGAGACCGATCCTTCGCTGCTCGCCCAAGCGGTGGTCATCAAGCTCAACGGGGGCCTCGGCACCGGCATGGGCCTCCAGAAGTTGAAAAGCGTGCTGGAAGTGCGGCCGGGGGTAAACTTCCTCGACCTGATCGTAAGGCAGATCGTCGCGCTGCGGGAGGCCAGCGGTGCGAAGGTGCGCCTGCTTTTGATGAATAGCTTCAGCACCAGCGGGGACACCTTGGATTATTTGAAACGTCACGCGGCAGGGGGCTTCGCCGAGGCCTCCGAGGTGGAGCTGATGCAAAACCAGGTGCCGAAGATCGACGAGGCGACCTTGGGTCCGGTGGAGTGGCCGGCGAATCCTTCGCTGGAGTGGTGCCCGCCCGGCCATGGCGATCTCTATCCTGCTCTGGTCGGCAGCGGCTGGCTGGATCGTCTCCTGGCGGACGGAGTGAAATACGCCTTCGTCTCGAATTCGGACAATCTGGGTGCCGTGCTTGAGCCGGGATTGCTCGCCCATTTCGCGAAATCCGGCGCTCCGTTCCTGATGGAAGTCACGCGCCGCACTCCCGCCGACCGGAAGGGCGGGCATCTGGCGGTGCGCAGGGACGACGGGCGGCTCCTCCTGCGTGAAGTGGCACAATGTCCCGACGCCGATCTCGATGCCTTCCAGGACATCGACCGCCATCGCTATTTCAATACGAACTCGATCTGGCTGCGCCTCGATGTCCTGAAGGAGCAGCTGGAGCAGGGCGGGGGGCTCCTGCCGCTGCCCATGATCCGGAATCGCAAGACGGTCGATCCGCGGGACAAGAACTCCACCCCTGTGATCCAGTTGGAAGTCGCGATGGGTGCGGCCATCGAATGCTTCGAAGGTGCGCAAGCCATCGAGGTGCCCCGCTCGCGCTTCGCGCCGGTGAAGTCCACGGCGGACCTCTTCGCGCTGCGTTCGGACGCCTATCTTGTCCGCGACGATGGCCGTGTGGAACTAGCGGCCTCCCGCGAGGGGGTCCCGCCGGTGGTGAAGCTGGACGATTCCTACAAGCTCGTGGACGCGCTGGAGCCGCTCGGCGTGCCGTCCTTGCTCGCTTGCGAGGAGGTGAAGATCGAAGGCCCGGTGCGCTTCGGCGAAAGCGTGGTGCTCAAGGGGAGCGTCTCCTTTTCCGCCGAGGACGGTGAACCGAAGGCGATTCCTGGGGGCGTCTATTCCGATGGGAGCTTCTAAAAACTTCGCCGAGCTTACCCGTGAAAATGCGGGGAAGAGGGCTTTTCCAAGGCCCTATCAGTGTTTCAGTGACAAGGAATTTCGTATCTGACGGACATTTTTAATTTGCATTCTTGCCAATCGTTTACGGGCTGATACCCGAGCGGCGCACATGGCGACCATCGGTGAGATCAATCTGTCGGCTGAGGGCTTTGAAGCGGTGATTTTCGACTGCGACGGTACTCTGGTGAATTCGATGCCGTCTCACTTCGAGGCGTGGTGTGAAGCCCTCTCCCTGCATGGCGCGGGGGGAATTTTCAAGGAGGACGTCTTCTATGCGATGGGCGGTCGTCCCACGAAGGACATCGTAGTCGAAATCAACGACGAGTACGGCCTGAAGCTGGATCCGGAGACCGTCGCTTTCGCGAAACGCGAGGCATTCCTCAAGAAGCTGGATCAGATCGAACTGATCGACGAGGTTCACGCCTTCGCCGAGAGCCTGCGCGGCAAAATCCCGATGGCCATCGCGACCGGCGGCACTCGCCATGTGATCGAAAAGACCCTTCAAGCGGTCGGCGTGTCCGATCTCTTCGACGAGGTCGTCACGGCGGACGATGTGAAGATCGGAAAGCCGGCTCCCGACATTTTCCTGAAGGCGGCGCAACTGCTCGGCGTGAAGCCGGAGAAGTGCCTCGTGCTGGAAGACGCACCGGCCGGAGTGATGGCCGGGCAGCTCGCGGGCATGAGTGTCATCTCGATCCCTGCGCCGCTGAATTTCGCCCGTAAATAAAGGGTTGGCGGTTCTTTTTTGGGATCGCGCTTGATTCCGGGGGGGCTCCTCTATTGACTCCGTCATGGCGGATATTTCTCTCGGACTCTCGTTCGACGACGTGCTTCTCGTTCCCGCATTAAGCGAGATTTTACCCACGGAATCGGACATTTCGACCTACGTGACGGCCGGCATCCGGCTGAACATTCCCGTGGTTTCCGCGGCGATGGACACGGTGTCGGAAACGGAATTGGCAGTGGCCCTGGCCCGCGAAGGAGGGATGGGCGTGATCCATCGCGCGTGTTCGATTGCCGAGCAGGCCTCGATGGTTTCCCGCGTGAAGCGGTCGGAAAACGCGGTGATTCAGAAACCGCTCACGGTCCGGAAGGAGCAGACGATCAATGAAGTCCGCTCGATCATGGCCGAGCACGGCTTTTCCGGCTTCCCGGTGGTGGACGCCGAAGGCCGCCTGGAAGGCATGGTGACCGGCCGCGATGTCCGCTATCTCGACCGGCCGGACGCGCTGGTGGATGATGTGATGACCAAGCGCGACCGCCTGGTCACCGCGCCGGCGAATACCGAACTCGAGGAAGCACGGCGGATACTCTATCAGAACCGCATTGAAAAGCTTCCGCTGGTCGATGCCGACGGCAAGCTGGCCGGCCTGATCACCGGGTCGGATATCGAGAAACGCATCACCTTTACTCATTCCGCGAAGGATCCCGGCGGCAGGCTCCGCTGCGGTGCCGCGGTGGGCGTCGGCCCGGATTGCGTGGAGCGGGGGCAGGCGATGATCGACGCGGGCGCGGATGCCCTCTTCATCGATGCCGCCACCGGCCACACCAGCCGGGTGATGGAAGTGATTTCAAAGCTGCGCTCCCTTTCCGACCGTCCCGTGGTGGCCGGAAACGTGGTCACGGAGCAGGGTGCCAAGGATCTGGTGGCGGCGGGTGCCAGCGCGCTGAAGGTGGGTGTGGGACCGGGCTCGATCTGCACCACCCGGGTCATCGCGGGTGTCGGCATGCCGCAGTTCACCGCGATCCAGAATGTCTCGCGCTATTGCCGCGAGCGGGGTGTGAAGGTCATCGCGGACGGCGGCATCCGCTACTCGGGGGACGTCGTGAAGGCGCTCGCCGCGGGCGCGGATCTCGTGATGCTGGGCTCGCTGCTCGCAGGCACGCGGGAGAGCCCCGGCCAGAGCGTTTACTACCAGGGCCGGCGCTTCAAAACCTATCGCGGCATGGGATCTCTCGGCGCGATGCGGAAAGGCTCCGGTGACCGCTACGGCCAGAATAGTTCCGGCAAGCTGGTCGCGGAGGGCGTGGAGGGCCGGGTGCCCTACAAGGGCCCCCTTTCCGATGTGATCTTCCAGCTCATGGGCGGTCTCCGCTCCGGCATGGGCTATGTCGGCGCGGGCAGCTTGGAGCAGCTCCGGGGGCAGGCAACCTTCGTTCGGATCACCCCGGGGGGGCTGCGCGAAAGCCACGTCCACGACATCGTCATCACCGAAGAGCCGACGAACTACCAGCCGCTCGGCTGATTCGGATAGATCGCCCGATAGCGGCGCGCTACCCGTAGCGGCCGGCCCTACGGCGCTACCCCAAGCCCGGGAAAAGCAATCTTCTCAACTGCATCCGTCTTTAAACCAGCAATCAACCCCATGCAGGATACCAATCACGTCGCGGTGCTCGATTTCGGCTCGCAGTACACCCAGCTCATCGTCCGCCGCGTCCGCGATCTCGGCTACTACGCGAAGCTCTATGCGCTCGAGGAATTCCCGGATATCGGCAAGCCCGGGGCCATCATCCTTTCCGGCGGCCCGAAGAGCACTTCGGAACCGGACGCGCCGGACCTCGATTTCCAGGCGCTGAAAGAATTCGGGGTACCGGTCCTGGGCGTGTGCTACGGCATGCAGCTCCTGAACATCAAGTTCGGCGGCAGCGTGAAGGCGAGCAACCGCCGCGAGTACGGACCCGCCACGCTCGTTCCGGGCGATTGCAGCGGTCTCTACGAAGGAGTCTCCAAGCATTCGCAGGTGTGGATGAGCCATTCGGACACCGTGGAGAACCTGCCGGCATGCTCCGTGGTCATCGCCGCGAACCAGCACGGCACCCCCGTCTCGCTGCGGTGGGAAGACCGCTTCTACGGCATCCAGTTTCACCCGGAGGTAACCCATAGCCACGAGGGCAACCGCATCCTCCACAATTTCCTCCTGACCGCGGGCGAACTCGCGCCTTTCCGGATCGACGACTTCAAGCGCGAGATCATCGAGGGCATCCGCGCGACCGTCGGCACCAAGCAGGTAGTCTGCGGCGTCTCCGGCGGGGTGGATAGCACCGTGCTCGCCGTGCTCCTGCATGAGGCGGGGGTGAACGTGCGGGCGATCTACGTGGATCACGGCCTGATGCGGAAGAACGAGACCCAGGAGGTGCAGAACAACTTCCACCGCATGGGCGTGAAGATCGAAACGATCGATGCCTCCGAACGCTTCCTCGGCGCCCTTGCCGGCGTGTCCGATCCCGAGGCGAAGCGGAAGATCATCGGCGAACTCTTCATCGACACCTTCTGGGATGCCGTCGGCGATGCCGAAATGCTGGCGCAGGGAACCCTGTACCCCGACGTGATCGAGAGCGCGTCGAACGCGAAGTCCAAGGCCTCGAAGATCAAGACCCACCACAACCGCGTGGACCGGATCCTGGAACTTCAGGCCGAGGGGAAGGTGCTGGAGCCGCTGGCAGAGCTATTCAAGGACGAGGTCCGCGCGCTCGGGGCCCTGCTGGGCATCGCGCACGATATCCTCTGGCGCCATCCTTTCCCCGGACCCGGCCTGGCAGTGCGCTGCCCCGGCGACATCACCGAGGAGAAGCTCGATATCATCCGCGAGTGCGATGCGATCTTCATCTCCCGGCTCAAAGAGCACGGTTGGTATGAAAAGGTGTGGCAGGCCTACGCCGCGCTCGTGCCGGTGAAGACGGTGGGCGTGAAAGGCGACGAACGCTCCTACGAATGGGCCGCCAGCCTGCGTGCGGTGATTTCGGAGGACGCGATGACCGCCGATTGGGTGGAATTGCCCTACCACATCCTGCGCGAAACCAGCTACCGCATCCTCAACGAGGTGAAGGGAATCAACCGCGTGCTCTACGACATCTCGACCAAACCCCCGGCGAGCATCGAGTGGGAGTGAGGGTGAAAGCCGGTCTTCATCTGGCGGAGGCGTCTCCCGGAAGCGAGGTTCGTTGGCGTCACGCCACGCCCATGATCGGGGGCTCCACCGGACGGTTCCGTTCAAGCAAGCGCACGAAATTCCGCACCAGCAGCGAGGTGCCTTCCGCTTTCCAGACCGCCCACATGGTGAAGTCCACCCGCGAGCGGTCGGTAAGCAAGGGAATGGTCACGATGCCGTGGGTGCTGCGGAGATCGAGGATTTCGGGCAGGAACGAGATGCCCTGATCCGCGGCGATCATGGTAAGCAGGGATTCAAAGCCGAGAATCTGCCGTGTGGCGTGTGGCGACACGCCTGACTCGGAGAACATCGCGAGGATGTCGCGGCGATGGGTGGAGTGCTTCTCATCACCCACGCACAGGACGGTTTGGTCGCTCAGGTCTTCCAGCCTCACCGAGCGGCGGGTGGCGAGGGGGTGATCCTTTGACATCGAGATGCCGAAGGTGGACCGGACGAGCAGCAGGCTCGACATGCCCGGCACGTTCTCGGTTTCGCGCCCATAAGCGAAGCCGAGGTGGATGTCGTTCTTCGCCAGGGCTTGGAGCTGCTCCGGCGGCGTCATTTCCACGAAAGCAACTTCGACCTCCGGAAAGGTGCCGCGGAAGGCACGCAGAGCCTCCGGCAAAAAGCCGGCTGCGATTTGGCCCACCGAGCCGATCCGGATTTCGCCGCGCCTGCCGTCCTGAGCCTCCTTGGCGCGCTGCACGGCGTTCTCGACATCGCCAAGGATCGACCGCGCTTCTGCCAGGAAAACGGAGCCCGCATCCGTCAGGGAGACGCGCACGGTATCCCGGTCCAGCAGGCGCAGGCCAGTTTCTTCTTCCAAATCCTTGATCTGCTTGCTGAGTGCCGGACGGGTCACGTTCAGGCGCTCGGCAGCCCGGCGGAAGTTCAACTCATCCGCCACGGCGACGAAATATCTCAGGTGCCGAAGTTCCATTCCCGCGGCACTGGTAACCTGAGGTTACCACCTTGGAAACTTCAAAGTCATTCCGCGGCGCTGAAACTCGTGTTTAGTAAGCGCGTGTCTGAAACGGCTGTTTCAGAGTAACAATTTTTCATCCCTTCCGCCATGCGTCCAGTCCTTTTCCTTCCCCTGACCTCGCTGCTGTTGATTCCCTCTTGCGGGAAGAAGCAGGCGGCGGGGCCTCCGCAGATGCCGCCCGCTGCCGTTTCGGTAGTACCGGCCGCTACGGAAACCGTGAGCATCACCCGCGAACTACCGGGGCGTATCGACGCCGTGCGGGTGGCGGAAGTCCGCGCCCGGGTCTCCGGCATCCTGCTGGAAAAGACTTATCAGGAAGGTGCGGACGTGAAGGCGGGCGATCTCCTCTTCAAAATCGATCCCGCGCCGCTGGAAGCCGCGAAGGAAAACGCCGCCGCCGCCCTCGCCCGGGCCGAAGCAAATCTCCACCAGGCGCAGACCCAGCTCGACCGCTACCAGACGCTGGTCAGCTCGAATGCGGTGAGCAAGCAGGCCTACGATAATGCGGAATCCGCCGTGAAGGTGGCCACCGCTGAACTAAAAGCCGCAACCGCCGCCCTGAAGACCACCGAGCTCGACCTGGGCTACGCCACGGTCACGGCCCCGATTGCGGGGCGCGCAGGCAAGGCCCAGGTCACCGAGGGTGCCTTGGTCGGGGAAGGCGATGCGACCTTGCTCGCGGTGATCCAGCAGCTCGACCCGATCTATTTCGATTTCACGCAATCCGCGTCGGACCTGCTTGCCCTGAAGCGTGCGGCGAAGAGCGGCGAGATCTCCCAAGTGGAGCCCGGCAAGGCCGCGGCGAAATTGCTGCTGGAGGACGGCACGGAATACGCGCTGGAGGGGAAGATCCTGTTTTCCGAGGCATCCGTGGACGAAACGACCGGGATGGTAAGCTTGCGGGCTGAATTTCCGAATCCCGAGAGGATCCTCCTGCCGGGGATGTTTGCCCGCGTGCGCGTGGTTCAAGCCGTGAAAGAAAACGTGGTCACGGTGCCGCAACGCGCGGTAACCCGGACCCAGGGCGGGATGGGCAGCGTGCTCGTGGTGGACGATGCCAACAATGCGCAACTCCGGATGATCCAGACCGAAGATGCCGTAGGCGACAAGTGGGTGGTCTCCTCCGGCTTGAAGGCAGGGGAGCAGGTCATCGTGGAGGGACAGCTCAAGGCCCGGCCGGGAGCTCCCGTAATTCCCGAGCCCTTCGTCCCCAAGAGCGAAACGAGCAAGGAGACCGCGGCCGCGCCGAGCGGGCATTGAGCGAGGATCCGGGGCTTCCGGCGGGAAGGTCCTCCGGGACCTGCCTTTGTCGCGCGGCTTCGCCCGTTAGAAAGCAAAATTCAGTCAATAATCCTTTTCCAAGATGGCCCGTTTCTTCATCGACCGCCCCGTTTTCGCTTGGGTGGTGTCCATCCTCATCACGCTGGTCGGGATCATCTCGATCACGAAGCTGCCGGTAGCGCAGTATCCGCAGGTCGCACCGCCGTCGATTTCGATCACGGCGAACTACTCGGGTGCCTCCGCCGAAACGCTGACGGACACGGTGACGTCCGTAATCGAGCAGCAGCTCAACGGCATCGACAACCTGCTCTACATGTCGTCGGCGAGCGACGCCAACGGCTCGGCGACCATCACCCTGTATTTCCAGCCGGGCACCGATCCGGACGTGGCGCAGGTGCAGGTGCAGAACAAGGTGCAGCTCGCCACGCCAAGCCTCCCGCAGACCGTGCAGCAGCAGGGTGTGGTGGTGGCGAAGGCGACGCGCAATTTCATGATGTTCATCGCGCTTTCGTCCGAGGACGGGAGCATGAACGCCATCTCCCTCGGGAACTATCTCGCGACCAATGTCCTCGACCCCTTGCGGCGGATCGAGGGGGTAGGCGAGGTGATCCAGTTCGGCACCCAGTATGCCATGCGCATCTGGCTCGATCCCGACAAACTGACGAGCTACAAGCTCACCCCCGCCGATATCAATGCGGCCATCCAGGCGCAGAATGCCCAGATCCCCGTGGGTCAGCTCGGCTCGCTGCCAGCGGTGCCGAACCAACAGCTTAACATCATCCTCCAAGGCCGCGCCAGCCTCCGCGAGGCGGAGCAATTCCAGGACATCGTGCTGCGGGTGAATACGGACGGCTCGCGCGTGTATCTGCGGGATGTGGCCCGCGTCGAACTCGGCGGCCAGGATTACTCCACGAAAGCATGGATCGACGGCCACCCGACCACGGCGGCGGCGATCAAGCTGGCTCCGACGGGTAACGCGATGGATACGGCGGACGCCGTGCGCGCCGAGGTGGAGCGCCTGCAGCAGTTCTTCCCGCCGGGGGTGAAGGTGACCTATCCGCTGGACACCTCGGTCTTCGTCAAGATTTCGGTGAAGGAAGTGATCAAGACCCTGGTGGAGGCAATCATCCTCGTTTTCCTGGTGATGTATCTCTTCCTCCAGAATTTCCGCGCCACGCTCATCCCTACGCTCGTGGTCCCGGTTGCCCTGCTCGGCACCTGCGGCATGATGGCGGCCTTCGGCTTCTCGATCAACGTGCTGACCATGTTCGGCATGGTGCTGGCCATCGGCATCCTGGTGGACGATGCGATCGTGGTGGTGGAGAACGTGGAGCGCATCATGAGCGAGGAGGGCCTTCCGGCGAAGGAAGCCACCCGCAAGGCGATGGGCCAGATCACCGGTGCCCTCATCGGCATCACGCTCGTGCTCACGGCGGTGTTCATCCCAATGGCCTTCTTCGGCGGTTCGGTCGGCACGATCTACCGGCAGTTCACCATGGCGATGGTGTCGTGCATGCTGTTCTCGGTCTTCCTGGCGCTGTCGCTGACACCGGCGCTCTGCGGCACGCTGCTGAAGCAAGTGGATGCAGGTCACCATCACGCGAAACGCGGGTTCTTCGGCTGGTTCAACCGGGCCTTCGACGCCACGACCAACCGCTACCAGCGGATGGTCGGCGGCTTCCTGAAGCAGGCATGGTCGGGGATCGTAGCGTTGATTGCCGTGAGCGTGCTGGTCGGATACCTCTACAAGAAAATGCCCTCCTCCTTCCTGCCGGAAGAAGACCAGGGCTATTTCCTGACGCTGGTGTCGCTGCCGGATGGCGCGACGGACGAGCGCACCGGCGAGGTCTTGCGCAAGGTCGAGGAGTACTTCGCGCAGCAACCCGAGATCGAGCACTACTTCACGGTGGCCGGCTTCAGCTTCACCGGAAAGGCCCAGAACTCGGGTCTCGCCTTCCTGCGCCTGAAACCGTGGGAGGAGCGCGAGGGCAAGGAACACCGCGTGCAAGAGGTCATCAAAAGGGGCCTGATGGGTCTCGGCGGCATCAAGGACGCGATGGTTTTCCCGCTCAATCCTCCCGCCATCCCCGAGCTGGGAACCTCCTCGGGCTTCGACTTCTGGCTTCAGGATGTCGGGGGCGTAGGCCATGAAAAGTTGATGGCGGCGCGCGACCAGATGCTCGGGATGGCGGCACAGAATCCGGTGCTCGCGGGCGTGCGGCCGCAGGGTCTCAACGATACCGCCCAGATGAAGATCGACATCGATCAGGACAAGGCGAGCGCGCTTGGAATTTCCCTGGCCGATATCAATACCACCATGCAGACAGCCTTCGGGTCGGCCTACGTGAACAATTTCGTCAACGGCACCCGCGTGCAGCGCGTGATCGTGCAACTCGATGCTCCCTTCCGGATGAAGACAAGCGATCTCGGGGAAGTTTACGTGCGGAACAACCAGGACAAGATGGTGCCGCTTTCCGCCTTCACATCCACCCGGTGGGCTTTCGGTTCGCCCCAGCTCCAGCGCTACGACGGTCTGCCCGCTGTAAATATCGTCGGTTCCGCCGCTCCCGGCCGGAGCTCCGGGGATGCCATGCTGGAAATGGAGAAACTGGCGGAGCAGCTTCCTCCCGGCATCGGCTACTCCTGGAGCGGCCAGTCGCTGGAAGAGCGCATCTCCGGCAATCAGGCACCGATGCTCTACGCGGTGTCCGTGCTGATCGTGTTCCTGTGCCTCGCCGCACTTTACGAGAGCTGGTCGATCCCGGTGGCGGTCATCATGGTGGTGCCGTTGGGGATCTTGGGTGCCCTCGCCGCGGCGACCTTCCGGGATCTGCCGAATGACGTGTATTTCAAGGTGGGGCTGCTCACGACCGTCGGTCTTTCAACGAAGAACGCGATCCTGATCATCGAATTCGCGCTCGATCTTGAAAAGGCGGGCAAGGGCCTGATCGAGGCCACGCTGGAGGCGGTGAAGCTGCGCCTGCGGCCGATCCTCATGACCTCCATGGCCTTCGTGCTCGGGGTCGTGCCCCTGGTCATCAGCACCGGAGCGGGTTCCGCGAGTCAAAATGCGATTGGCACGGGTGTAGCAGGGGGCATGATCTCCGGCACGGTGCTGGCGGTATTCCTCGTGCCCGTGTTCTATGTCGTGGTTCGCAAGATCACGAAACGCTTCAGCCGTTCCAAAAATCCGGAATCCGAAACCGCCTCCCAGACTCTAACCGGAGACATCCGTCATGCGTAAGCCGCAGCTTTTTCTTCTAACACTCCCGGTCCTGCTTGCCGCCTGCAACATGGAGCCTGCTCTCGACCGGGTCGGTTCCCCGGTTTCGGAAAACTATCCCGGCAGCGGCGGCGGGGGCGTTTCCGCGGGTATCGCGTGGAGCAAGTTCATCGCGGATCCGCGCCTCGAGCGCCTGGTTTCCACCGCGCTCGAAAACAACCGCGACCTGCGGGTGGCGGCGCTCAATGTCGAGCAGACGCGCGCCCAGTATGGCATCAGC
>CBIHMP010000115.1:0-11154 GCA_966211015.1 uncultured Luteolibacter sp. | reverse complement strand
CGCTCATGATCCCCCTGGTGCTCGGGATCCTGGGTCAGATCTGCACGAAGGAAGACACGTCCCGGAATTCCGTGTACCTGCTGCTGGGTACCGCGTATGCGGCCAGCATCGGCGGACTCGGCACCTTGGTCGGTACCCCGCCGAATGGTATCGCGGCGCGGGAACTCGGCATCGGCTTCACCGAGTGGCTGAAATTCGGGATCCCCTCCGTGCTCTTGCTCCTGCCGCTGATGGTAGTGGTGCTTCGGCTTATCTTCCGTCCCTTGAAGGTGCCCTTCGCCCTGCCGGAGAGGACGGACTTCCGGTGGAGTGCGGCGAGGATTACCACCGTCCTGATCTTCGCCCTCGTCGGGCTCGGCTGGATCTTCAGCGGACCGCTGGCTGCCGCGTTGAAAATCGCAAACTCGATGGATACCGTGATCGCCCTTCTAGGGGTCGTGGCGCTGGTGCTATGCCGGGTCGTGGGGTGGCGGGAGATCGAGCGCGGCACGGAGTGGGGCGTGCTGCTCCTCTTCGGCGGCGGGATCGCGCTGAGCAACGTGCTGGAGGCGACCGGCGCGAGCCTTTTCATGGCGCGGGAGATTGTGGATCTGGTCCGGGCTTGGCCGCCCCTGCTCCTGATCGGCGCGGCCCTGCTTTTCGTCATCCTGCTCGGGGAATTTTCCAGCAATACCGCCTCCGCGGCACTGATGGTACCGATCTTCTACTCGATCGCGAAGGAGCTCGATCTCCCGCCGGCGAAGCTGGTGATCCCCTTGGCGCTCGCGGCCTCGTGCGGCTTCATGCTCCCCGTCGCTACCCCGCCGAATGCCATCGTCTTCGCCACCGGCAGAATCCCGCAGCGGCAGATGCTGAAATCCGGCGCGGTCCTGGATCTCGTCTGTCTGGTGACCCTGGCGCTTCTGGCGTGGTGGGTCTTCTGAGTGTACCGCCATGAGATTGATTGCCTGGTTCGTAGCCCTCTCCGCGCTGGTGCTCGTCACCTGGCTCGTCTGGGGCGGGGCATGGGAGGAGCGCTTCACGCTGGAGGGCGCGGTGGCGTGGCTTGCCGCCACCGGTCCGTGGGCCTGGGCTGCGGGGATCGCGCTGCTGGTGGCGGATCTGTTGCTGCCTGTCCCGGGTACGGTGGTGATGTCCGCGCTCGGGTGGATCTATGGAGCTGCCGCGGGCGGGCTGATCGCGGCCGCCGGTAGCATGCTCGGCGGGCTCTGCGGCTATGGGGTCGGGCGCCTGATCGGCGAGAAAGCGGCCCGTAAGCTCCTGGGCAATCTGGATTTCGAGAAGGGCAAGCTGCTCTTTGCGCGGGGTGGCGGCTGGATGATCGCGCTCTCCCGCGCGGTGCCGATCCTGCCGGAGGCGCTCTCCTGCACGGCGGGCTTGGTGCGCATGCCTTTCGGACGCTTTGCCGCGGCCTTGGCCTGCGGCAGCGTGCCGGTGGGATTCCTCTACGCGTGGATCGGCGCGGTCGGGCGGGATCTTCCGGGCTGGGCCATGGCCTTCAGCATCGGCGTGCCCGCCCTGCTTTGGCTCGGGGCGCGGAGGTTCAGGTGACTTCCTCCCGTGCCGGCGATGTCCGGCCGTGCCCGCTGACATTCGCACCGTCTTCGCGCCTCAGGGTCAGGAACGTGGCGGCGCTGGCGACGCTCAGGAGTCCCAGCAGCAGGTAGGCCTTGTGCAGCGCGGGCACCAGCGAGGAGGTGTCGGAGCGCTCGATCGCGCCGAGGAACCACGCCGTGACGAGCGAGGCGAAGGCGATGCCGAAGCTGATCGAGAGCTGCTGGGCAGTGCTTGCGATGGTGCTGGCGTCGCTGGCCTCCGCGTCACTCGTATCCGCATAGGCCAGCGAGTTCATGGCGGTGAATTGAAGGGCGGAAACGCTGCCCTGGAGCGCGCTGAAAACGAGGATCACCCACACGGGCGTACCGGGCCCTACCTGCGAGAAGGCCCCGATCATCAGGCCCATCAAGGCGGTGTTGTACACCAGCACCTGGCGGTGGCCGAAGCGCCCGAGAATCCGCTGCACCAGTAGCTTCATTCCGATCGCCGCAAGCGCCTGGGGCATCACCAGCAGGCCCGCCTGCCACGGGCTGAAGCCCATGCCGAGCTGGTAGAGCAGCGGCAGGAGAAAGGGCATCCCGCTGATTCCCAAGCGGGTCAGGAAGCCGCCCGCCACCGAAACGCGGAAGGTGCGGATGCGGAAAAGATCCACGGGCAGGAGCGGCTGCGGCACCCGGATGGCGTGCCAGAAATAGCTGCCGATCAGGACCAGCGAGACTAGCGCCCAGACCCCCACCCGGAGCGTGTCCAGCCGGTGCTCCCCGAAGACCTCCAGCACCCAGGAGAGCGACGCGATCCCGGTGCCGAACAAGAGGAAGCCTTTCGTGTCCAGTGGCTCCGCTTCATTCGCCCGATGATCCGGCATGTGCTTTTTCACCAGCCAGAGCCCGAGGATCCCGATGGGTAGGTTGATCAAGAAAATCATCCTCCACGGCAGCCAGTGGACGATCAGCCCGCCGGTGAGGGGCCCCAGCAGGGGACCGAGCAGTGCCGGGATGATGACGAAATTCATCGCCCGCAGGATGCCCGATTTCGGGAAGGTCCGCAGGAGCGCGATCCGTCCCACCGGCATCATGAAAGCCGCCCCGATGCCCTGTAGCACCCGCGAGGCCACCAGCATCGGGAGGTTCAGGGAGATCCCGCATGCCAACGACCCGAGGGTGAAGATCGCCACGGCGAAGCCGAAGACCCGCTTCGTCCCGAAGCGGTCCGCCAGCCAGCCGCTCAGCGGGATCAGCACCGCGATCGCGATGGTGTAGCTGGTGAGCACCGATTTCAGGCTCAGGGAGGCCACCCCCAGCGATGCCGCCATGGTCGGTACCGCCGTGTTCACGATGGTGCCGTCGAGCTGCTGCATGAAAAGCGCCACGGCCACCACCCATGGCAGATAGCGCCGGGTTTTCTCCAAGCCGGCATCGATCGGGGGGACGGAAGCCGGAAGCTCGCTCATGCGGGGTGACTCCCGGACCCTAGCCGGGTCCGCTTCCCCGGCAACCCCGGATCACCCTTGCGCCTTGTCAGCCGGAGCGGGAGGGGCTTTCCTGCCGCCGTGCGTTGGCTCGACAGCATCGAACGGCGGATGGAGTGGATCTCCTTCCCCGGGCTTTTCAAATACCTCACCTTTCTGGGTGTGATCGGCTATGCGTGCCAATGGGCGCGCCCGGACATCGCGGACCTGCTGGATTTCGATAGAGGAAAGATTTTTGCCGGGGAGGTCTGGCGGATCTTCACCTTCATCTTTGCCCCGATGGGCCTGCAAAGCTTCAGCGCATGGGGCGTTTTCATGCTCTATATCCTGGTTCAGCTTTCCTTCCTGATCAGCGACTCCTTGGAGAATGCGTGGGGTGCCACCCGCACCACGCTCTACATTTTCGCGGCTTGGGCGGGCATGTTGGCGGTCAATTTCATCCTCGGCTTCGGGTTGCCGGGCGGGGGTAGCATGCTTTTCACCAGCATGTTCTTCGCTTTCGCGACCCTGTTTCCGAAATACGAGCTGCTGATCTTTTTCCTGATCCCTGTTCAAGTCCGCATCTTGGCGGGAATCACCGCCGTCATCATGCTGATCAATGCAGTGACGCACCCTTTTACGCTCTTCCTGGTGCTGCCCGCGATGCTGCCCTACTTCCTATGGGTGCTGCCCGATGTCATCCATGGCCGGAAGTCCCTGGTGAAGGCGGCCTCCCGCCGGAGGAAGTTCAACGTCTCCAAGCTCCCGGAGAGCGTGCCTTTCCACAAATGCGAGGTCTGCCAGCGCACCGAGCGCGATCCCGCGGATCTCGAGTTCTTCGTGACCCCGGACGGGAAGGAATACTGTTCCGAGCACCTCCCTCCGCAATCCTGAGGCCGGTCGCGCCGACTTTTTCGCGTGCAGCCGCCCCGTCCCGAGTTTCCCTTGCCCACATGGCCTTCGATCCCTCCACGATCCGCAGCGAGTTCCCGATCCTCAGCCGGACGGTGAACGGCCGTCCGCTCGTCTATCTGGACAACGCGGCGACCAGCCAGAAGCCGCGCGCCGTGCTCGATGCCTCCCGCCGCTACTACGAGGAGCTGAATGCAAATATCCACCGCGGCACCCACCACCTCGCGCGGGCAGCTACGGCGGCCCACGAGGCCGCGCGGCAAACGGTGGCGCGGCATCTGAATGCGGCGGATCCGGCCGAAGTCATCTTCACCGCGGGGACCACCGACGGGATCAACCTTGTTTCCTCCGTGCTCGCGCTTTCCGGGGCGATCGCCCCCGGCGATGAGATCCTGATTTCCGCGCTGGAGCATCACTCGAACATCGTGCCGTGGCAGATGCTGTGCGAGCGCACGGGTGCCATGCTGCGGGTGATCCCGTGCCACGACGACGGAACCTTGGATCAGGAAGCCTTCAAGGTGCTGCTGACCGATCGCACCCGTGTGACCGCCTTCACCTGGATCTCCAATGCCTTCGGCACGGTGAACCCGGTCATGGAGATGGTTGCCGCCGCAAAGGCCGCCGGCTCGCTGGTGCTGATCGATGCGGCACAAGCCGCTCCGCACCTGCCGATGGACGTCCAGGCGCTGGGAGCGGATTTCCTCACGCTTTCCGGGCACAAGGTTTACGCGCCCACCGGGATCGGGGTCCTGTGGGGCAAGAAGGACGTGCTCGATTCCCTGCCGCCGTGGCGGGGCGGGGGAGAGATGATCAAGGAAGTCACCTTCGCCAAAACCACCTATAACGACCTGCCGTTCAAATACGAGGCTGGCACCCCCAATATCGAGGGTGCCATCGCGCTCGCCGCCGCGCTGGATTTCGCTGGGGGCATCGGCTGGGACGCGATCAAATCCCACGAAGACCGCCTCATCCGCAGGGCCGCGGAGGGTCTCGCCGCCGTGGCCGGAGTGCGTCTCTACGGGCCGCCGGACCGTGCGGGCGCCCTGTCCTTCGGGATCGAGGGGGTTCACCACTATGATCTGGGGACTTTGATCGACCAGATGGGCGTTGCCGTGCGGACGGGGCACCATTGCTGCCAGCCGCTGATGGCGCGTTTCGGCATCACGGGCACCACCCGCGCGTCTTTCGCGATCTACAATACGGATGCCGAGGTGGATGCTCTGGTGACCGCCGTGGACAAGGCGCTGGCCATGCTGAGATAGGGATTTCAGATCACTGGAAGTTCCGCCTTTCCTGTCGGGCGGATTCGGGAAAACTCCCGCCATGAAATCCGCCCTCCGGGTGCTCCTCTGCCTGCTCTCGATTTTGCCGCTTCGCGCGCATTTCGAGGCCACCCCTTTCCCGAAGATCGTCCAGCCCGGCGTTCCCCAGCGCAGCCTTGTCTCCAGCGATCCCCACGCCTTCGTCGTTTACAAGGTGATCGTGCCCGCTGACACCGCCCGCCTGAATGTCATCACGAGCGGCGGCACGGGGAATGTGGATCTCTTTGTCCGGCAGGGAGCGCACCCGACCTACAATGGCAACGACACGGACTTCGCCTCCCGCTACCCCGGGACGCGCCAGCAGATCCGCGTGCCGGAGCCCGAAGAGGGGGTGTGGTACGTCGGCCTGCAGGCGGACGGGGGCTATGCGGGCGTGCAACTGCATGTCCTCACGAGCCGTGCCAAGGGCGCGCTGCCGCTGCCCGTTTTCTCGCCGCTGCCCGGAATCTATCCGGGAGATGTCTCCTGCACTATCAAGGCGAAGGCGAAGAAGTCCGTGATCCGCTTCACCACGGACGGCTCGGATCCGGGTCCGGACTCCCCGGTGGCCCCTGCCCGCCTCCAGATCACGCAGGACACCACCGTCAAGGCCCGCGTCTTCAGCTCCACCGGTATGGCCGGCCCCGTGGGCGAGGCCTTCTATCAGGTCCGTCCGCCTGACGACGTGATCGATCTGGTGAACACCCGCAGCATCTCCCACCTGGCCTCCATGAAGGGCGGCCGGCACCTGTTCCGGGTCACGGTGGGTGCGGGCGAGCGCCTGAGCGTCCAGACCGAAGGAGGGAAGGGGAAATCCTTGATTTCAGTGCTCCACGGGGAGGTGCCGCCTACGGGGAAGCCGGTTAAGGGCGCGCCGACACTGCGTCATCCGGGGCGGGTGGTTGTTCCGGAGACCCTCGCGGGAGACTACTACATCGCGCTCGATGCCGCCTCCAACTTCTCCGGCCGCACCCTGATGGCTGCCGTGGCGGGCGACGGGCCCGATCTTCTGCCTTGGGCGGATGCCCTCCGCCCCTACGTGAGCACGGAGACCTTCGGAGAGACCACCTGCGAGGTGATCGAGGGCCTGATCGGTGCGGGCGAGCGGCGGCTGCTCCGCTACAGCACGGAGGTGCGGAATATCGGCGCGCAGGACATCGTGATGCCCGCCCCGGAGGACAATCCTTTCTTTGAATACCACGATTGCCACGGCCACTATCACTTCAAGGGCTTCGCCGCTTCCCGCCTGCTGGATTCGGAGGGCACTGAAGTACGCAGCAGCCGGAAGGTGAGCTTCTGCCTCCTCGACAATATCCGCTGGGACAAAGGGGCCGCCGGACGCAAGCGCTTCAGCTGTGGTGCCCAAGGAATCCAAGCCGGCTGGGGTGATGTGTACGACAGCGGCCTCCCGGGTCAGTGGATCGAGATCGGCGATCTTCCCGCGGGAAACTACCAACTGGAGCTCACCGTCAACCCGGACGGCATCCTGCCGGAGTTCAACTACGAGAACAACACGGTGCGGATCCCGGTGACGATCCCGGCGGAGTGAATCCTCGGGCAGCCGGGGCCACTTTCCGCGTGCATTCCCCAGCGTCCCGCCTTTCCCTGTGGGCGCGATGAGCATCGCCGACAAACAGCAGGAGATCCTGGAGGAGCTGTCCTTTTTCCCGGACTGGCAGGAGCGCTACGAATACGTGATCGGCCTGGGACGCAAGCTGCAGCCGATGCCGGAGGAGACGAAGACGCCCGGAAATCTGATCAAAGGCTGCCAATCCCAGGTCTGGCTGGATGCCCGCAGCTCCGGCGGGAAAGTGCACTATCTCGCGGATTCCGATTCCGTGATTACCAAGGGCATGATCGCTCTTTTCGTCCGCGTGCTCGACGGTGAAACACCCGACGCCATCCTCTCCGCCGACCTTTCTTTCATCGATCGCACCGGGCTGAAGGAGCATCTGGCACCGACCCGGGCAAACGCGCTGAACCTGATGGCCACCCAGATGAAGCAGCGCGCCTTGGAATTCACCGCCGCGTGATCGCGAGAGCTTGCGCCGCGCCGCGGGAGCGCCTATCTCCCCCGCGTCATGTTTGAATCGATTTCCTCCGTAGCCGCCGGGTTCTCGCTGCTCGCCGCGAATGTATCGATGCCGGACATCGCAGGGCCCTGGTATTCCAGTCCCGATGCATGGGCCGCCCTGCTCACGCTTACGCTGCTGGAGATCGTCCTGGGCATCGATAACATCGTCTTCATCTCCATCTTGGTGGACCGCCTGCCGCTGGAGCAGCGGAAGAAGGCGCGCTTCATCGGCCTCGGTCTGGCGATGGTGATGCGCTTGCTGCTGCTCTTCACGCTGAAGTGGATCATGGGTCTGGTGGCCCCGCTTTTCCAGATTCCCATCCATCCGATCCTCTGGGAGATGGTGCCGGCCGCGAAGGAGCACGGCCGGGCGCTGGGAATATCTGTGAACGACCTGATCCTCCTGGGCGGGGGCATCTTCCTCATCTGGAAGTCCACCAAGGAAATCCATCACAAGCTGGAGGGCCATGAGGAAGGCCATGCCGCGAAAGCCGTGGCGAGCTTGGGAGCGATCCTCGTCCAGATCGCGATGATCGATATCATCTTCTCGCTGGATTCGGTCATCACCGCCGTCGGGATGGCGAAGGACCTGACCGTGATGGCCCTGGCCGTGATCATCTCCGTGGGCGTGATGATGGTGTCCTCCGGTGCCATCAGCGACTTCGTCTCGAAGCATCCTTCAGTGAAGATGCTGGCGCTTTCCTTCCTGATCCTGATCGGCACCGCGTTGATGGCGGAAGGCCTGCACTTCCACATTCCGAAGGGCTACATCTACTTCGCCATGGCCTTCTCGCTGGGCGTGGAAATGCTGAACCTCAAGCTCCGCGGGAAAGGCAGCCCGGCCCAGCGGATCGTGGGCGACAGCGGGACCTGAGGGTGGAATCCACCAAGGATCTTCAAGGCGGTGGCAATGACGCCACCGCCTTTTTGCGGCTTTACGGGTGAAGGCGGAGCTGGCGTTCCCGAAGCTTGCGCAGGTACTTCGCGAAGCGCCACGAAGCGGCGGGCAGAACTACGACGCACGGGTAAACCAGAAGCCAAGTACCCCACTGAGGGTAATAGTGATCAATCGCCGCCGCGATGCCCCATTGGAGCAGCGGAAGGAGTGGAAAGACGGGTGCAATGCTTACGCCGCGGCGTTCTCCCTCGGCTTCGCTCGTCAGACTAACCTCGGTCGCCGTCGCCATCATGGCGATCAGCCAGGTCGCCAGGAGCAGCAGCAAGGATGAAAGGGAACTCACCACCTGGTTAATCCCGCTGGCCGCTTTCTTTGCCGGAGAAAACAACGGTGCCTGTTCACCTTGTTAGCAAGGCTTTGCCCCGTGGAGAACGCCCGCGGACTAGCAAAAGGAAAGCCGGTCCCTTGCGGAACCGGCTTTCTTGAAAAGGAGACTCACGCTCCCGGCAGCTCGATGAAGCCTTCGAGCTTCCGGATACGGGTGGGGTGGCGCATCTTGCGGAGGGCCTTAGCCTCGATCTGGCGGATACGCTCGCGGGTGACCTGGAACTGGCGGCCCACTTCTTCCAGCGTGCGGCTGTAGCCGTCCTTCAGGCCGAAGCGCTGCTCGAGCACCTCGCGCTCACGCTCCGTGAGCGTGTCGAGGACGTCCTTGATCTTGTCCTTGAGCATCGAGAAGCCCGCCTCTTCCATCGGGTTGTCCGCGGACTTGTCCTCGATGAAGTCGCCGAAGGAGGTGTCGTCCGAGTCGCCGACGGGTGCCTGCAGCGAGATCGGCTGCTGGGCCATCTTAAGCACCGCTCGCACGCGCTCCACGGGCAGGTGGATTTCCTCGGCGATTTCTTCCGGGGAGGGCTCGCGGCCGTATTCCTGCACCAACTGCTTCTGCACCCGCATCAGCTTGTTGATCGTTTCGATCATGTGCACCGGGATGCGGATGGTGCGGGCCTGGTCGGCGATCGAGCGGGTGATGGCCTGGCGAATCCACCAGGTGGCATACGTGGAGAACTTGTATCCGCGGCGGTATTCGAATTTCTCGACCGCCTTCATCAGGCCCATGTTGCCCTCCTGGATCAGATCGAGGAAGGAGAGGCCGCGGTTGGTGTATTTCTTGGCGATGGAAATGACGAGGCGCAGGTTGGCCTCTACCATCTCGGTCTTCGCCTTGAGTGCCTCCTTCAGCCAGTGGCGGAGGTTCTTGTTGGTGTCGTCGAATTGCTCGGCCTCATGCCAGCAGCGCTGCTGGATCTCGCGGAGCTTGGTCACGAACTCCTTGTCCTCGGGATCGGACTGCACCTTGCGGCCGTACTTCCAGAACTTCTGCTGGTAGTCCTCCACCTGCTCGCAGAAATCCTCCACCACCTTCTGCTTGAAGTAGAAGCGGGTGTAGAGGCGGTGCAGGGTCTGGAGGTTCTTGGCGAACTGGTCTTCCAGCTTCTTCTTGCCGCGGGGATTCTTCGCCGACATCTGGCGGAAGAGATCGTCGTTCTCCTCGTGGAGCTGCTTGAGCTGTTCGCACTGCTTCGGCAGGATCTTCATGTAGCGCTCGCGGCTCTCGATCTTTTTGTCGAGGATCACGCGGTCGAAGCGCTCCTTGCCTTTGAGAAGCTTGTCGGCGAGGTCGAGGTAGCACTCGGCGGTGAAGCCGAAAAGGTGGAGCTGCTTGGCCACCTCGATCTCGGCATCCTCGATCCGTTTTGAAATTTCGACTTCCTGCTCGCGGGTCAGCAGCGGCACCTGGCCCATCTGCTTGAGATACATGCGGACCGGGTCGTCCAGGATATCCAGCTTCTGGTCCTTCGCGTCATCGACGTCGTCGGCATCGTCATCCCGCTTCTTGTCCTTGTAGCGGTCCACCTCGGAGGCGTCGATGATGTCGAACTCCATGTTGCGGAGCCGCTCCATGATCGCCTCCACGTCGCCCGGTTCGACGAGGTCGTTCGGCAGGATCTCGTTGATGTCGTCGTAGGTGAGATACTCCTGCTCCTTCGCCAGCTTGATGAGTTCGCGGATCTTCTCCTGGATCTCGGGAGTATCGATCCGCGGCTTGTCCGAATCGGTCCGGGCCGGGGCTTCCGCGGCGGCGGGAGCGGCCTCGATCTTCTTTTCGGCAAGGGCGGCCTTTTTGGAGGTCTCCTTCTTCGGCGCGTCGGCGGGCTTCGCCTTTTCCACTTTCTCGACCTTGGCGGGAGCGGTCTTCGCCGGCTTGGCAGCCGGTTTCACGGCTTTCGCCGGGGCCGGGGCGGGCTTCGCGGGAGCGGCTTTCGCTGCCGGCTTTTCCGCTTTGGGAGCCGGTTTCGCGGGCTTCGCCGGAGTCTTGGGCGCGGGCTTCTTCGCGGCCGGCGCAGGCTTTGCCTTGGCGGCGGTCTTCGGCGCGGGCTTGGCCGCCTTCGTGGCTTTGGCCGGGGCCGGCTTTTTCGCGGGAGCAGGTTTTGAACCGGCCTTCGACGTCGGCTTGGAAGCCTTCGATTTGGCGGCGGAAGCAGCTTTCTTGGTGGACATGGACAGAAGGGATGTCAGGGGGAATTCAGGCAAAATTCTCCCATTATAGCGCAAGCGGACCGGGCTCCGAAGCGGGCGGGAATATTCGGGGCACCTTTCGTGCCGTCAAGGATTGATTTCAGGCTTTGAAAACGAGCGATTTCCGCGGGAAAAAGGAGGCTTGGGAGGGGGCTTGGATGGAGCGAACCGGTCGTTGAAAACAAAGCGCTGGTCGATGCCTTTCAGCAGCTCGGCAACTTCCTTCGCCTCATGGAGCAGGCGGATCATTTCCTCCGGTTGCAGGTCCGGCCTTCCCATCTGCGCCTTGATGTTCTGGTCCCGCCGGTGCAGCACCTTGGCGCTCAGTTCCGCCATGGCGGTTTCCGCCGCAGCCACGGGATCCTCCGGCGGGTCCGCGTGGAAG